>NZ_LRTR01000835.1 GCF_001550375.1 Streptomyces europaeiscabiei | reverse complement strand
GGATGCCCGACGACCTGGCAGCGCGCGCCCTGCTCGACGGCTGGCGCGGCGGGCCGGTCCTCGACCGGGCCGAGTTCGGGCGGGTCGTGTCGTCGCTCGCCGCCGCCCTGGCCGCGAGTCCGGACACCGCCGAGATCGAGATCAACCCCCTGCGCCTCACCGCCGACGGGCTGATCGCCCTGGACGCCGTGATCGTGCACACGGCCGACCGCACCTGAGGAGAACGATCATGCCAAGGCCGAGCAGCAACGGCGCTGTCCCCTGGCCCGCGGAATACGCCGAGCGCTACACCGCGAAGGGCTACTGGGAAGGTCACGCCATCGGTGACCGGCTCCACGCCGCCGCCGACGCCGCCCCCGGCGCGGTCGCGCTCGTCGACGGCGACCGGCGGCTGACATACCGGCAACTCGCCGAACGGGCGGACGCCGTGGCCCTCCGCCTGGCCGCCCTCGGGCTCCGCCCGGACGACCGGCTCGTGGTGCAACTCCCCAACACCGCCGAGTTCGTGATCCTCACCTACGCCTGTCTGCGTCTCGGCGTCATCCCGGTGATGGCACTGCCCGGGCACCGCAGACACGAGATCGGTTACCTCGTCGAGCACAGCGAGGCCGTGGCCATCGCGGTGCCGGACGTCCTCAAGGACCACGACCACCAGTCGATGGCCTTCGAGGTCGCCGACGACTCGCCCACCCTTCGGCACATCCTCGTACTCGGCGACAAACCCGACGACGACGCCGTGGACCTGCGGGAGTTGTGCGCCGCGCCCGGCACGCCCGAGGACCGGGCCGCCGTGGACGCGTACCGGCCCGACAGCCGCTCGATCGCCGTCTTCCTGCTCTCCGGCGGGACCACCGGGCTGCCCAAGCTCATCGCCCGCACGCACGACGACTACCTCTACAACGCCCGCCGCAGCGCCGAGGTCTGCGCGTTCGGCGCCGACACGGTCTACTTCGCCGCACTGCCCCTCGGTCACAACTTCCCGCTCGCCTGCCCGGGCCTGCTGGGCGTACTGCTGAACGGCGGCCGGGTGGTGCTGGGTTCCCCCAACCCGCAGAAGGCGTTCCCGCTGATCGAGCAGGAGGGCGTCACCGCTTCGGCCCTGGTCCCGGCCATCGCCCAGCGCTGGCTCGACCACCATCGCGAACACCCCGGAACCGACCTGAGCTCACTGCGTCTGCTGCAGGTCGGCGGCTCCCGGCTCGCCGACCACGTGGCCCGCCGGGTGCGTCCCGAGCTGGGCTGCACACTCCAGCAGGTGTTCGGGATGGCCGAGGGGCTACTCAACTACACGCGCCTGGAGGACCCCGAGGACGTCATCTGTACGACCCAGGGGCGCCCCATGTGCGACGACGACGAGATCCTCGTCGTCGACGAGCTGGGCAACCCCGTCCCGGAGGGGACCCCGGGTGTGCTGCTCACCCGCGGTCCGTACACCCCGCGCGGCTACTACCGGGCCGAGGAGCAGAACGCCCGCGCGTTCACCGAGGACGGCTGGTACCGCACCGGAGACATCGTGCGGCTGCTGCCCGACGGCAACCTGGTCGTCGAGGGCCGCGACAAGGACATGATCATCCGGGGCGGGGAGAACATCTCCGCCGAGGAGATCGAGAACTTCGCCTACCAGACCCCCGGCATCGCACGCGCCGCCGCCGTGGCGATGCCCGACGACCGGCTCGGCGAACGCGTCTGCCTCTACGTCGTACCGGAACCGGGCCGCACGGTCACCCTCGACGACGTCCACCACGTCATGGAGCGCGCCGGTATCGCGCGCTTCAAGTTCCCGGACCGGCTGGTGACGGTCCCCGAACTCGCCGCCACCAAGGTCGGAAAGATCGACAAGAAGGCGCTGCGTGCCGACATCACGCGCCGGCTCGACGCCGAAGGAACCCCCGATGACCAGTGACACCGACGGCATGGCGCCCGTCATAGCACCGCAGGAGACGGACCCCGAACTCCGGAAGCTGTACGACGGATTCGCGGCAGCCGGGCTCATCCCGCTGTGGACCGAGATCGGCACCCTCATGCCGATGACCCCGCAGCCCGAAGCGGTCCCGCACGTCTGGCAGTGGGACACCCTGCTGCCGCTCGCCCGCCGGTCCGGAGACCTGGTGCCGGTCGGGCGCGGCGGTGAGCGCCGCGCCATCGGCCTCGCCCTCGCCAACCCCGGCCTGCCCGGACGGCCGTACGCGACTCCCAATCTCTGGGCGGCGATTCAGTACCTGGGCCCGCGCGAGGTCGCCCCCGCGCACCGCCACTCGCAGGGCGCGTTCCGGTTCATCCTGGAGGGCGAGGGCGTGTGGACGGTCGTCAACGGCGACGCCGTGGAGATGCGGCCCGGCGACCTGCTGCTCACCCCGTCGATGCACTGGCACGGCCACCATCACGTCGGCGACGCGCCGATGGTCTGGCTCGACGGCCTCGACATCCCGCTCGTGCACCGCCTGGACGCCGGGTTCTTCGAGTTCGGCGAGGACGGAGTGTCGGACCGCTCGACCCCGACCCGGTCGCGCAACGAGCGGCTGTGGGGCCACCCCGGACGGCTCCCGATAGCGGCCGAGGACAGCCCCGACTCCCCACTGATGGCCTACCGCTGGGCCGACACCGACGACGCCCTCACCGCCCAGCTGGAGCTGGCCGACGAAGGACACCCCGGCGTCATCGAGCCCGGCCACGCCGGCATCCGCTTCACCAACCCCGCCACCGGCCGCGACGCCCTGGCCGGCCTGCGCACCGAGATGCACCGCCTGCGCCCGCACACGGCCACCGCCACCCGCCGCACGGTGGGCTCCTCGGTCTGGCAGGTCTTCCGCGGCACCGGCACCGTCACCCTCGACGACCGCGTGATCGAGGTGGCCGCCGGCGACCTGATCGCCGTTCCCTCCTGGTGCGCGCTCACCATCGCCGCCCATGCGCAGCTCGACCTGTTCACCTTCGGCGACGCGCCCCTCTACGAGGCGCTCAACCTCGCCCGCACCGAAACCACCGAGAAGCCGCACACGGCTGGGAACTCCGGGAGCACCCGCGCATGAAGCTCGCCACCATCCGCACCGCCGCCGGTACTGCGGCCGTCCGCCTCGACGGCGCCAGGGCCGTGGAGACCGGTGCCCCCGACGTAGCCGCCCTGCTGCGCCGCCCCGACTGGCGTACCCACGCGGCCGCCGCCGACGGGCCGGCGCACGACGTGACCGCGCTCGACCTCGCCCCGGTCGTCACGACCCCGGCCAAGATCTTCTGCGTGGGCCACAACTACCGCACCCACATCGCGGAGATGGGCCGGGAGATGCCGTCGCACCCCGCACTCTTCGCCAAGTTCGCCAACGTCCTGCTCGGCGCCCGCGACGACATCGTCCACCCGGGCGAGACGGAGCAACTGGACTGGGAGGCCGAACTCGGCTTCGTCATCGGCTCCCGGCTGCGCCGCCGGGCCACCGAGGAGGAGGCGGCGGCCGCGATCGCCGGCTACACCGTCGTCAACGACATCTCCATGCGGGACTGGCAGTGGCGCACCCCGCAGTGGCTGCAGGGCAAGGCGTGGGAGGCCAGCACCCCGGCGGGGCCCTGGCTGGTGACGGGCGACGAGATCGACGACGCGGCCGACCTGGAGATCCGCCTGGACGTGGACGGCGAGGTCATGCAGCGCTCGCGCACGTCCGACCTGCTCTTCACCCCGGCGGACATCGCCATGTACCTCAGCACGTTCACGACTCTGGAGCCGGGTGACCTCGTTCTCACCGGTACACCGGGCGGGGTCGGCGCGGCCCGCGATCCCAAGGTGTTCCTGAAGCCCGGCCAGGTCGTACGGACCGTGGTGGAGGGCATAGGGGAGTGCGTCAACACCGTCGTCGAGGACAAGCTGTGACCGTCCCCGTCCCCGTCCCCGTTCCCTTCCGCGTTCCCGTTCCCGTCTCCGTCGTGCGGTCTCGGGCCTGGGCCGAGGCGGGGCAGCTCGCGCTGCGGCAGGCGGTCGACGCGCTGCCTGCCGACGCGGTGACCGAGCCGTCCGCCCTCCCCGGCTGGACCCGCGGCCACCTCCTCACCCACCTCGCGCGCAACGCCGACGCCCTGGTCAACCTGCTGACCTGGGCCCGGACCGGGATCCGTACGCCCATGTACGCCTCGCCGGACCAACGAGCCACGGACATCGAGGCGGGCGCCGGACGCCCCCTGGGCGAACAGCAGGCAGACATACGGGAGTCCGCCACCCGTTTCCGGGAAGCCGCCGAGGCACTCTCGGCCGACGCCTGGTCGGCCACCGTCGTCAGCGCGCAGGGCCGCGAGATCCAGGCGTCGGAAGTGCCGTGGCTGCGGGCCCGCGAAGTGTGGATCCACCTGGTCGATCTGGAGGTCGGCGTCGGCGTGGACGCGCTGCCGCCCGACTTCGCCTGGGCCCTCGCAGGCGATGTGGCCGGGTGGATGTCGGCCCGCCTCGGCCCGGGCGTGGGTGCCGAACTGGCGGCGGACGGCCACGACACCCTCGTCCTCGGCACGCCCGCCCCCGGCGCCACGGTCGGCGGACCACCGTACGCCGTCGCCGCCTGGCTCACCGGCCGGAGCGGAACCGAAGAACTGCACGTCGCGGGAGAACTCCCGGACATTCCACGCTGGTTGTGAGCCGGCTGTGTCCTATCGAGCAATGGAGATCGACATGAGCGAGACCTTCGTCCTGGTGACCGGAGCCTGTCACGGCGGATGGGCCTGGCGCCCGGTCGCGAACGAGCTGAGAGCCGCCGGCCACCAGGTGCACACCCCCACCCTGGCCGGGCTGGGCGCTGACGACGACCCGCGCGGCGTCACCCTCACCGACTGTGTGAACAGCCTCGTGGACTACGTCGAACGTGCCGGGCTGACCGACATCACCCTGGTCGGCCACAGCTGGGGCGGTTACGTCCTGACCGGCGCGGCGCCGAAGCTCGCGGCTCGGATACGGCGCCTGGTCTTCTGGAGCGCGTTCGTGCCGCAGGACGGCGAGTCGCTGATCGACGCCTGCCCGCCGCACTACGGCGAGATGTTCCACGCCGTGGCGGCCGCCTCCGGCAACGACACGGTGACGTTTCCCCTGGAGGTCTTCCAGCAGGCGTTCATGCAGGACGCCGATGAGGAGACCCAGCGCATGATCCACTCCCTGCTCGTCCCGCAGCCTCTGGGCACCTTCACCGAGAAGCCGGACACGACGGCGTTCGCCGCGCTCGACATTCCCACCGCCTATGTCCTGTCCACCGAGGACCTCTCCCTTCCCGGCGAGTGGGCCTGGGCCCCCCGCTTTCCCCAGCGGCTCAAGAACCCGCTGCTCATCGAGACCCCGGGCAGCCACGAGGCACTCTTCACCCGCCCCGCCGAACTGGCCGACGCGTTCGTCCGGGCCTGCGCGGTGTAGGACGACGGCTCGCGCATCACCTGCGGAGAAGGGCACCTGACCCGAGGCGAGCATGCCGGGTGCCCGTCGCATGCTGCTGGAAGAAGCCCGGCTTCCGCGGGAGCAGCTCGCAAGCGGGTTCCCGGTGTGCTGGTGGTACAGGGCTAGCACGTCGTTGACCATCAAACGAGGCAGGCCGGGATGGGTGACAGGTCGCTGGCCCGCGAATGGTCCGGATCTGGTCTCGGAAACGCTGGCCCAGACTGTGCCCCCCGGTATCCAGCAGAAACAGTTCGCTGACGCACTCTGCCGCCTGACTGGCAACCGGGGAGCATCGTCGTGGAGAAGAGCAGCGGACTCATCATCCGTCGGCCGTGGGTTCGAGTCCCACCCGCCCCACTTCAGCATGGCTCTGACCTGCGGAAACGTTCATTTTGTCCTGTCGGATCGTCAACTTTGCCTGAACGGACTGAATCCGCTGCTCGTGGGTTTGGAGTCGGGCGATGCCCGGGGAAGCTCTAACCCCTCTGACCTGCGGCTGAGTAGATGATTGAGGGTGTTGCTCGCGGTCTGGGCGGACGCCCTCTTAGGGCCGATGCCGGGACCCAGGGGCCGTACAGGGGCCGGGAGGGCGTAGTCGTGTCCAGGCGACGCTTTCTCCGGGGCGGTTCGTTGAATGCCGGACCAGTAGAGAGGGCGGCACGGCTGCCGGTACGTCTGGTTCGCAGGGTGGGGGACGAGGAAACTGCCCGAACAGGAAACGGCCCTGCGGGATCGCCAGTGGCCTGTTTTCCGAAGCCGTCCGCCCGGTAAGCCGGCCGGGGCCGCGCAGGAGGTGTGAACCAGCTGCCACTTCGAACTGGCACACCCTCCCTCCGGACATGGCCCTCGGTGGTCCATGGTCCGACCACGTCCGTGTGAGGACATCGCAGACAGGTGAGGCAGGGCTGTCACGGGCCGTGGATCGCGGTTCTGCGTGAGCCGCACGGACACGGCGGATCGGCGCTCGTCCACGGCACGCTGTGCCCTGGCGACCGGCTTGGCGTCGGTGGACCGCGCAACCACTACCCTCTTGTGCTTTCGAAGACGTACCTGTTCATCGCGGGCGGCATCGGCGTCACCCCGCTGCTGCCGATGGTCCGGCAGGCCGAACTACTGTGCGCGGAGGGGAAGTTGATGTACGGCGGAGTTCAGGGACTGGTGCCAGGGCATAGGACCAGGTGGTGGCTTCCGGATCCGAGCAGGCTGGTGGCCTGTGTGGAGTGCCAGCCTTCGGGTGGGAGGAACCGTCCGGTCGTGCCGGGGGCAGTACGGCGTTCACTGCGAGGGTGCTGTCACTGAGCGACCCGGCGACGGACGCCGGACCGTACGGGGTGGTGATCGACGCCTCGGCGGAGGTGAGCGTGCCGCCCGGGCGTGGCGCGATCTCGATGGTCCGATAGCCGGGGGCGGGTCGCAGTCCGGCGACGGACTGGTAGAGCCAGGCGGCGACGGCGCCGTAGGCGTAGTGGTTGAACGACAGCATCACGCCCGCGTTCTCGACGTCGATGGTGCCGTCGGGCTGGATGGCGTCCAACCGTTCCCACATGGTGGTGGCACCGCGTTCGACCTGGTAGAGCCAGCCCGGGCACTCCGGGTTGAGCAGGAGTTGGTACGCCTCGTCCGTATGGCCGGTGCCCGTGAGGGCGGGCAGTACGAAGGGTGTGCCGAGGAAGCCTGTGGCGATGCGTCCGCGGTGGGCGCGTACCAGCGCGGCGAGGGCGTCACCCACCGCGGCGCGTTCGGCGGTGGGCACGATGTCGAACTGGAGGGCGAGGGCGCATCCGGTCTGGGTGGTGCGGGCGTGGTCGCCCCACTTGTGCCAGGCGGCGTCGGCGGTACGCCGGTGCAGGGCGGCGTACCGGTCGGCGTCGTCGGCATGGCCCAGTTCGCGGGCCGCGTCAGCGAGCAGATGGGCGCTGTGCGCGACGAAGGCGGTGGCGACGAAGGAGGAGTCGGTGGTGGCGAGCGACGGGTCCTCCGGGGGAGCGGTCGGGTCGAGCCAGTCACCGAGTTGGAGGTTGCCGCTCCAGGTTCCGTCGGAGTCCAGGTGATCGACGGTGAACTCGACCCAGGCGCGCATCGCCTCGTAGTGGCGGCTCAGCCCGCTTCGTCGGCCGTAGGCGTCGTAGAGGGCGGCCGGTACGACGGTTGTGGCGTCGCCCCAGCCCGCAACGCTGCCGGCGAACAGCGGCTCGCTCGTCAGCAGGTCGCCGAGCGGTACGTCGGGGATCACCAGGGGGACCGCGCCGTCGTCTCGCTGTTCGATGCGCAGGCCGGTGAGCCAGCTGTCCAGGAAGGTGCCGCTGTCGAAGGTGGCGCACGCGGTGGGGGAGAAGGCCATGATGTCCCCGGTCCAGCCGAGGCGTTCCGGAGTGCTGAACGTTCGTCTCGACCGCCGCCCCCGTGTACGTGACGACGGTGAGATAGCGACGGACCCACCTCCCCCACCGACGCGACGAACGGAGTCTCACGACCCAGGCGTTGAAACCGCCGATCGCTCGCCGCCTCAGTCACCCACTGTGCCGCATGATGCCTCCCGGACTCGGTTCCCGATCGTGCTCCTGATGGCCGACCGGAGCTTGCAGACTGCCCCTGACCCCATAGCCGCTCCCAGATGCCGTCCACCAATCAGAGCAGGCGCCGGCGTCCAAGGCGGCGATCGGAGGACACGGCCGACCTCCGATCGCCGCAGACATGACGGGCCGGGATATTCAGCGTCCGGCGTTCCAGACGACAGGCGCCTTGCGAATCCACATGCCCTGCTCGACGGTGTCCAGGAGGAAGCCGGCGAGGTCGGCGCGGTTGATCCGCGTGCCCGGCTTGTCGGTCCCGGCCTCGGTGGCCCGCACCGGGGTGCCGACGGGCTTGTCGGCGAGGAAGACAGCCCGGACGAGGGTCCAGTCGGTGTCGGAGGCGCGCACGACCTCGTCCACGCCGTCGTGGTCGTGGAAGGTGGCCTTGAGGTTGGAGAGCTTGATGAGGGCCTTGAAGGCCGGGTTGACCGAGGCCCGGCCGTCTCCGGTGTTCTGCGTGGAGGTGAGGACGATCCGGCGGATGTTCTGCTCGCCCATCACGGTCAGGGTGTTGCGGGTGGCGTCGGTCATGAACGTGGGCGGGCTGACGGCCTTGGCCCAGGGGTTGTCGGATGCACGGGAGTTGTTGAGCACGCTGATCACCGCCTCGCTGCCCTGGGCGGCCTTGCGGATGTCGTCGATGTTCGAGGGCGTGCCCTGGATCAGCTCGACGCCGACCGGAGCCTGGACGGCGTCGGGGTTGCGTACCAGCGCGCGACCCGGTGGCCGCGTGCGGCGGCCTGAGTGAGCACATGGATTCCGGTGCGGCCACTGCCGCCGAGGATGAGCAGGTTGGTCTTGACACTCACCTGAGTAGGGGTCAGACGATGGACGTGGCTTGGGCGGCCGCGGGACGGGAGCGGTCGCGCTGCGGCCTGGCGGAGGAGGTCGATGAACACAAGTGCGTTGTCCGCCTTGCCGCGTAGGGACGGGTGTTTCAGGGGCGGGTGGGACGAGCTGCACGATCTGCCGGTCGGAACGGTCCTGGACGGGTGTTATGTGACCTGCACGGGTGTCTCAGGTGACTTGTCCTCGACCGGTACGCGGCCCGCGTTGTCCCCGTCCGCCTCCACCTCAAGCGCGGAGCGGTCGTAGGAGCGGGCGGCCTCCTACGGCCATGGTTGAGGAGGCTTTCGCGGCTGTCCCGCCGACGCTCGCCCTCGCCATTGACGCGAACTGGCCCCTGAACCCCGGCTTCTGCCGACAGAACGTGGTGCGGGCCGCCTGTGGCGCCCCGCACCGCATGCCGTGCTCTTCGTCGGCGTTCACTCTCGCGCGCGTTCTGTCACCGGATGTCGTAGGGGTGCTCGGCGCCCTCGCGCTTGGTGTAGACGTCCCAGTAGAGCTCGGCGATGGTGTCGGCTTGGGTTTCCGGGCAACCGGAGCCGATCCAGGCGAAGATCGGCACGTGTGCCGCGTACACGCCCGTGCCGGCGAGCACCTGGGTGAGCTTGAGCACGTAGGCCCGCAGGGCGGCCGTGGCGACGGCGATGTTGCCGAACTCCGGCGGCCCGGCGAGTACCTCCATCGAGGACCCGCCGGTGGTGAATAGGAGGGTGCCGGCGCCGCGTTCGAGCATTTCGGGGAGCACCTGCTGTGCCGCGGTGAGACCGCCGTACAGGTAATAGTCCAGCTCCGGCTGGAGGTTCTCCACCGTCGCGTCCAACGGAGCGATCATGGCGTCGGTGGACGTCTTCGGCGCGGGCGAGTACTCCAGTACGTCGACTTGGCCGAACCGCTCCTTGATGCGGGCGAACGCGGCGACCAGGGACGGCCGGTCGGTGACGTCGGCCGCGAACCCGGCTGCCTCGATCCCCGCTTCACGCAATTCCGCGGCGAGCCCGTCCAGTGTCTTCTGGGTCCGCGCCACGAGCGCCACGGAGAAACCGTTACGGCCGAACACCTTGGCGATCGACACGGAGATCCGGACGAATCCCCGGCGGCCACCCGGAGCCGGTTCCTGCCCTGGCGGACAGGAACCGGCTCCGGCGAGGATGCCCGGAATGGCCACCGACCAGGACCACGACCTCGTTCCACTGTGCCGGAGCGCGTTACTTGTCGTGACCCACGCCGCCCCGACCTGCGAGTTCCCTCCGGCGTTACACGACATCTGTCGGGAGATTCGCACCGTGCTTGTTATCTAGGGTGCAGATTGGGCGTCAGGCATGTTGACCGAACTAACTCAAGAGTTCTCGCAGGTCAGTCTCGCTACGGGCGGCGGGCCAGCAAGTGTGTGTCGAGGAAGCCGCGCTCGGACGCTGGGTCGTGGAGCAACCGAGCCATCGTGACGAGCCCAGCCTCGGCCAGCAACTCGGCAAACTGCTCCGCCGGCCAGCTATAGGCGGGCGCCACCTTGTGATCGAAGCGGACCGGCTCCGGCCCTTCGGTGCCGAAGAAGGACACCAGGAGCAGACCCCCTGGTGCCAGAACACGCACCTGCTCAGCGAGTAGCGCGGGCAGTTCTTCAGGTGGGGTATGGATCATCGAGTAGTGGGCCAGCACTCCACCGAGCGCGCCGTCCTCGACCGGCAGGGCCTCCATTCGTGCTTCGTCGAACCGCAGCGTCGGCTGGGCCCGCCGAGCGTGGTCGACCATGGCCGGGGAGAGATCGATCCCGAAGGCATCCAGCCCCAAGTCGTGCAGCATGGCCGTCAGATGACCGGGTCCGCACCCGACGTCGGCTACCCGCAAGTTCCCCGTGTCACGCACGAGCTCGGCGAAGGTGCCGATCATGTTCCGGGCGAACGGCCGCGTCTCCAACCGACTAGTGAACATCGACGCATAGAGCTCGACGACCCCGTCGTAGGCCGCCCTGGTCTCATCCTGGTGTTCTAACACGGGCAGGAAGCTAACACCCCCGCCGTTCTCCGGCCCATACCGGCCCTTCCCCTTGGGACTGATCGTCCCGTCACCTGATCACGGGCCCCCGGCCGTTTGGAGAAGGCACGTACGGCAAGTGGCCTTCAGGAGTACGTTCCTGACGGATATCCGCGGGCTGTTCAGGCACGTACGGCACGCCGCTGCCGCAAGGCCTCTTACCGCCACCCGGACACTCGGGCCTCGAACAGCCGGGAATAAACATACAAACCTGGACGTTGGTATCCAAAATGCCTGGCGGCGGTCACGGTGGCGTCGCAGGGTGAAGCGGGAGTTCGACGAAGGGAATAGCTCGTGGCGGAGTTCTGGATTGGGCAGCGTCGTTATCGCACGAAGGGAGCGGCGCAGGAGGCCGTACAGGAGGTGCTGTACCGGTACAACGTGGGAAGCATCGTGGATCAGGAGGATGATCACCAGTTGCTGCTGGACCTCCTCGACATGCACCCCAACGCGGACGACAAGATCGGTTCTGGGGTCGAGGCCTTCGCGATCGCGGCGCCTCAGCGCGGCCCGTATCCCGGTTTCGAGGTGATCCGCACGGATGGGAGTCGCATCGACTTCTCATACCGAGAGTGCCTGAAGCCACGGACCTACCGTCAGCAGGTTCTCAACGTGATGCGGGACGAGGTCAAGGCGACCATCAGCGTCTACTTCGAGTCCCGGAAGGCGGCCGACTCTCTGCTATCGGATCACTCCGGTACGCCGCTGGAAAGCACCAACACCGCTGTGGCCTACTTCCGTGGGCCTTCCTTCAACGACATCGCCCGGGAGTTCGCCGAGTCGCACGGTGGGTGGGAGGCGATCGAGCTCACCTCTTCGGCGGAGAAGGGGTTGGGGCGGTTCGTGGATCGTGACCTGGCAGAGCGGTGGTTCATCCATCACCAGGCGCATGCGGTGCTGGGGCTTCTGTCGGCGGAGGAGAACCGGCGCCGCCTCCGTAGGTGACGCAAGGCATGTTTCGACCGAAGCAAGGTCGTAAATCGGGCGCTATCGTCCAGCCCCAGACAGGACCTTGGAGGTGCCACTCACCGGGCCCATTTGCCTGACAACGGACTATGCCGTCTGTGAAAAGTGCCTTCGCACCCTAGATGAACAACGCCGTCAACCCCCTCCAAGCGGTGGCGTGTATCGCCAGGAACAGTCCGTTTGCGCAGGTCAGAGCCCGCACGGTAGTTGTCCTGTGAACACGACAACTACCGTGCTCAGGCTCACCCAGCCCGCGAGGCGGGCAAGGTCAGGACTGTGCGGTCCGGAACGCGAGATACCGGCTGAAGGTTTCGTGGCTGTCGGGGGTGAAGTGCCACTCCAGCAGGGCCGAGTCGAGTTCCGGCTCGGTCAGCCAGCCATGCCAGGCGACCTCATCGGGATCGGCGGCCACGGTGTCCGGCACCACGGCTTCGTGCACGCCGAGCCAGTGAGGGCTCAAACCGCTGCGGTTGAGGAACGTGAACAGCAAGCGCGGCAGCACACGAATGCCCAGCTCTTCGGCCAGCTCCCTCGCGGCGGCCTGTTCATAGGACTCGCCGACATCCACGGCGCCACCGACCACGACCTCGTAGAGCCCGGGGAAGCGCGACAGCTGCTCCGACCGCCGGTGAACGAGGATCCGCCCACGCTCATCACGACACACCGTCACGGCGACCCGGTGCAGCCAACCTTCCCGGATGGCCTGCCGACGGCTGACCGCCACCCCAGCACACGATCTTGATCGTCGACACGCTCCACCAGTTCATCCACGACGCACACCCTGGCAGAGCCCACCGACAACGCCGCTTCCCGGCGACCCGCGGAACCGGACCAAGAGCACCTGCGTGTGGATGCCGGACGAGGATGGCGATAGTTGTCCTGCGAATACGACACCTATCGTGCTCAGGCTCATCCACTCCGCCCCACGCACTCTGCGCCCGTCGTCTTCGGCGCCGGCGCCGCGATCAGAGTGCTGGGCGGGATGATCGGCCCCCCACCACACACCACTGAACTTGACTTGGTGCAGAGAAGGAAGAAGGTCCGGCATGCCGAAACCGTGGAGGCCGACGTCGTCGGCTACACCGGGTCCGGGAGGCGGACCGCGAGTGCGCGCGGCCGCGCCGCGGCCGAACGGCCGGGATCCACTGCCGGCAGCCGATCAGCGCATGACCCGCGTCTCCCCGGACATACGACAGGTGCACGGTGTTGATCCCGTTGGCGACCCCGTCGGCGCAGCCCATGTGCTGGCGCTTCACACCCGCGGTGGCCTGGCCCTTCTCCTCCTGGCCGGTCTCATCCAGCGCCCCTACCGTCATGCTGCGGGCCGGCGCTGCCGCGTCAAGGCCCTCTATGACGTAGCCGCGGACGACCCTCATCACCTCACCAGTGTCCCAGGACGCTTGGTTCAACAGCCGTTGGACCCTGTCCGGGCTGCGGTGCCCGATCCACTCCGCGATGGTCCAACCGTTGCGTTTAGGCAGGTCGGAGAGGACTGCCCGGATGTAGCAGGCAGCGGTCAGCCAGGGCTGGATCCGGGCGAGGCTGCCACGGATGCCTTCCATCAGGACGTTGATGCCCTCATCGGCCCGCCGGGCCTCCACCATCAATGCAGCGGCTGTTCTTGGGTGTTGACTTGTCACAGAGCAACGATCCAGGAGCGGCCGCCTCGCTGTCCGCCAAACCGGTCACGACAACGCGTCGATCAACAGCATCCCTGCAGCTCACCGCACGAGGTGCGGCTGCCGTACCGGGGTGGAGCCTTTATGCGGTGGAAGGGGAATCCGCTGCGCCATTGTTTAACCGCATCGGCTGAGCTGGAAAAGCGCCCCGTATTTCGTATTGGGCAGGCTTTCGAGGAGCGCCAGGGGCCATTGAGGGGCCACAAGGACAGGAACAGACCGGCAAGCACTGCACAGGGCTGATATAGATCAGCATGTCTGACCTGGAAGAACGGCGTGAATCGGCACTGATCGGCAAGGACCGCCAAGATCCTCAAAGGACTCATAATCCGTCGGCCGTGGGTTCGAGTCCCACCCGCCCCACTTCAGCAGGGCTGTGACCTGCGGAAACGTTCATTTCTGGCTGTCGGAGCGTCGGCTTTGCCTGAACGGACTGAGACGTCGTTTCTGATGGCTGGCAGAGAGGCATTAGAGTCTCCGGTCATGAGCTATGACCTTGCTGTCTGGGAAGGCGAGAGGCCGGCGGATGACAAGACTGCCGGCCAGGTCTTCAGTGACCTGTACAACCGCTACATTGACAGCGAGTCGGAAGAGCCTCCGTCCGAACGCATCGCGGCGTATGTCGCCGTGCTGCTTGAGCGGTGGTGCGACCTCACCGAGGACGACGAGGACGACGAGGACGACGAGGACGACGAGGACGAGGACGAGGACGACGAGGACACCTCCCCCTGGTCGACCGGCCCGCTGATCAACGAAGCCAGCGGGCCACTGATCTACTTCCCCATGCGATTCAGCATGGCTGAGGAGGCGTCGGCCTATGCGGCGGCCGTGGCGGAGTCCATGGGGCTGGTCTGTTTCGATGTGCAGCAGGACCGGCTCAGGCCGTGAGCAGGGTGTTCAGGCGGCGGTAACCGATCAGGGTCGCTGCTATGCCGACGAAGGCGAGGAAGTGCTCGGCCTTGCGTTCATAGCGCCGGTGGAGCCTGCGGCAGCCGGCCAGCCAGGACACGGTTCTCTCGACCACCCAGCGGTGCCGACCCAGCCGCTGTGAGGACTCGATGCCCTTGCGGGCGATGCGATGGCGGATGCCGCGTTTGCGAAGCCATCGGCGCAGGTGATCGTAGTCGTAGCCCTTGTCGGCGTGCAGTTTCGCCGGCTTGCGGCGCCGGGGCCCGCGGCGGGAGCGGATGGGCGGGATGCCCCGGACGAGCGGCTCCAGACCCTGGCTGTCGTGCATGTTCGCGCCGGAGATACCCAACGACAGGGGCAGTCCATTGCGGTCGCAGATCAGGTGGATCTTCGATCCGAGTTTGCCGCGGTCGGTCGGATTCGGTCCCGTCAAAGGCCCCCTTTTGCCGCTCGCAGACTGACCGAGTCGATCGCACACCGCGACCAGTCCAGTTCACCCCGGGCACCGAGTTCGTCGAGGATCACACGGTAGAGCCGGGCCCAGACCCGCTCCCGGCTCCACTGGGCGAACCTGCGGTAGACCGTCTGCCAGGCCGGCCCGAACACCGGCGGCAACTGCCGCCACGTGCACCCCGACGTCGCCACGAAGACGATCGCGGCCAAGGCCTCGCGGTCACCCGCCCGGCGCCGGCCGCCACCCTGCGGACGTATCACCTCAGTCGGTGGCACCACCCGCCGAAACAGCACCCACAACTCCTCCGGCACCAACCGCTCAACCAGATCCGTCATGCACGGAACAACGAACGATCACGCCATAAGAAACGATGTCTGAATCCGCTGCTCGCGAGTTTGGAGACCGCTGGCGCTCGGGGGAGCTCCAACCCCTCTGACCTGCGGCGAAGTAGGTTCTTGTGGTTGTCGCTCGCCGTCCGGGCGACTGCCCTGAGGCTCGATAGCAAGGTCCAGGGACCGGACAGGGACCGGGACGACGCAGCCGTGTCCAGTCCGACGGTGTCTCCACGCCGACTCGCTGTCCTATTTGCGGGTTGCGCGGCACGGGTTGTTGCCCCCAGCGCGGCAGTCGAGTACGGGGCCGACAATGGAGGCATTGCGGAATACCGGCACGGCGGGTGCGTGGGCGCGGGTAGGGCGACGTCGGCTGTTCATCGTGTTGTGGGGCACTGTCGCCTTCGTGTCGCTCGATCAGTGATGTCGTCCAGGGGCGTCGGCGGCCTGCGTGCCGATGGCGCCTCTGGTGTTCCTTGGCGGCAGGTAGCCGCTGAGAGAGGGTCCCGGCGGTGGCCGATGGATAAAGGAAACGGCCCGAAGAGGAAACTGCACCGATGGGTTACGCGACCCTCTTGCGTGGAGCCCTGCGGTTCGACTGGTTAGGCCGGTGGGCCGGTCGCCAACAGGCCTTGTGCAACTTGGGGTGGTGAACGCCCTGCTGGGAGCTGGCGCGCTCGGGATCATTGCCCCGTTGGCCGACTGGCCGGTCACTTCTGTCGGCGTACACCCGAACGTGGCTCTGGCAAGATTTTCGTAGTCGGAGATCATCTCGGTGCGACGGTCAGTCCGCCTGCGAAACGGCGGCGGAGGTGGGCGATCAGGACGACGCGATGGCGCAGGAGCGGGACGCTGGCACGGCCTCCCATAATGCGTTTCTGGAGCTTCACGTCGGTGATGCGGCCTTCGTTGACCCCCGAGTTGTAGAGAGTGGTGATCCCCTGGGTGACCGCGTGCTGGTCTTCGCGCAGAGCTGCGGCGGCACCAGCGAGCGGAGCCAGTCCGCTGGCCGTGAGCGTGTCAAGCCAGTTGGGCAGGGATGCGGCATCGCGGGCATCGAGCATGGCGGCGAACTGACGGACCAGGTCGTGGGTGCGGTGAAGCTCCGGGCAGTGTTCGAGTATCCGCTGCAGACGTTGCGCGGTGTGCGGGCCGTGCCGGTCGGGAGCTGTGATGATCCAGCGGGCGGCTTCGCGTGGTGAGGGCGGCCGCTCGCGTGGCTCGTCCAGGGGCAGGCCGCGCCGTAGCGGTGCGATGGCCATCTTCACGCGCTGATAGTGGCCCAAGTAGCCCTTGGTGAGGAGTTCCTGGTGCAGGACCTTGGCGCTGTGCTCGCCCTCGTCCCAGCGTTGCTGCAGGTAGTCGAGGTACGGGTCGAGGGTGGAGGGGCGGCGCGGAGGTCGGCGGACCACCTCGTGCCAGGTTCGGGCGCGGGCGTACTTGCGCACTGTGCGGCGGTCGAGGCCGAGCTCGCGGGCTGCCGAACTGTAGGAGCGGCCGGTATCGGTCAGCGCGTGCACTGCCTCGAGGAGCCGACGGGCATGCCGGGCGGCCGGAGTGTCCGCCGGCTCAGATTGTGTCGCCGCGGTGTTCGCGAGCTCGGGCTCGGTCGCTCCGGAGGCAGGGAGAGCTTCCGGCAGGCAGCCGCGGTGGGTGGCGGCGATTTCCTGAACGCGCCGGGACAGGCCCTGCCACAAATGAAAACGGTCGCTGACCTGGACCGCCTGTGGGGCGCCATCGGCGATGCCCTGTCGATAGGTAAGCGAGCCGTCGCGGCAGACGATCTCCACACCCGGATGTCCGCGCAGCCATCGGCTGAGCTGTTCGGCGTCTCTGCCTTCCCAGAGCGTCAGCGGGAGTCTGGTTTCGGCGTCGACCAGGAGAGTGCCGTAGGTATCGCCGTACAGCGCGAAGTCGTCCACGCCGAGCACCCGGGGTGTGACCAGCGGCGGCAGCGGCACCCGCATCAGCTGCGCGAGCACGGTGCACCGCGACAGCCTGATGTTGAGGACACGCAGCATCCTCGCCCCACCTCGGCCGGCCAGCACCACGCCGACCGCCTCGACCAGCTGCTGCAGCAGCGGAGTGCGCCGCTGATAGCGCACGGTCAGTCCCGGCACCTGCTCGGCGAAGGTCACCTTCGGGCAGGCCGAGTTCTCGCAGTACAGACGGCGCACGCTCAAGTCGATGCGGACCGGCCTGCCTCCCAGCGCGGCATCGGCGAGGCGCCGTACGTAGCGGCTGTGTACCCACTCGCTCAGCGTGCCGCACCCCGTACACCCTGCTGGAGCACCGGATCTCGTACGAGCCTGCATCACAACGGCAGGACCAGAAACATCGACCGAGACCACCAGCACAGCCGTCAACTGCGGTAACAGCTCGGTTAGTTCAACAGAACACAGTCAAAAGGCTGCCCGTTTTGCGGGCGGACTGACCGTCGCACCGAGATGATCTCCGACTACGAAAATCTTGCCAGAGCCACTTTGAAGCGAACGCCGACAACTTCACCCGTCCCCGTTACCGAGTGGGCACGCGTCGGACGATTGGCACAAGGGTCATATGGGGTCCCTCCCTGGGCGGGACACGTACGTGCCGCCGTTCCCGGACACGGGAACGGCGGCAGCCTATGGTTCCGTGTCAGGGCCGGGTCGCGCCGGACGGTGCCGGTGCCTTCGCGGGCTCGGGCCTTCTGCCCTCAGGGATGGAGGGAACGGCCGCCGGGACCTTCCTGCCGCCCCCGGATCGAAGACCTCTGCGGCTGAGACGGGCGTCGATCCAGAGCAACAGCGCGGTCGGCAGGAACAGGGTGTCGCAGACAATCATCGCCGCGGACAGGAATGGCAGCCCGAGGACAACCGCGATGCCGGCGTGCTCGGCCATCATCACTGCGAGCAGGGTGTTCTTGATCTTCCGGGAGGCGAGTGTGAAGGGGAAGGCGACCTGGACCACGACTGTCGCGTAGGCGAGGAGGACAACCGGAATCATCCCGGCCGCCAGCAGATCGGACAGCATGGGCCAGGGCCGGAAGTGGTCCAGGTGCAGCGCGTAGTGCAGCGCGCTGCCCTCCTGCCAGCGCGAACCCTGGATCTTGTACCAGCCGGCGGTGGCGTAGATGAGGCAGACCTGCACCGCGATGACGAGCATTCCGAGGTTGTGCAGCATGGCCGCGAGACCGTCCAGCACGGTCCGGGCCTCGTGTTGGGGGAACCAGCGGTCGGCCGCGAACCGCAGACCGCATCCGGCCCACAGTGCCCAGAGCAGCCCCGCCCATCCGAAGTCGGGGAGACCGAGCACCAGTCCCAGCAGTACGCCCGTCAGCTGCCACAGCAACGGACCGGACCGGTCATCCGCACCTGTGCGCCGACGGCGTGCGTCCAGTGACCAGACCTCGCCGCAGCGGATGAGGACGAGATAGACCGCCATGCTGATGAAGACGCTGTCACCGCCGTCCCCCAGGTAGGGGGCGCGGAACTCCAGGGACAGCACGCCGACCATGAAGAGCGCCGACATGGCACGGGTGCGCCAGCCGGCCATGAGCAACAGTGCCGCCAGGAGGGTGCCGTGGTAGACGGTCTCGAACCACCAGTGGCCCGGCCACCAGGCCAGTGCGGTGAAGGCCTGGTCCTCGCCGATGACGCGCAGAGCCATCTCCTGCGACCAGGGGCTGTGGTCGCCGTAGAGAGTCCGGCGGTGGGGCCATTCGCGGACGAGGAAGGCCGCGAAGACGAGAGAGAAGCCGATGCGGACCGTGGCGGCCTGGTAGGGAAATCGTGCCCGGGTGGCGAGGTCGAGGAGGACGGTCATACGTGTGGTGAGATCGGTGAGGCGCTTGGTCACAGCCCCAGCCCTTCGTAGTCGTGTTCCCTCACCGGCCACCAGGGCTGCGTCCCGGGAGCCGCCGCGCGGACCATGAAACCGGTGCCCGCGTCGCGCGTGTCCCAATGGGGTGGTTGCACCGGTGTCACCTGCTGCCGGAACTGGATGGCGACGGTTTGAGTGCCGCCGCTGTCCCCGCGGCCGAGGCGCTGGAGCGCGATCCGCTTCAGGTACTGCTCCGACAGGTCACCGCGCCGGTCCACGCGGCGACCGTCGCGCAGGTCGTGCGTCTTCGCGTAGAAATCCCAGGCGCGGCGGAGCAGGTTCTGATGCGCGTGGCTCGGCACGGGGTTGCCTCTGATAGCCGCGATGTCCTGCCCGGTGAGGTCGACCCAATTGCTCACCCGGCGGCGGCCGTCGGGAGACTCCGACTCGACGCGTGCCCAGACCGCGGTGTTCTCCTGGAGGGGGTTGGGAGCGAACAGTTTCCAGTCCCTGGCGAATGTGGGTCTGGAATATGCGTCGATCTGTTCTTTGTACGTCTGCGAGATCCCGTTCTCCGGCGCGAGCGCAAGGAACACCGCCGCTACGTGCCAGGCCACGGCCCCCAACATGATCACGGCGGCGGAGACCAATACCGCCGTGGCCGGTCCGGACCGGACCCGGGAAGAGTTGCTCTGAGAGCCCGTCATTCGCTTGCGCTCCGTTGTTCGCCGGGTCCGGATTCCGTTACGTCGTCATGGGCGGGCTGCCGCCCCTGTGGTGGTCAGCCGGCGGACGATGCGCCGCTGCTGCCCGAGGAACCGCTGCTGCCCGAGGAACCCGAGGAACCGCTGCTGCCCGAAGAGCCCGAGGAACCGCTGCTGCCGGAACTGCCGGTGTCACCGTCATCGCCACTGCCCAGCAGCAGATCGCGGATGCTCAAAAGCACCACGGGGTTGAAGGTGTTGGTCTGGTTGCAGAATCCGTAGCGGACCTGGCCACAGTTGTGGTCCAGGTTGTTCGACGTCGAGATGTTGGTGGAATCGCGCTGGAACGTGTCGCCCTCGTCGGCCGACGCGACTCCGCCGAACACCGCGGCGCCCACAACGGACGCCACGACAAATGCCGTCCGGAGAATCCCCTTCATTGGCTGCCTTCCCTTAGGGCGGCGCCCCTCGGCCGCCGCTGCCGCACCCAACCGGGGTCAAAGAGGGGAGGTAACGAAATCACGGCTTGGAATGGACCAATCGGGTTGAACTGACGCGAACCGCGTTGCTTCGCCCCCAGCGTCCCGTGTGCGGGCATGGCCCAGACGCCGGTGAGGAGGCCCTTGGGGTTACAGGCTGGGCAGGTCCAGGAACCCGGCGGCAACCGGGCAGGTGAGAAGTAGTCAGAAGGGCGCAACTACAGGCACCGTCGGGGTCGTTCAGGGCGGTGGCGAGGGCCGGGCCCGGTCGCAGGAATCACGGACAGGATTTCACTCTGTCTGTCGCCCAAGGGCGGTCGCGTTACGGCGACCCTGGCGGCGAAGGAGCGGGCGTCGGTGACGTCTTCGAGGGGCAACTCGTCGAGTCGGCCGCCGAGGTGTCCGAGGGGGGCGAGTCGGTGCTGCAGGCCTGCGGTCGAGAGGCAGGAGGGCGAAGGGGGCCCGGCCATACTGGCCAGAGCCCCCGTCGTGCTGTGTGGCGGTTTGGTGTCAGGGCTGGTCGCCGGTGTAGCGGTAGCTGGCTGCGGCGGAATCGACGTAGGGCCTCAATCCCCGCGAATGAGACACATGCGGCTTGAACCGATCGTCGGCATGAGGCCCGGACCAGGCGTCCGGACCTCATGCCGACGGCGAGGCGCTGCCACCCGGCCCGGTCGAAGGTCGCCTGCTGGCGCCGGACCAGGTGGTCTGGCTCGCCGTGTAGCAGTACGGCGGAGGTGCGGGGGCCAGGCGGACGTCCGCCTGGCCCCGAGCCCGCCCGAGCCCCTTCGTCGTCCGGCGCGCCGCACTGTGCGCTGGAAGGGGAATCCGCTGCGCCAAGGTTCGACGGTGTCGGCTGAGCGGGAACGACGTCCGGGATTCCCTATCAGGCAGGCCCTCAAGGAGCGGTAGGGACCACGGAGGGACCGCAAGGACAGGAATCAATCGACAAGGATCGTTCAAGGCCGACGCAGGCGCACACACCTGACCTGCAAGAACGCCTTGAATCGGCCCTGATCGGCAAGGACCGCCAAGATCCTCAAAGGACTCATAATCCGTCGGCCGTGGGTTCGAGTCCCACCCGCCCCACCTAAGTAGGCCCCTGACCTGCGGAAACAATCATTTCTGGCTGTCGGAGCGTCAACTTTTCCTGAACGGACTGAATCCGCTGCTCGTGAGTGTGGGGCCGGTTCGGTCTGCGTCAGCTGGTAGGCGCCTGACCTGCACGTATGCGCGCTGGTGGGTAGCTGGTGAGACCTGTTCTGGCGGGTCGTGCTGCGGTAGTGCCATGGATTGAGGCCATGTTGAGGCCGCTGGTAACGAGCACGGCGGTGTCGACGGGTCTGCGCTCCGGTCGGCGCGTGTGGGTCGAGGCGTTCGATGTGATGGTCGTCCGGGTTTGCGGCGCGCGGGAATGTAGGTCGTGGTGGGAGCCAGGAACTGCCCCGAGAGGAAACTGCCCTGAGCGATCACCCGGTCCTCTCGTGTGGTGCCCCGTGGTCCGTGTGGTCAGGACGTTGGGGCGGTCGAAGAGGGTCACGTCCAGCGGCTCAGGTGCGGACCGCCGACAGCTGAGCATGTTCCGATGTCCCGTCGCTGTCGGTGTGACAGCCGGCGGCTTCGACGACGCGTCTCAGATGGGTCACCTCCGCTCGCGCGGCGAGTACGGCGAGGCGCAGAGCGGTCCCTGCGCAGTCCTGTCTGCGGGAACGGACATGCCACGTTCAGGCATGCGGCAGGAGCTGTTCCACCTCGGCGGCCTGGCCGGTCTCGTCGAGGTCGGCGACGGCGAGGGTGCCGGGCTCGGGGGCGGTCATGCTGCCGGTCAGGTCGACGCCGGAGGCGCTGAGGCGGGCACGGAAGAGGGTGCCGAAGACATCCGTGGAGAAGCGCCCGAGGAAGCGGGTGGAGGTGCCGAGCCGGGCGAGAGCGACAGCGGTGTTGGCGGGGCCGCCGCCGGGCAGGGCCCGCAGCGAGAGCTCGTCGGAGCTGGACCGGGCGGGGTCGGTGAAGGCGTCGGCGACGCACTCGCCGAGGACGGTGATGCTGACGGGGGCCTGGGGTCGGGCCATGGTGACTGTCTGCCTCTCTCAGGAAGAGTCCGGGTGCGAAGGGCATCGGGATCGATGGCCTGATGCAGCCCTTGCGCAGGTATTGACATGCCGATCAAGACGGACGTAACTTCCCTGCCACAAGGAAGTAACGCGCGTTATTAAAGCGCGAAACCGGTGGCGGTGTCTCGCCTCCGGCCGACCGAAAGGGACTGGAAGTGGCCACGAACAGGACGCAGCGCGTGACCATGAGCGATGTGGCTCGCCGCGCGGGTGTCTCGCGGACCACCGTCTCCTTCGTCCTCAACGACAAGCCTGGCGCCGCCATCCCCGAGGAGACCCGTCGGCGGATCCTGGCGGCGATCGACGAGCTCGGTTACCGGCCCAACGCCGGGGCGCGGGCGCTGGCCGCGAACCGCAGCGGGTGGTTCGGGCTGATCACCGAGATCGTGACCGGCCCGTTCGCGGGGGAGGTGATCACGGGCGCGCAGAGCCGCGCCTGGGGTGACCGGAGGTTCCTGCTGATCGCCGCGAGCGAGGGCGACCCCGCCCAGGAGGCCGCCGCGCTCGACCAGATGCTGGAGCACCGGGTGGAAGGGCTGCTGTACGCCACGACCTGGCACCGCGCCGTCACGCTCCCGAAAGCTGTCCGGGAGGTGCCGACGGTGCTCGTCAACTGCTACGACTCGGCAGGTGAGCTGCCGTGCATTCTGCCCGACGAGGTGTCGGGCGGATACAAGGCGACCCGTCGGCTCCTGGACGCCGGTCACACCCGCATCGGGTTCATCAACCTCGATCCGGCGATCCCGGCCGCCATCGGCAGGCGCGAAGGGTACGAACGTGCCCTGCGCGAGAGCGGGATCACCCCCGACCCCTCCCTCGTCGTCCCCGGCTGGGCGACCGCCGACAGCGCCTATACCGCCGCCTGCGAACTGCTGGACCGCCCGCCCGGCGACCGGCCGACCGCGCTGTTCTGCGGAAACGACCGGATGGCGATGGGCGCGTACGACGCGATCAAGGAACGTGGGCTGCGCATCCCGCACGACGTGGCCGTGGTGGGGTTCGACAACCAGGAACTCATCGCCGCCTATCTGCGGCCGAAGCTGACGACGCTCGCCCTGCCCTTCGAGGCCATGGGTACCAAAGGCGTCGACATGCTCGCCGCTCTCGCAGCGGGGCAGCCGCTCGACACCCATCGGGTGACGATCGACTGCCCGCTGCTCGAACGCTCGTCGGTCTGACCACTAATCAGTCCGCCGAGGAATCCCATCCCGTCTTCGCCCTGTGTGTTGAAGAGAGGAAAAGAGTCTCCATTATGGCACCCTCCCGCATACCTTCACGGCGGCCCCGAGCCGTCCTGAGAGCGGTCACCGCGACCGCCGCCGCAGCCCTGGTCCTGTCTGCCTGTACGGGTGGCTCGGGCGCCGCCGGCGCCGGTGACACCTCCGGCAACCAGCTGCTCACCATCCCGCGCGAGGATCTGGCGACGTTCACGCGCAACTTCAACCCGCTCTCCCCGCAGGCCGCCCCCATGACCCTCCAGTCGGTCTACGAGCCGCTGGCGGTGCACAGCATGGCCGACGCCAAGGACACGCCGTGGCTGGCCACCAAGTGGGAGCAGGCCAAGGACGGCAAGTCCCTCACCTTCACGCTGCGCGACGGCGTCAAGTGGTCGGACGGCCAGGCGCTCACCGCCGACGACGTCGTCTACACCTTCGAGCTCCAGAAGAAGGTGCTCGGCGGCTTCGACTACCTCGACAAGGTCACCGCGGTCGACGCCCACATGGTGAAGTTCTCCTTCAACAAGGCGTTCTCGACCGCGTTCTACGAGATCAGCGGCCACTACATCCTGCCGAAGCACATCTGGTCCAAGGTGAAGGACCCGGCGAAGTTCACCAACCCGAACCCGGTCGGCACCGGCCCTTACACC
This sequence comes from Streptomyces europaeiscabiei, assembly GCF_001550375.1. Lineage (GTDB taxonomy): Bacteria > Actinomycetota > Actinomycetes > Streptomycetales > Streptomycetaceae > Streptomyces > Streptomyces europaeiscabiei. Next base: position 18,878 of record NZ_LRTR01000835.1, on the reverse strand, counting down.
AAGATCGAGAAGTTCCAGAGCCAGTCGTACGAGCTGCGGAAGAACCCCGACTACTGGCAGCCCGCGAAGCAGCAGATCGCCGGCATCCAGATGCTCGCCTTCTCCGGCAACGACAGCGCCAACATCGCCTTCACCAACGGCGAGGTGGACTGGACGCAGTCGTTCATCCCGGACATCGAGAAGTCCTTCGTCGCCAAGGACACGAAGCACAACCACTACTGGTTCCCGGCCACCGGCGCCATGATCAACTGGCAGCTGAACACCACCAAGGCGCCGTTCAACGACCCGGCCGTCCGCAAGGCGCTCAGCATGGCCGTCGACCGCGACCAGATCACCAAGGTCGCGATGAACGGCTACGCCGAACCCGCCGACTGCACGGGCCTGGCCCGTACGTACGACAAGTGGCGTGACACGTCGCTGGCCGCCTCCTGCACCTGGACGAAGTACGACAGCACCGCGGCGGCCAAGGCCCTCGACGCGGCCGGCTACGAGGAGAGCGGCGGCAAGCGGAAGCTGAAGAACGGCAAGAACTTCACCCTCGACATCTCCGTCGGCTCCGCCTCCTCCGACTGGATCTCGGTCGCCAACATCATCAAGCAGGACCTGGCGAAGGTCGGCATCACCGCCACCGTGAAGACGCCCGACTGGTCGGCGGTCTCGTCCTCGTACAACACCGGCACGTTCGACACCGGCATCGTGTGGAGCAACAACGGCGCCACGCCGTACGAGTACTTCCGAGGCGTGTTGTCGACCAAGATGGTGCAGCCGGTCGGCAAGCAGGCCACGGAGAACTACCACCGCTTCGGCGACAAGAAGGCCGACAAGCTCATCGACGCTTTCGCCGCCGCCACGGACGAGAGTGCGCAGCGCGAGCAGATGAACGGTCTGCAGGAGCTGTACGACAAGGACGCGCCCGTCGTCCCGCTGTTCACCGGCCCCGAGTGGGGCGCGTACACGGACGCCCGCTTCACCGGCTGGCCCACCGAGGAGAACCCGTACGCCACCCTCGGCAACCGCAACGGCAGCACGGTCCTTGTGCTCACGTCGCTGAAGCCCGTCAAGGGCTGACGCCGCCCGCGGACAGGCGGCCGCCCTCCTCCCCGGGTGGTCGCCCCCGCGCACCGAGCCACACGTTCACCCCCCCCACCGACAGGGAGCACGACCCGTGCGTCTGATCCTGCGCAACCTGGGGTTCTATCTGCTCGCCTTCTGGGCCTCCATCACCCTGAACTTCGTTCTCCCGCGCTTCATGCCGGGCGACCCGGTCTCCCGGATGTTCGCGCAGGCCCAGGGCACCATGCAGCCCGACCAGATAGCCCAGCTGCGGAAACTCTTCGGCCTCGACAACCGCCCCCTCTGGGAGCAGTACGTCTCCTACGTCAAGAGCGTCTTCACCGGCGACCTCGGCATCTCCATCTCCCGCTTCCCGACCCCGGTCTCCGAGGTGATCGGCTCGCAGATCGGCTGGACCCTGCTCCTCGGTGGCGTCGCGCTCGTCATCGCCGCCGTGCTCGGCAACCTGCTCGGCATCGTCGCCGCCTGGCGGCGTGGCGGCGTCCTCGACTCCGCCTTCCCGCCCCTGCTGATCTTCGTCGGCTCGTTCCCGTACTTCTGGCTGGCGATGGGCGCGCTGTACCTGTTCGGGGTGAGCCTCGGCTGGTTCCCCATGCGGCACGCCTACGACGTCGGACTGACCCCCGGCTTCAACGGCGAGTTCCTCTCCAACGTCGCCACCCACCTGGTGCTGCCGGCGCTGACCATCGTGCTGGTCTCCATCGGTGGCTGGATGCTCGGCATGCGCAACACCATGATCGCCACAGCGGCCGAGGACTACATCACCATGGCCGAGGCCAAAGGGCTCAGCCCCTCGCGGATCATGTTCCGCTACGCCGCCCGCAACGCGCTGCTGCCCTCCGTCACCAACTTCGGCATGGCCCTCGGCTTCGTCGTCGGCGGTGCCCTGCTCACCGAGGTCGTGTTCGCCTACCCCGGCATCGGCTACCAGCTGCTGATGGCCGTCCAGGGCCTGGACTACCCGCTGATGCAGGGCATCTTCCTGACGATCACGGCGGCGGTACTGATCGCGAACTTCCTCGTCGACCTCGTCTATGTCCGCCTCGACCCGCGCGTCCGCGTCCGCTGAGGAGGCTGCCGACATGACCGCCATCGAAATCGCCACGGCCACCACGCCGACGGCCCCCGCGAGTGCTTCCCGCCGGCGCGGACTGCTGCGCCAGCTCATCGACAGCAAGAAGGCGCTGACCGGGCTGATCCTGCTCGCTCTGTTCGCGCTGCTGGCCCTGCTCGCACCCGTCCTGGCACCCGGCGACCCGTCGCTCATCAACTCCACGGGCAGCCAGACCCCCTCGGCCGCACACTGGCTCGGCACGACCGCCAAGGGACAGGACGTGCTCGCCCTCACCCTCTGGGGCGCGCGCAGCTCCCTTTTCGTCGGCTTCACCGTGGGGCTCGTGGCGACCGCGGTCGCCATCGTCGTCGGCCTCGCATCCGCGTACTTCGGCCGCGTCGTCGATGACGCGCTGACCCTGGTCACCAACATCTTCCTGCTGCTGCCCGGCCTCCCGCTGCTCATCATCCTGGCCGCGTTCCTGCCGCCCGGGACCTCCACCGTGGTCCTGGTCCTCGTCGTCACCGGATGGGCGGGCTCGGCCCGGGTCCTGCGCGCGCAGGCCAAGTCGATCCGCGGCAAGGACTTCGTGGCCGCCGCCGTCGTCACCGGAGAACGCCCCCTGCGGATCATGTTCCGCGAGATCCTGCCCAACATGGCGTCCGTGGTGATGACCACGCTGCTCGGCTGCGTGATCTTCGGCATCGGTGCCCAGGCCGGCCTGGAGTTCCTCGGCCTGGGCGACAGCAGCGTCGTCAGCTGGGGCACCAACCTGTACTGGGCCAGCAACGACGGCGCGCTGATGACCGGCGCATGGTGGGCCTTCGTCCCCTCCGGGCTGTGCATCGCCCTCGTCGCCTTCGCCATCGCCCTGGTCAACTACGCGGTCGACGAGATCACCAACCCCAGGCTGCGCAACCGCCGTGCCCGCCGTGAGAGGAGGGGCTGAGCCATGGAACCCGTACTTGAGGTGAACGGCCTGCGCGTCGAATACCGCAGCGACGGACGCACCGTCGTAGGCGCCGACGACGTCTCCTTCTCCATCGGCGCCGGAGAGATCTTCGGCCTCGCCGGAGAATCCGGCTGCGGCAAATCGACCATCGCCAACGCGGTGATGCGACTGCTCAAGCCCCCGGCGGGAATCACCGCGGGCAGCATCCGCTTCCAGGGCCGCGACGTCCTCGCCCTGGACGCACGCGAGCTGCGCGCCTTCCGGTGGCGGGAAATCGCCATGGTCTTCCAGTCGGCGATGAACTCCCTCAACCCCGTCCTGACCATCGGCGAGCAGATCGTCGACATCTTCACCACCCACGAGCGGATGAAGAAACGGGCCGCGCGGGAGCGCGCCGGCGAGCTGCTGGAGCTGGTCGGCATCGACCCGGGAAGGCTGAAGGCGTACCCGCACCAGCTCTCCGGCGGCATGCGCCAGCGCGTGGTCATCGCCATGGCCGTGGCCCTGAAGCCAAGGTTGCTGATCATGGACGAGCCGACCACCGCGCTCGACGTGGTCGTGCAGCAGGAGATCATGGCGCAGATCCGCGACCTCCAGCGGGAGCTGGGCTTCTCCATCCTCTTCATCACCCACGACATGTCCCTGATGATCGAGCTGTCGGACCGCATGGGCGTGATGTACGGCGGACGGATCGTCGAACTCGCCGACGCCAAGGACCTGTTCGCGGGACCGCTCCACCCCTACACCGAGGCGCTGATGAACGCCTTCCCGCCGCTGACCGGCCCGCGCCAAGAGCTCACCGGCCTCTTCGACGCCCCGCGCACCGCCGACAGCTGCGGCTTCCACGTCAGCTGTCCCGAGGACCGCTCGGACTGCTCCATGAACATCCCCGACCTGCGCGAGATCGCCCCCGGCCGATGGGTGGCCCAGAGTGCCCAGGGAGGCCCCCGATGACCCAGCCCCTGCTGTCCGTACGCGGTCTGACCAAGGACTTCCAGGTGGGCACCGTCTTGTCCCGGCGCCGGGTCCGTGCCGTCAACGACGTGTCCTTCGACCTGCCGGCCGGCCGGATCACCGCCCTGGTCGGCGAGTCCGGCAGCGGCAAGTCCACCATCGCCCGCTGCCTCGCCCGCCTCGAACAGCCCTCCGCCGGACAGGTACTGCTCGACGGCGAGGACATCCTGCGCACCGAGCGGCGCCGGGTGTCACGGGCGTACCGCCGCAAGGTCCAGATGGTCTTCCAGGACCCCTTCGGCTCACTCAACCCCGTCCACCGCATCGAGCACTTCCTCACCCGGGCCCTCGTCCTGCACGGCCACTCCGCCACACCGGAGGCGCTGCGCGAGCTGGTGGAAACGGTCGGCCTGACCGAGGACATGCTCCAGTCCTACCCGCACGAACTCTCCGGCGGCCAGCGTCAGCGCGTCTCCATCGCCCGCGCGCTGGCGGTGGAGCCACGCCTCATCCTGGCCGACGAACCGACGTCGATGCTGGACGTCTCCGTACGCGTCGGCGTGCTCAACCTGATGCGGCGCCTGCGCGACGAGCGGAACATCGCCATGCTCTACATCACGCACGACCTGGGCTCCGCCCGCTACCTCGCGGACACCACGATGGTCATGTTCGCCGGCGAACTCGTCGAGGGCGGCGACGCGTTGGCCGTGATGGACGCCCCCGCCCACCCCTACACCCGCCTGCTGCTGTCTGCCGTACCCGACCCCGGACGGGCCGGCAGCTACGACCCCGTCGAGCGCGCCAAGCACCGCGAGGCCATCCTCAACCCCACGTCCTGCCCCTACGGCGAGGACGGCGCGTGCAGCCGCACCGAGTCCGTCCGCCACATTGTCGGCGAGAACGACGGACAGCCCCACTGGGTGCGCTGCCATCTGCGCGCACCCGCCTCCGACATCGCCCGCCGCGTCCTGAAGGCCACCGACCAGCCGGACGGCGAGGCCACCGACGCCACCGACGCCACTGAGAAAGCGGAGAACACCGCCGCATGACCCACGACCTCACCCTCCCCTCCGGCAGCCACACCGCCGAGGGGCCGGCCGAACGCGCCCTGCGCGACCCCCACCGCCCCCGCTTCCACTTCACCTCACCCGGCGGCTGGCTCAACGACCCCAACGGCCTGAGCCACTGGAACGGCGTCTACCACCTCTTCTACCAGTACAACCCGCTCGCAGCTGCCCACCACCGCATCCACTGGGGCCACGCCACCAGCACCGACCTCGTCCACTGGACCGACGAACCGGTCGCCCTCGTCCCCGGCACCACCGGCCCCGACCGCGACGGCTGCTGGTCCGGAGTCCTCGTCGACGACGGGGGAGTGCCCACGCTCGTTTACTCGGGCAGGCACGGCGAGCATGAACTCCCTTGCGTGGCCAGGGGATCGGCCGATCTGAGGTACTGGACGAAGGATCCGGCCAACCCGGTCATCACCGCCCCGCCGGAGGGCACCGACACCACGGCCTTCCGCGACCACTGCGTGTGGCGGGAGGGCGAGGTGTGGCGGCAGCTGGTGGGCTCGGGAATCCGGGGCGTCGGCGGAACGGCTTTCTTGTACGAATCCGACGACCTGCGCAGCTGGCGCTACGTTGGCCCCCTGCTGACCGGCGACGCCTCGCAGAACCGGGGCGAGCTCGACTGGACCGGCACGATGTGGGAGTGCGTCGACCTCTTCCGGCTCGGCGACGACGAGGAGGCCGGCAGCACCGACGCGCTGGTCTTCTCCGCCTGGGACGAGGGCACCACCCACCACCCTCTGTACTGGACCGGCCGCTACCAGGGCGACACCTTCACCCCGACCGCCCTCCACCGCCTCGACTACGGCGAACGCTACTTCTACGCCCCCCAGTCCACTCGCGACGAGCACGGCCGCCGCATCATGTTCGGCTGGCTCCAGGAGGGCCGGACGGACGAGGCGAACGCACAGGCCGGCTGGTGCGGCGTGATGTCCCTGCCCAGGGTCGTCACGCTCGGCACGGACGGCGGCCTGCACCAGGCGCCGGTACCGGAGCTGACCGAGCTGCGGCGGGAGCGCGTAGAGGTGACTACGGGCCGGCTGGCCGACCCGTACACCCGGCTGCCCGCCGTACGCGGGGACCAGTTGGACATCGAGACGACCCTGCGTCTCGCCCCCGGAGCAACCGCCCGGCTCGTGCTCCGCGAGACACCGGACGGCGCGGAACGCACGGTCCTGGAGGTGAGCAGGGCGCCCGACGGAGCGAGCGGCATGCTCCGCCTGCGCCGCGAGACCAGCAGCCTCGACCCGACGGTCGACACCGAACCCCGGTACGGCGAAGTGCCGTTTGGCCCCGACGGGCGGGTCGACCTGCGCGTCCTCGTCGACCACTCCGCACTGGAGATCTTCGCCAACGGGCGCGCCCTGACCGCCCGCATCTACCCCACCCGCCCGGACGATGCCGTCGGCGTCGGTATCGGCGCCGACGGCGACGTGGCCCTGGAGCGGTTCGACGCCTGGCAGATGGCGTCGGCCTTCACCGACGGACCCCGGCCGCTGTGGCCGTAACGGTCTTACACACGACCACGGCCCGCGGGGTGGACGTCCCCCGGGGCCGTGGCCCACCCTCCCCTGTTCTCCTCAGGAGCTGCCATGAGCGTGTCCCGCCGTACCCTGCTGCTCGCCGGAGGAACCACCGCCACCCTGCTGCCTCTCGGAGGCATCCTCCCCGTAGCACAGGCCGCCACCCCGAGCGCCGCCGAAGCGACCCCCGCCGCCACCCCGATTCCCGACCCCATCCCCGTCACCGGCACCTGGACCCGCACCTCCGACGGCGGCCAGAAGGTGACCGCCGGCCGTCGCGGGCCCGCCCTCGCCCTGTCCGAGCAGCAACTCGCGGCCAAGGGCACGTACGCGGCCCACGTCACGCCCCAATCCTCCTCCTCCATAGGCGCGTTGGTGTTCCGGGCAGCCCTCGACGGCTCGACCGGATACGCGGTCGCCCTCGACCCCGGCCGCGCCCGCATACGGCTCTACGACCTGGCCGGAGGCGACTCGATCGCCACCGCCCCACTTCCGGGCGCGCGGGTCGGCAAGCCCCACGACCTCGAAGTGGCGGTCGACGGCCCCGAGCTGACGGTGCGTGTCGACGGCAAGCGGCTCCTCCACACCGAGGACCACCGCCACGACACCGGCTCGGTGGGCCTGCTTGCCCAGGACGGCAAGGTCACCTTTGGCCCGCCCTCCCTCTCCTCGGTCACCACCAACCTCACCGGCTGGACCACGAGCGGCGGCACCTGGACGGCGAGTCCGCTGGGCTGGCGCGCGGCCCCGACCCAGGGAGCCACCGCCCGCGCCATCACCACGACCAAGACGTACGACACCGCGCTCCAGGCTGACCTGCTCCTGCACGACGCCTACGCCACCGCCTCACTGCTGGTGCGCACCGACGCCAAGGTTGCGCACGGCTACGGCGTCCAAGTCGACGCGGGCCAGAGCAGGCTGAGGCTCTACCGCATTGACGGCAACGTCACCCTCGGCACGTACGCGACCACCATCAAGGCCGACACGGTCTACCGCCTGCGCGTCGAAGCCGAACACGACGAACTGCGTGTGCACTGGCAGACCAACTTCCTCTCTCCCGACGGCTACAGCCCCGTCATCACCGCCCAGGACTCCACCCACACCAAGGGCCGACTCGCCGTCACGGCATCGGCCGGAGCGGTGTCCTTCGAGAACATCGCCGCGGCCGACCTCGCCACCGGCCTCCAGGGCTGGACGGCCCGCTCCGGCACCTGGACCCCCGACCTGCGCGGCATCCGCGGCGAGAACGGCCTGCGCACGGCCCCCTTCACGGACGGCGACCTGGTGGCGAGAGCCGACATCACACCCGGCGACCCCTCCTCCTCGGCCGGCCTCGTCCTGCGCGCGTCCGCGAACGGCTCCGGCGGTTACGAAGCCCGCCTGGAAGCCGGCCGAAACGCCGTCGTCCTGCTGGACCGCTCCTCCGGCACCCGCCTCGCCTCCGCCGCCGGCCCGGTCCGGCGCATCGCGTCCGGCGGCACCTACCGCGTCGAGGCCCGAGCGACGAGCAGGACGATCGAGGTGTACGTGGACGGCGTACGGGCGCTGAAAACCCGCGTGTCCCGCACCAAGGGAGCCGCCTTCGGCGTCGCGGCCGCGCACGGGACGTCGTACTTCCAGAATGTCGAGGTCCGCGGCACCGCCGACTACTTCACCGAGCCGTACCGCCCCACGTACCACTACTCCCAGCTCTCCGGCTCCACCAGCGACCCTTGCGGCCTGCTGCACCACGACGGCGAGTACCACCTCTTCCACCAGGACGAGGGCCGCTGGGCGCACGCGGTCAGCACCGACCTCGTCCACTGGCAGCCCCTGCCGATCGCCCTGCCCTGGAACACCTACGGTCATTGCTGGACCGGCTGCGTGGTCGTGGACGCCGACGACACCTCCGGTCTCTTCGACGGCGGCTCGGGCCTGATCGCCTATTACACGAGCCACCACCCGGACAAGCCGGGCGGGAACGCCAGCGTGCGCATCGCGTACAGCAAGGACAAGGGCCGCTCCTGGCAGCTGCACGGCGGCTCGGCCCCGGCCGTGCAGAACCCGGGCGGCCCCGACGCCGGCTGGACCTTCCGCGATCCGAAGGTCATCCGCGACGAGGCCCACGACCAGTGGCTGATGGTCGTCTCCGGCGGCGACCACATCCGTTTCTTCACCTCCACCGACCTCCTCACCTGGACCCAGGTCAGCTCCTTCGGCTACGGCGACTGGGCCACGCCCGGCGTCTGGGAGTGCCCCGACTTCTTCCCACTGCCGGTCGACGGCGACAAGGACAAGGTGAAGTGGGTCCTCACCCTGAGCACCGGTGCCGTACGCGCCACGAACGGCTCGGCCGCCCAGTACTTCACGGGTGAGTGGAGCGGCACCGGTTTCACCCCCGACCAGAAGGCCGGCACGGTCCTGCGCGCCGACTCCGGCCGCGACTACTACGCCGCCATGTCCTTCTACGGCCTGCCCGAAGATCGCCGTGTCTGGCTCGGCTGGATGAGTAACTGGGACTACCCCTTCAGTGCCCCGACCGGCGGCTGGACCGGCCAGCTGAGCACCCCCCGCGAACTGACCCTCACGGCCACCGCCGACGGTGTACGCCTGGCGCAGCGCCCGGTCCCGGAGTTGGCCACGCTGCGCACGTCGACCACGACCCGCAAGGACCTCGCCGTCGGTCCCGGCTCGGCGAACCCGCTCGCGGGAGTCCGGGGCGTCGCCTACGAGATCGAGGCCGAGATCACCCTCGGCACCGCGACGGAGATCGGCTTCCGGCTCCGGACCGACGACGCCCAGCACACGACGGTCGGATACGACGCCGAGGCGCGGGAGTTGTTCGTGGACCGCTCGGCATCGGGCCTGAGCGACTTCACGCAGTACTTCACGGGCCGCACCACCGCGCCGATGAGGACGACCGACGGCCGCGTGACCCTGCGCGTGTACGTCGACTCGTCCTCGGTCGAGGCATTCGGCGCGGCTGGACTGGCCGCCGTGACCAGCCTGATCTTCCCCAAGCCGGACGCCGACGGCATGGCCTTCTACGCCAAGGGCGGCACCGCACACATCGACTCCCTCAAGGTGCACAGGCTGGACAGCGCCTTCCGCCTGGTGGATCGGGTGAAGCCGCTGGTGGCCGCCCCGACCGGCGGTGAATTCCGCTCGGACTTCGGGAAGTTGACGATCACCCCCGGCGGCCGCTGGCCGACAGACAGCGCGGGCCGCGCCGGAACCTTTGACAAGGACTCCAACGCGATCTCGTCCCGCACGGCGGCGGACTTGGACCTCACCACCCTGGTCCGGCTCGGCGGCCCCGACCCGGACACGGGCGGTGCTCTCTCGCTCCTCTGGCGCGCCTCCTCCGACGGCGCCGATGCCTACTGCCTCAACATCGACCCCGACCTGCGCGTGATCCGCCTGGTCGCCAAGGCCAACGGCTTTTTCGACGACGGCGCCGCCCTCGCCCGCGTCCCGGCCCTGCTCCGCCACGGCACGACCTACCCGGTGCGGGTGCTGGCCGAGGGCGACCGCATCCAGGTGTTCCTCAACGGCATACGGATCATCGACGTGACGGACACGACGTACGCAGATGGCCACATCGCCCTGAATGTGTTCGGCGGGAGGGCGGCGTACCAGGACACCTACGCGCACGAGCTGTGACCGCTGGTCAAGCCGACAAGCAACCGTGACCGCGGAGACTCCGCCCCCGAGTATCCGGCGGGCGGAGCCTCCGCTGGTGCGAGGGTCAAAATGCTCAGGCGGAAACGGAGGCGCAAAGCCCTGGCGGCTTGCGCCTCCTCGTCGTCCGTCACCGACCGGGGCGAGCTGCGGGCAAAGAGGGCATGCGCGAGACAGCCCTGACAAGATCGCACTGTCTGTGGCCGCAGAGCCGGGTCGGCCACAGGGGCGGCGCATACTGGTTTCGGCAGCGCCTACGTTTCTGCCCATGCCTTCTACGCGACCAGTTCCACCCCGGCCCTCTGAAATGGAGCCTCTACGCGTTGGAAGGGAAATCCGCTGCGCGCGGGTTTCATTGCCGTTCTTGGGCTGGCGCGATCGTCCTCCATGCCTTCGGCGCGATCCTGTCCGGCCTCATTGAGGCCGAGTTGAGGCCGCAAGGACAGGAACAGACTGACAAGGGCTGACCAGCCGCAACATGGATAGCCGCATCTGACCTGCGGAAACGTCATGGATGAGCGTTGATCGGCAAGGGTCGCCAAGATCGTCAAAGGGCTCGCAATCCGTCGGCCGTGGGTTCGAGTCCCGCGCGCCCCACTTCAGCAGGGCGCTGACCTGCGGAATCGTTCATTTTTTCCTGCCGGATCGTCAACTTTGCCTGAACGGACTGAATCCGCTGCTCGCGACTTCGATCGTGTTGCCATCGGAGTTGGTTCGAACTTCTCTGACCTGCACAGACGTGATAGCCCACCACCGAGGCAAGCCGCCGCAAGTGGCCTGTGCGAGCGGTTGGACGCTGAATTCGGGACGCTGGCTGGACGCAGGTATTCGGCAGTGGCTGCCCGGCACCGTCACCTACGCCGTCCGGCTGTGGGTGGCCGGGCGCGTGCGGTGTGGCGGTGGGCCGCCGAGGCGCTGCGCAACGTCTGGCCCGGTGCGCTCGCGGACGTCGGCGAGGGTCACTCCAGGGGCGAGTTCGACCAGGGACAGGCCGTCCGGGGTGATGTCGAGGACGGCGAGGTCGGTGCTGATCCGGTGGACGCACGCCTGCCCGGTCAGCGGCAGCGTGCACTCGTCGACGATTTTCGGTGAGCCGTCCTTGGCGGTGTGTTCCATGACGACGACGACCCTGCCGGCGCCGTGCACCAGATCCATGGCACCACCCATGCCTTTGATCATCTTGCCGGGTACGGTCCAGTTGGCGAGGTCCCCGGCTGCGGAGACCTGCATGCCGCCAGAGATGCCCCTTCCGGTATGTCGGCGACCGCGTCGGCGGCCGAGGCCATGACCTTGTCCACGTTGTTTCGTGCCTTTCTCCCGGTGCCGGACGGGCGGTCCGGCATCGAGGTCTCGTCCGAGCCCGTTGGTGACCCCGCCCCTGTTTCCCGGACGTACGGCGTCATCGCCTGCGGCGGGCAGGAGGCAGAGGAACCGGAGCGACGCCCTCGACGACGGTGTTGCTGAGGGTTCCGATGCCCTCGACCGTCATGGTGACGTGGTCGCCGGGGATGAGCGGTGGGGGTTCCAGGGCGCCGTTGCGGCCCCAGAGTTCGGCCAGGCAGCCGCCGTTGCCGCAGGTACCGGAGCCGAGGACGTCGCCGGGTCGGATCCAGGTGCCGCGGGAGGCGTACGCCGCCATCTCCTCGAACGTCCAGGCCATGTTGGCCAGCCTGTCCCGTCCGATCGTCTCGCCGTTGACCTGGACGGTGAGGGCCAGGTCGAGGAAGCCCTCCGCGTCGCGGTGGGGTTCGAGTTCGTCGGTGGTGACCAGCCAGGGGCCGAGGGTGGTGGCGGTGTCCTTGCCCTTGGCGGGGCCGAGTTTGACCCTCATCTCGCGGCCCTGGAGGTCGCGGGCGGACCAGTCGTTGAGGATCGTGTAGCCGATGATGTGCTCGCGAGCCCGCTCGGGGGTCAGGTCCCGGCCGGCCTTGCCGATGACGGCGGCCACCTCGAGTTCGAAGTCGAAGCGGAGGCAGCCGGGTGGCACGGGTACGTCCTCGTGGGCGCCGATCGTCGCGTACGGGTTGGTGAAGTAGAACGCGGGCGCGGCGTACCACTCCTCGGGGACGGTGTCACCGTATCCCCGGGCGACACCCGCGACATGGCTCTCGAAGGTCATGTAGTCGCGGACGGTCGGCGGCTGGAGCGGCGGCAGTAGCACGACATCGGCCACGGGCACCGGCAGCGAGCCGGCCAGGGCGCGTTCTCCTGCGGCGCGCAGGGACTCGGCGCCCTCCACGATCAGGTCCAGCAGCTCGGCGGGGTACTGGAAGGGGTGGACATGGTCATCGGCGACAACTCCCGCCTGCCGCTTCCCGTCGTGTACGAAGGTCGCGAACTTCACGCTGCGCTCTCCTCTGTCTCGGTCGGGGCGGGGTGGAGCCAGGCGGGGCGGATCGCCAGGCATCCGGCGATGACGGTGCCGGTGTGCCGGGCGGGCGGGCCGCCGGAAGGGACGGCGGCTGCGCCGTGGACGGTGCTGGTGACCATGTTTCTCCTTGGCGGGTCCGGGGAGGCCGAGGCGATACGGCCAGGCAGTGGACCCCGGGGGCTGATGCGGCTCAGAGGCCGGGGCAGGGGCAGGCGAGGCCGGCCATGCGGCCGAACAACTGGGGTCCGTCGAGCGGAGGCAGTGAGGGGTCGAGCTCGCGGTAGACGGTGTGCACGTTGACGGCAAGGCGTTCGCTCTCGTCGAGGTCGGCGAAGCGTCCGAGGCTGATGTCACGTGCGGCCGCCTCGGCGGGCATGCCCGCGCCGAAGCGGGCGGTGGTCTGTTCGTGGACGTACGACAGGTAGTCGCGGACGGTGCGGACCGCCTCCTTCGTGGTGACCGGGCCGTGTCCGGGCACGATGATGTCCACGTCGAGGCTGAGGAGCAGGTCGCAGGCGGCGAGCCAGTTGGCGAACGGGCCGTGCCATATGACGGGTGTGGAACCGGCGAAGACGATGTCGCCGGCGTAGACGGTCCGGGCCCGCGGGATATGGACGATCGTGTCCCCGGCGCTGTGCGCGGGGCCCACGTCGATCAGACGGACCTCCGTCCCGCCGATGTCCAGGACCGTCTCGCTGTCGAAGACCCGGTGCGGAAGCACGGGGTGGATTGCCGAGTAGTCGAAGCGGCCGAAGATACGGCGGGCGAACCGTCCCGCGACGGTTTCCGCGCTGGTCAACGCCCGCATCTCGGCCGGGCCCACCTGCCGCATGTCGGTCAGCGAGCCGCGGGCCGCGATGATCTCGGCGTGGGCCACGAGCTGGTTGCCGAACCAGTGGTCGCCGTTGCCGTGGGTGTTGACCACGGTCGAGATCGGCGCGGCGTCGGTCACCGGCGCCAGCCCGTCGAGCATGGCCCGGGTGAGGCGCAGGTCGTAGAGGGTGTCGACGAGCAGGGACTCGCCCTGGCCGGTGACCAGCCCGGCGTTGCTCATTCCCCATCCGGCCGTACCCGCTACCCACGCATGGCAGCCATGGCCGAGGTCGATCCGGCCGGCTGGGGAAAGTACGGAAGCCACGCTGCCTCCTCCACGTCCCGAAGCGGAAAAATCGAGACTGAGATCCATTGATGGACTGGAGTCCACTCGTGGGGCGTAATCTAAAGAGGTGACTCGGGGAGGGTCAATACCTGCGCGTGCCTGTGCTGTACTGGGCCCATGACGATCTCTGAGGCGGGAGGCGCACCCGCACAGGACGCCCCACCCCTCGGGCGGCGCGAGCGGAAGCGGCAGCAGGTGCGCGACCAGCTCTACAGCGCCGCGGTGGGGCTGTTCGTCGCCCAGGGCTACGAGGCGACGACCATGGAGCAGATCGCCGAGTCCGCCGACGTCGCCCGAGCCACCGTCTTCAACCACTTCTCGCAGAAGGTCGGCTTCCTGGAGGAGTGGGGCGTCCGCCGCCGAGCCCGGGTCGCGGCCATCCTCGGCCAGGAGCATGCCGAGGACCTGCCGGTCGGCGACCGGCTGCGCCGCTACCTGGGGGAGATGGCCGACCTCAACGTCGCCTCCCGTGCGGAGACCACTGTCCTGATGGACGCCTCCGCGCGCTTCGGCCGCGTGTTGCAGGACCCCTCCTTGGAAACCGAACTCGCGAAGATCGTCGAGGAGGGGCGGAGGCGCGGAGAGATCCGGCCGCAGGTCGACGCCGACCAGGCCGGCGCTCTGCTGGCGTCCTGCTACTTCTCCTCGGTTCTGCGCTGGATCCGGGAGGAGCCGCCGCCGTTCGACCTGCCCGGTCGCCTCGGTGGGGCGCTCGACATCGTCCTGCTTGGCATCCTCGCGCATTCCTGACCGGCGTGGGGAAGCGGGACGGCGCCGCTGAAGCGGCATGACTTCCGCCCCTGCCGAGGGGGTGGTCGTTGGGGTCCCGCCGATGGCGGCCTCACCCGGCTCGCCGACGGTCTCGCGCCGCCACCTCGTTCCGGTGATCGGCGGACCCGAGGGTAGTTTTGGACTTGAGTCCAAGAATCTTTGCTTGAAGTGTTGACGGTCATGTGGCCCCGGCTTATGTTCAACCCGTCGATCGGGTAGCAAGCCGCGAAAGCCCGCAAAACGACTCTTCCTGCTTCATTTTCGTGCACGCCGGCGTCCTCCGGATGCGTGTGCCCCTTCCTTCATGCCGTTCCCGCTCCGTAACCGGGAGGTTCCCGTGCGCCCTCGTACCCCCCTAGCTGCTCTCGCCGCCGGTCTGGCGTTCGCCGTCACAGCGTGCGGAGGGGGTTCGTCCGAGTCTTCCTCCGCTGATGACGGCCCGATCGAGATCGGCATGATCACCTCGCTCACCGGTCAGCTCCAGACCCTCGGTACCGAGGGCCGCAAGGCCGCGGAACTGGCGGTCGAGCAGATCAACAAGGACGGCGGGGTCCTCGGGAGGAAGCTGGAGCTGACGGTCAAGGACGACAAGAGCCTGCCCGACCAGTCCGTACTGGCCTTCAACGGCTTCAAGGACCAGGGCGTGACTGCGGTCCTCGGCTCACCGTCCGCAGGGTCGGCGCTGGCCACGCTGCCCGCCGTGGACCGGGCGGAGATCCCGTACGTCTCCCTGTCTCCGGCCGACGAGCAAGTGGCGCCCGTCCACCCCTACGTCTTCGTGGTACCGGCCCTGGCCTCCGACTACGCCGAGCGGCTGTTGCAGTACTACAAGTCGGAGGGCGTCACCAAGCTGGCCGTGGCCTACGACACCAAGACCGCGTATCCGACCGCCGGTTACAAGGCGATGAAGGCGAAGGCCGGGGAGTACGGCATCAAGGTCGTCGCCACCGAGGAGATCCAGAGCACCGCGTCCGACTTCAGTGCCGTCTTCACGCACGTCAAGGGCACCGACGCCCAGGCGCTCGCGGTGTGGGTGACCGGCCCCGCCTCCGTCGTCCTGACCAAGCAGTACGCCGCCTCGGGACTGGACATCCCGATCGCTTTCACTGGCTCCCAGGCCAGCAAGCTGTGGCTCGACCCGGCAGGCAAGGCCGCCGAGGGCGCCATCGTCGCCAGTTCCATCGGCCTGGTCGGCAACACGCTGCCGGAGGGAGCGCAGAGAAAGGCCGTCGAGGCCGTCAACAAGCCGTTTACGCAGAAGTACAACTACCCGCCGCCGCAGTTCGCACAGGACGGATACACCGGTGTCCAGCTGCTGGCCGCCGCCATCGAGAAGGCGAAGAGCACCGACCACGAGAAGATCCGGCAGGCGATGGAGGAGCTGACGCTCACCACCCCGAACGGCACCTACCGCTACAGCGAGAAGGACCACTCGGGTCTGTCTCCCGACTACATCTCGGTCAACACCGTCACCGACGGCACGTTCGTTCCGACGGTCTGGTCGAAGAGCGAGTTGGAGAAGGTGGCCAAGTGACCGAGCCCCTGCTCCGGGTGAGCGGCCTGGCACGGTCGTTCGGCGGGGTGTACGCCGTGGACGGCGTCGACCTGACGGTGGACCGTGGCAGCATCCTCGGCGTCATCGGCCCCAACGGGGCAGGCAAGTCGACCCTGTTCAACCTGGTGAGCGGTCAACTGCCCGCCGAGCGGGGCGAGATCCGACTCGACGGACGACGCATCGACCGGCTGCCACCCCACCACAGGGCCCGCCTCGGGATCGCCATCGTCTTCCAGGGCGCCCGCACCTTCCACGGGATGAGCGTGCTGGAGAACGCGATGGTCGGCGCCCACGCCACCACCGGCGCAGGGTTCGCGGCTGCCGCACTCAGGCTGCCGCGCCACCGCCGGGAGGAACGCCTGATCGCCGAGCGGGCACACGAGGCGGTACGGAGGGTCGGGCTCGAAGACTGGGCGGACCGCCCCGCGGAACTGCTGCCGCTCGGGCAGCAGCGCGCGCTCCAGGTCGCCCGCGCCCTGTGCGGAGAACCCACCCTGCTGCTCCTCGACGAACCCGCTTCCGGTCTGCGGGCCGCGGAGCGGGACCGGCTCGCCGACCTCATCGAGCAACTGCGCGCGGACGGACTCACCATCATGCTCGTCGAACACGACGTCGCTCTCGTCGGCCGCCTCGCCGACCGTGTCACCGTCCTGGACCTGGGCAAGGTCATCGCCGAGGGCACACCGGACGAGATACGTACCGACCCGCAGGTCGTCACCGCATATCTGGGCACGAAGGCGGCGGCATGAACGTCTCGCCACCGTCCCCGAGCGATGTCGTCGAGGTACGCGACCTGGTGGTCCGCTACGGCGCGGCCACGGCCCTCGACAGCGTCTCGCTGCGGGTCGCGCCCGGTGAAATGGTCGCCCTCGTCGGGCCCAACGGAGCCGGCAAGTCCACCCTGGTCAACACCCTGACCGGGATCCTGACACCGGCCTCCGGCAGCGTGGAGGTACGGGCCAGGATCGCCCAGGTACCCGAGGGGCGGCAGATGTTCGGCGACCTCACCGTCGACGACAACCTGCGCCTGGGCGCCTGGCAGCTGTCCGGCCGCGGCCGAAGCCGCCGCAAGCAGCGCGACACCTCATGGGTGTACGAGCTCCTTCCCGACCTGGTGCGGGTACACGACCGGAAGGCGGGCGGGCTGTCGGGAGGCCAGCAGCAGATGGTCGCCGTCGGACGCGCTCTGATGAGCCGGCCGGAGGTCCTCGTGATCGATGAGCTCTCCCTCGGCCTCGCGCCCCTCATCGTCGCCGACCTCGCAGAGCACCTGACCGAGCTCAACCGTGAACAGGGCACGGCCGTTGTGCTCATCGAGCAGAACGCGCGGCTCGCCCTGGACCTGTGCAGCCGCGCCTACGTCCTGGAAGCGGGACGGATCGCCGCCGAGGGCGACAGCGCAAACCTGGCCGCCAGCCCCGACATCGCCCGGGCCTACCTCGGCGAGGCCCAGGGACTCCCGAGCCCACAGGACGCTCAGGACGACCCGGGTCCGCACGACCGGGCCACGGCCGACCCCGCACCCACGCCCGGCACTGCCAAGACCGCCCGGGGCAACCAGGACACCACCGTCCAGTCCGCGCGGGCCGCGGCACGGGAGGCGAAATGAGCGACTTCCTCGTCTACCTCATCACCGGACTGGGCACCGGCTGCGGTATCGCGCTGATCGGCAGCGGCCTGGTGCTCATCCACCGGGTGACGCGGGTGGTCAACTTCGCCCAGGGCACCTTCGCCGTCGTCGGGGCGCTGACCGCCATCTCGCTCCTCGACGCCGGCCTCCCGCACGGGCTCGCCGAACTGCTCGGGGTCGCCGTCGCCGCCCTCGTGGGGCTGCTCTTCGGCATGGTCGCCATCGGCCGACGGGGCACCTCGCCGCAGGCCGCGCTCATGGTCACCCTGGGACTGGGCATTCTGGCGTACGCCGTAGAGGTCATGCTCTGGGGGGACCAGGGCCGGTCCTCCGAGGGGCTCTCCGGTGCCGTGACCGTGTTCGGCGCTCGTATCCAGTCCCACTATCTGCTCATCATCGGCCTCACTGCGGCCGTCTTCGCCGCGATGGCCGTGCTGTTCGGCCGCACCGACGCGGGCAAGGCCCTTTCCGCGTGCTCCTCCAACCCGTACGCGGCCCGCGTCGTCGGGATCTCCGTCACCCGCATGGGGCTGATCGCCTTCGCCATCGGCGGCGCTCTCGGCGGTCTGGCCGGCGTGCTGCTGGCGCCCATGAACTCGATGGCCTTCGACTCCGACGTGGCGCTGATCATCAACGGTTTCGCGGCGGCGGTCGTCGGGTCCATGCATCACATCGGCCGCACCCTGGCCGGTGCGCTGTTCCTCGGAGTGGCCGAAGCGATGGTCGCGGGCTATGGAAGCGCCACGTACCAGACCGTGGTGGCACTGGGTCTGGTCCTGGCGCTGATGATCGGGCAGGCAGCCCGTACCCACAGCGTCGTGGCGGAGGCCGGATGACGCCTCATCAGTCCTCTGTGGGACGCCCGCTGCCCTCCGCGTACACCGGGCGTATGCACGCATGGGGCACCCCGTCCGTGCTCGATCCGTATCCGCCGCACCAGAAAGGCAGCACGACATGAGCGCCGTCACCTCCGGCCGTGACCGGGCCACCTCCCAGCCCCCCGGCGGCGCGGGGGGCACCGAGTCGTCGGACGCCCGAGGGCCACTCGGCTCCCGTTTCGCCGGCCGGGGAAGGCGGGCCGGCCTCGTCGCGGCCGGCGCGGCGG
>NZ_LRTR01000834.1 GCF_001550375.1 Streptomyces europaeiscabiei | reverse complement strand
CCCACCACACCACCCATCCACCCCGACCTCCCCACCTACCCCTTCCAAGGCACCCACCACTGGCTCAACACACCGTCGGGCGGCGACCCGCAGTCGTTCGGCCTGCGCCCCGTCGTTCACCCACTGCTGGGCGCCGCGATCCACCGCGCGGACGAGGAGGGTGTGGTGTTCACCGGGCGGGTCTCCGCGGCCACGCATCCATGGCTTGCCGACCACGTGGTGCGCGGGTCCGTCCTGTTTCCCGGAACGGCTTTCGTCGAGGCCGCGATCCGGGCGGGTGACGAGGTGGGCACCCCCTGTCTGGAAGAACTGGTCCTTGAGGCGCCGCTCGTGGTCGCGGCACAGCAGACCGTCAGCCTGCAGCTGACCGTCGGGGCCCCGGATGGGTCGGGACGCCGTGCGGTGAGCGTCCACTCCGCGCCGCAGAGCGGCGCCGAGTCGACGGCCGACCCGCTGTGGTCCCGGCACGCCCGCGGCTTCCTGGTCCCCGCCCTGCCGGATGACACCGACGCCGCCGAAGCGCTGGCGACCTGGCCGCCGCAGGGCGCGGAGGCGGTGCCCGTCGCGGACGCCTACGAGCGGATGGCCCGGGCCGGATACGGCTACGGCCCCGCGTTTCGAGGCCTACGAGCCGTGTGGCGCAGAAACTCGGAGGTCTTCGCCGAGATCACCCTGCCCGAAGGGGAAAGCACCGACGACTGGGGTCTGCACCCGGCGTTGCTGGACGCGGCCCTCCACCCAGACGTCCTGGGCGAGGTGGACAAGGACGAGTCCCAGCCGCTCAGCCTGCCGTTCTCCTGGCACGGTGTACGGCTGCACGCTTCCGGGGCCACCACGCTGCGAGTCCGGCTGACCTGGCCGGAGCCGGAGGGCGTCGCACTGCTCGCCGTGGACCCGGCAGGAGCCCCTGTCGTCTCCGTGACCACCTTGTCGACGCGGCCCATGGGGGAAGGAGCGGCATCCGCAGCGGACGAGACCGTCCGGCAGATGCTGCTGCATACGCAGTGGAAGCCCATGACAACCCCACCCGTGCCGCAGCCCGCGGGCCGATGGCTCGCGGTGGGACCAGATGCCGCGCGTTACGCCTCCGTCCTCACCGACGCGGGCTTCGACGCGCACGGTGTGGCGGACCTGGCGGCGGACACCACGGGGCCCGCGCCCGACACCTTGCTCCTGCTCTGTGACCGTCCCGGGCAGGAAGCCGCCGGCACCGCGGCCGCGGCCCGTGCGCGCGTGCAGGTCGCCCTCGCACAGGTGCAGCGCTGGTTGCGCGACGAACGGTACGAGGCCAGTCGTCTTGTCCTCGCGACCCGTGGCGCCATGGCAGCCGATGCCGCATCCGGCGTGGCCGACCTGGCCGGGGCCCCCGTGTGGGGTCTCGCCCGGACGGTGCAGGCCGAACACCCCGGACGCCTCGTCCTGATCGACCTGGACCCCGAGGCGGACTCCCCCGCCGACGCCGCGGACGTGGCGGGGCTGCGCGCCGCGGTCGCGTCCGGTGAGCCGCAGACTGCCGTTCGCGCAGGCCTTGTGCTGGTCCCCCGCCTGACGCGCGCGGCCGACCTGGCGCACGGAGAACCTCGGACGCTCGATCCCGACGGCGTCACCCTCGTCACCGGCGGGACCACCGGCCTGGGCCGGCTCGTCGCCCGGCACATGGTCGCCACGCACGGCGCCCGCCACCTGCTGCTGCTGAGCAGAAGCGGACCCACAGCCGAGGGCACCACCGACCTGGTCGACGAACTCGCCGCCCTGGGCGCGTCCGCGACCGTCGAAGCGTGCGACGTGGCCGACCGGGACGCCCTGGCCACTGTGCTCGGCGGCCTCGACCGGCCCCTGACCGCCGTGGTGCACAGCGCCGGCGTCCTCGACGACGGGACGGTATCCGGTCTGTCCCCGGACCAGGTCGACGCCGTGTTGCGGCCAAAGGTGGACGCGGCGCTGCACCTGCACGACCTCACGCGCGACGCCGACCTGACGCACTTCGTCCTGTTCTCGTCGGTCGCCGGCACGCTCGGCGGCGTCGGACAGGCCAACTACGCCGCGGCCAACGCCTTCCTCGACGCCCTCGCGGAGCACCGGCGCTCGCTCGGACTGCCCGCCACAGCGGTGGCCTGGGGCCTCTGGGAGGACGGCGGCCTGACCGAGCATCTGGGTGCCACCGACCGCGTCCGCATCGCCCGCAACGGCGTCCGGCCGCTCGCCGCCGAGCAGGGACTGGCGCTTCTCGACGCCGCCGTCGCCCG
>NZ_LRTR01000833.1 GCF_001550375.1 Streptomyces europaeiscabiei | reverse complement strand
GCGGCTCGGACGGCGACGGTGGGGGCGGGCCGGCGAAGGCCGGGGGCGTCGACGACGGCGCCACGCTGACGATGTGGACCCGCGCGGCGACCAGGCCGCAGAGCGAGGCGCTGGTCAAGGCGTACAACGCGAGCCACAAGAACAAGGTCGAGCTGACCGTCGTCCCCACCGACGACTACCAGGCCAAGGTCGGTGCCGCCGCCGGCTCCCGGGATCTGCCCGACCTGTTCGCCTCCGACGTGGTCTTCGTCCCGAACTACACCTCCAGCGGCCTCTTCGCCGACCTCACCGGACGCGTCGACGCCCTGCCCTTCGCCGAGAACCTGGCCCAGTCCCACATCAGGGCCGGCACGTACGAGGACAAGAAGTACGTGGTGCCGCACACCCTGGATCTCTCGGTGCTCTTCTACAACAAGGACCTCTACCGGAAGGCGAAACTCGACCCCGAGAAGCCGCCCACGACCCTGGGCGAGTGGGACGAGCAGGCGCGCGCGGTGGACGCCCTCGGCGGAGACGTCAACGGGACCTTCTTCGGCGGCAACTGCGGTGGCTGCGGCGTCTTCACGTGGTGGCCGTCGATCTGGGCCGGCGGCGAGGAGGTGTTGAACGAGGACGGCACCGAGGCGCGACTCGCCTCGGCCACCGCCAAGAAGGTCTACGACACCTACCGGGGCTGGGTGGACGACGACATCGTCGCGCCCGGCGCGAAGGACGAGACGGGCACGACCTGGACCGGGATCTTCCCGAAGGGCAAGGTCGGGGTGATGCCCATGCCGTCGACCACGCTCGGGCTGATGCCCAAGGATCTGGACCTCGGTGTGGCACCCATCCCCGGCCCCGACGGCGGCAGGTCCACGTTCGTCGGCGGTGACGCCATCGGCATCGCCGCGACCAGCGACAGGACCGACCAGGCCTGGAACTTCCTCGCCTGGACCCTCGGCGACAAGGCACAGGTCGACGTCGTCGCCGCGCACAAGGACGTCGTGGCCCGCACCGATCTGGCCTCCAACAAGCACTCCGACGCCGATCCCCGCCTCGTCGCCATCAACGAACTCGTCGCCGACGGGCAGACCCCGTACGCGCTGAACTTCGGCCAGACCTTCAACGACCCCAACGGGCCCTGGCTGACGCTGATGCGCGACGCCGTCTTCGGCGACGGGGCGTCCGTGGACAAGGACAACGAGGCCGTCACCAAGTCGCTCGCCGACTGAGGCACGGCACCCGGACCGGCGCCACGGCCGGGTGGGACACGCGGCACCACCCCCCTCCCACGCCCCCTGCGACCGTCAACAGAGGAGAGGCATGCAGGTGAAGGTGGCCGAGTCCGTGCCGACCGCGCACCGGCCCCGGCCGGAACACCGGGGCCGCCCGCCGCGTGCGCCGACGCCCCGGTGGCGGTCCCGCAAGGTCCAGGGCCTCGCCTACGCGGCCCCCACGGCCGTGTTCGTGGGGGTGTTCTTCCTGCTGCCCCTCCTGCTCGTCGGGCAGATGTCCCTCAGTGACTGGCCGCTGCTCATCGGGGACCGGGGCGTCAACGCCCCCGAGAACTACACCGACATCACCGAAGCCCCGCTGTTCTGGCCCGCCGTCCGCTTCACCCTTCTCTACACCGGGGTCGTCACCGTCGTCCTGCTCGGCCTGGCGCTGCTCCTCGCCCTGCTCGTGCAGGAGTCCCGTCCGGGTGCCGGCTTCTTCCGTACGGTCTACTTCCTTCCCGGCGCCCTCGGCCTGGCCTCCGCGTCCCTGCTGTTCTGGGGGCTGTACAGCCCGACCACCGGCCCGCTCAGCGACATCCTGCAAGGGCTCGGCCTCGTCGACGAAGAGGTGTCCTTCCTCGGCACGCCGACGGCCGCCCTGCTGTCGACGGTGTTCCTCATCGTCTGGAAGTTCGCCGGCTTCTACATGCTGATCCTGCTCGTGGGCCTGCAGCGCATCCCGCACGAGGTGTACGAGGCGGCGCGGATGGACGGCGCGAGCCGCGCCCAGATCTTCCGCTCCATCACGCTGCCCCTGCTGCGCCCCTCCCTCGCGCTGACCCTCCTGCTGTGCGTCACCGGATCGCTGCTGGCCTTCGACCAGTTCTTCGTCCTCACCAAGGGCGGCCCCGACAACAGCACCGTCACCGTCGTGCAGTTGATCTACCGCGAGGCCTTCCAGCGGCTGGACCTCGGCACCGCGGCGGCCCTGTCGATCATCGTGCTGGCCGTGCTGCTCCTGCTCAACGCCCTCCAGTTCCGCGGCCTGCGCCGCGCCGACGAGTCATGAGAGGAACCCCGACCGTGCCCGCCCGCGCCCTCGGCCGTACGCCGTACTACGTCGTGGCCGGAGGCCTGGCCGTCATCTTCCTCTTCCCGCTGCTGTGGAACACCTGGGCGTCGGTCAGCCCCCAGCCCGGCACCGCACAGGACGACGGCTACGGCCTCGGCAACTACCGGACGCTGCTCGACCACGACGCCGGTCTGTGGCAGTACCTGCTGAACAGCACGGTCGTCTCGGCGCTGACCGTCGCCCTCACCCTCGGCGTCTCCCTGCTCGGCGGCTACGCCTTCGCCCGCTTCGACTTCCCCGGCAAGAACCTGCTGTTCCTGCTGACCCTGGCCATCCTCATGGTTCCGTACGCCACCCTCCTCATTCCGCTCTACGTCCTGCTCGGCAGGCTGCACCTGCAGAACTCGCTGATCGGGCTGAGCCTCGTCCTGGCCATGTTCCAGCTGCCGTTCGCCACCTTCATGATGCGGATCTCCTTCGAGGCGGTGCCGCGCGAACTGGAGGAGTCGGCGCTCGTCGACGGCTGCGGCACGGCGGGCGCGCTACGCCGGGTACTCCTCCCGGCGGTGCGGCCGGGGCTGATCACCGTGGGGCTCTTCGCGTTCCTCGCCGCCTGGAACGACTTCATCGCACCCCTGATCCTCATCTCCGACAGCGAGAAGGCACCCCTGCCGCTGGCCGTCGCCAATCTGCGGCAGCAGAGCATGGGCGCCGTCGACTACGGCGCGACCGAGGCGGGCGTGGTGGTCCTCGCCGTGCCCTGTCTGCTCCTCTTCCTGCTGCTGCAACGGCACTACATCCGGGGCTTCATGTCCGGCGCGCTCAAGGGCTGACGCGTACACGAGCGACCCGCCGCGCCGACGCATCCGCGCGACACGACGACGCGGACCGCCCACCGACGACCGAAGGGACGAACCGAAGGCATGAACAGGTGAGGGAGAACGCGGTGACGTCGACCGTCCTGCCCGTGGCGCCGACCCGTGGCCGGCTGCGGCCGCTCGGCCTCGACGAGGTCAGGATCACCGGGGGGTTCTGGGCCCGGCGACGGCACACCAACACGACCGCCACGCTCGGCCACTGCCGTGACTGGATGGACCGCGTCGGCTGGACCGGCAACTTCCGGGCCGCGGTCGAGGGCAGGATCGGGCGGGACCGGCGTGGCCGGGAGTTCGCCGACTCCGAGGTCTACAAGCTGCTCGAAGCCATGGCCTGGGAGGCCGCGAACGGCGACGGCGCCCCGCTGGACGCCGAGATCACCGCCCTCACCGACCTCGTCGCCCCCGCCCAGGACCCGGACGGCTATCTGAGCACCGCCTTCGGCCGCCCGGGACAGCCCGCCCGGTACAGCGACCTCGAAGAGGGCCACGAGCTGTACTGCCAGGGGCACTTGGTCCAGGCCGGTGTGGCCCAGGCCCGCGCCCGGGGCGAGGGCGAACTCTCGAAGATCGCCCAGCGGGCCGCCGACCACGTCTGCGCCACGTTCGGGCCGGGCGGCACCGAGGCCGTCTGCGGTCATCCGCAGATCGAGTCGGCCCTCGTCGAACTGGCCCGGCTCACCGGCCGGCAACGCTACCTCGACCAGGCCGCCCTGTTCGTCGAACGGCGCGGCCACGGCACCCTCGCCGAGGGCGAGTTCGGTCGCGCCTACTTCCAGGACGACGTCCCGGTCCGCCGTGCCACGGTCCTGCGCGGCCACGCCGTCCGCGCCCTCTACCTAGCCGCCGGAGCCGTCGACGTGGCCGTGGAGAGGGGCGACGACGACCTGCTCGCCGCCGTCGTACGCCAGTGGGAGGCCGCGGTCGCCCGCCGCACCTACCTCACCGGCGGCATGGGCTCCCACCACCGCGACGAGTCCTTCGGCGCCGACTTCGTCCTGCCCCCGGACCGCGCCTACTCGGAGACCTGCGCCGGCGTCGCCTCCGTGATGCTCGGCTGGCGGCTGCTGCTCGCCACGGGCGAACCCCGCTTCGCCGACCTCGTCGAACGGACCCTGTTCAACGTGGTCGCCACCTCCCCGTCCGGGGACGGCCGGTCCTTCTTCTACGCCAACACGCTGCACCGGCGGCACCGGGGCGTCGCACCGCGTGCGGACGTCGACAGCCCCCGGGCGGACTCGGGACTGCGCGCCCCCTGGTTCGCGGTGTCGTGCTGCCCGACCAACGTGGCACGGACCCTGGCCCACCTGCCGGCCTACCTGGCGACGGCGGACGACGAGGGGGTGCAACTGCACCAGTACGCCGACGCCGACCTCGCCACCTCTCTCGCCGGCGGCCGGGGCATCGCCCTGCGGGTCCGCACCGACTACCCGTCCGGCGGGACCGTCACCGTCCGGATCGACCGCTCCCCGGCCCACCCCTGGACCCTGTCGCTGCGGGTGCCCGCGTGGGCGGCGGGCGCACCCGCGTGGCTGGCCGGCCCCGACGGCGTACGCCGCCCGGTCACCCCGGGCACGACGGCGCTCACCCGAATCTTCCGGCCCGGCGACGAGATACGGCTCGAACTGCCCGTCGCCCCGCGCTGGATCCACGCCGACCCCCGCATCGACGCCGTACGCGGCACGGTGGCCGTCCAGCGCGGCCCGCTGGTGTACTGCGCCGAGTCCGTGGACCTCCCGGACGGCCACGAGGTCGACGCGATCCGCGTGGACACGTCCGCCGACCCCGAGGACGGGCCGGGCGGCTACGGTACGGAGGGGACGGGCGGCACGGTCGTGGTCGCCGGGGAGGTCGCCGTACCGGCAGGGCAGAGCGAGGCGGCGTGGCCGTACGAGCCGCTGGGGCACCCCACCGGACAGCGGTCCGCCCGCCCCACCGGGATCGTCCTCGTGCCCTATCACGCCTGGGCAGACAGGGGGCCCTCGACGATGCGGGTGTGGCTGCCGACGACGGCCGAGGAGGGCCGGTCCGAGAGCCCGGACAGCGGCAGCGAAACCGAGCGGGGGCGGTAGCCGTGCGCGGACCACGAGGACGGCACCGGCGCGCGGCCCTGGCCGCAGCGCTGGCCGTCGGGCTGCTCGTCCCGCTCGCCGCCGCTCCGGCTCGGGCCGACAACTCGGCGATCGGCTACCCCGTGTACTCCGGATCGGCGGAGCCCGTCCCGGAGTTACCCGCCGGGTTCACGGTCCGTCGCACGATGCGCGCCCAGTACGACGCCGATCGCAGAGCAGGCAACGGCACCGATTTCTGGATGGACCGGATGCTGGCCCGCAAGGGCGACGACCCGGCGGGTGACTGGCTGTTCACCCGGGGCCGGGCGGTGTTCATGAAGGAGCACGATCCCGCGCGGCTCGGCTTCGGCGGCAAGGTCGCGTACTGGGAGAGCATCGACAACCGGGCCGCGTACACGGTCGACCTGGCCGTGGACGGCGAGCGGCTCACCCTCAGGGAGAACACCGACTCCCGGACGCAGACGCCCAGTCACTGGCGCGGTGAGTTCACGCACGAGGCGACGGGGCTGACGGTCACGCAGACCAAGTTCATCACCGACGCCAATGTCGCCGTGACGAACCTGGCCCTCACCAACGCCGGGTCCGCGAACCGCGAGATCACCCTGCGCGCCTCGTCCCCGTACACCGGCACTCCAAAGGGCCGCGAACTCACCGGCACGGTGGCCGCGAAGAACAACCTCACCACGGTCTTCCCCCGGCTGAGCGGTGACGGCTTCGTGCCCGAGGGCGAGGCACTGACGCGTACCCTCACCGTCCCGGCGGGCCGCACCCTCACCACCAAGGTCCAACTGGGTTTCGTCACCGAGGAGATCACCGAGTCCCGGCCGGCGTACGACTCCGTGCGCCGGGCGGCTCCGGTCGCCGCGTTCCGCGGGCATGTGCGGGCCTACAACCGCTGGTGGGCCGAGAACCTGCCGTTCATGGACCTCCCGGACGACAACATCGAGAAGACGCTCTACTACCGCTGGTGGCTGCTGCGTTACAACTACCTCGACGCCGACATCCCGGGCAGCGACTACCAGTTCCCCACCTCCATGGAGGGTGTGCTCGGCTACAACAACGCCATCGCGCTGACCGTCGGCATGTTCGTCGACGACCTCAAGTACCTGAGAGACCCGAGCTACTCGTACGGGCCCTGGGTGTCGGCCGGAGAGGTCTCGAAGAACGGCAAGTACTCCGACAACCCGGGCGATCCGGAGAACTGGTCCAACAGCTACACCCAGTACATCTCCGAGGCCGCCTGGCGCTCCTACCAGGTGCACGGCGGGCCCGACGGCATCCCGCGCAACCTCGCCCGGTACGCGGAGAAGGACGTCAAGGGGCAGCTCGCGGCCTACGACCACGACGGCAACGGACTGATCGAGTACGACTGGGGCGCCATGACCGGCAACGACGCCGACGCGGTGTCGTTCGACTGGAAGCCGGGGAACCTGGACCGGGCCGAGTCGGCGTACGTGTACAGCAACGCAACGGCCTCCGCCCGCGCGTACGACCTGGTCGGCGAGGACACCAGGGCCGAGGAGATGCGCGGCATCGCCGAGCGCGTGAAGGACGCGGTCCTCGAACATCTCTGGGACCCCGAGGACAAGCTGCTCAAGCACCGGCACGTGGCCAGTGACAGCCCGGTGCCCTGGAAGGAGATCAACAACTACTACCCGTACAGCGTGGGCCTGATGCCCACGCCGGACGAGGACCCGCAGTACCTCGAAGCCCTGCGGCTGTGGGCGGACGCGAAGCAGTACCCGGTCTTCCCGTTCTTCACGGCCAACCAGGCCGACAAGGCGGAGGCGGCGGAGCAGGGGCATCCGGGGAGCAACAACTTCTCCGTCATCAACTCCACGGTCACCTTCCGCTTCCTCTCCTCCGTGCTGCGGAAGTACCCCAACCAGTACATCGACCGCACCTGGTACAAGAAGCTGCTCTCCTGGAACGCCTGGGCCCAGTACGTCGACGGTGACAACCGGTGGCCCGACCAGAACGAGTTCTGGGCCGACGGCAGCGCCGACCCGCAGAAGGTCGGCTACCGCTCCTGGATCCACCACACCATCCTCGGCACCACCAACTGGACCGTGATCGAGGACGCGATGGGCTTCCGCCCGCGCGACGACCGGAAGATCGAGCTGTCACCGATCGACGTCGACTGGCCGCACTTCGCGGTCACGGACATCAACTACCGGGGCACCGACGTGGCGGTGCTGTGGGACGAGCCGGGTGACGGCAAGCGGCCGTACGGACGGCAGGTCCCCGAGGGCTACTCCCTCTACCTCGACGGGAAGCTCGCCCTCACGGCCGACCGCCTCACCCACCTCGTCTACGACCCCGTCACCCGCAAGGTGACCTTCCCGGACGGTGGCGGCGCCAAGGCCAGAACCACCGGGCTGCGTACGGTCGTGGCGGCACCGCAGGACGTCGAGTACGGCCGTGAGGACCGGGTCACCGACCTCTTCGCCAAGGCCGGGCGGGACCTGACCGGCACGGCTGTGGACAACCTCGCCTCCGGTGCCACGGCCCGCGCCTCGCACGAGGCCGAGGGGAGGGGCGTGGCCGGAGCCGTCGACGGGTTCACCGTCAACGAGCCCCACTGGGGCGCGCGCGGCTCGGGCAACGCCGAGGACTGGTACGAGATCGACTTCGGGCGCGCACGGGACGTCGATGACGTCCGCCTCCACTTCTCCAGCGACAAACGGCCGGGCGGATACGCCGAGCCCGCGCTCTACACCGTGCAGTTCCAGGACGGTGAGGGGCGGTGGCAGGACGTGGCCCGGCCCGCCAGGACGCCGGTCCACCCGAGGGCCAATCTCAACCAGGTGCGCTTCGAGCAGGTGACGACGCAGAAGCTGCGGGTGCTGATGCGTCACCGGGACGGGCACACCAGTGGGCTGAAGGAGATCCAGGCGTTCGAGACCGGCGTCCGGCCCCCGGCCGCCCGCAACCATGCCCCCTACGTCGAGGCATGGCAGGACACCACGTACAGCCGTCCCGGGCAGGTCCGGCTGACGGGCATCGTCGAGGACGACGGCCTGCCGGAGCGGAAACTCTCCGCCGGGTGGAAGGCGACGGACGGCCCGGACGGCGGAGCCGTCATCTTCGACGACCCGGGTGCCTCGACGACCGTCGCCCGCTTCACCGCGGCCGGCACCTACACCCTCGAACTCACCGCCACCGACGGCTCCTCGGAGACGTCGAAGAAGGTCGTGGTCAAGGCGGAGGGACGGTCCGACGGGCAGGTGAACGTGGCGCCCTTTGCGACCGCGACGGCCTCCTACACCTCCGGCTGGGAGTCCGTGGCCGCGATCAACGACGGCAGGGAACCCGCCTCGTCCTCCGACGCGCCGCGCTGGGGCAGCTGGCCGGAGAAGGGCACCCAGTGGGTCCAGTACACCTGGGCGGACCCGGTCCGCGTGGACGGCTCCGACCTGTACTTCTTCCGTGACGCCCAGCCGGGTGCGGGCGACGGGGTCGGGGTTCCGGCGTCCTGGGTCATCGAGTACCGGGACGGCGACACCTGGCGCGAGGTCTCCGCACCCAGCGGCTACGGCACCGCCGAGGACGGCTACAACCGGACCACCTTCACCCCCGTCACGACGACGGCGCTGCGCGCCCGGCTCACGGGGCATCCGAACCTGGCCCTCGGCGTCCAGGAGTGGAAGGTGTACGCCGAGACGCCGGACTCCGTGCGTGAGGTGCACGTTCCCACCCCGCGCGGCACGATCCCGGAACTGCCCGGCGAGGTGACGCTGGTGTACGGGGACGGCTCCACGGCCCGCTCGCCCGTCGTCTGGCCCGCCCTGACCGAGGCGCAGGTCGCCGAGGGCGGCACGAGCGTACGGATCACCGGCATCGCCGACCGGGCCGCGCGGCCCGTCACCGCGACCGTGTGGGTACGGCAGACCGACGCGGTGGAGATCACCAGCATCGGCGAGGAGCACGTCACCACCCGCGCCGGCCGGGCGCCCACGCTCCCGGCCACCGTGGTCGCCACCTACAACGACGGCTCCAAGGACAGCCGGGCCGGCGTCACCTGGGACCCGGTCGAGCCGGGGCAGTACGCCGAACCCGGCACCTTCGAGGTGAAGGGAACCGTGGCGGGCACCACGTACCGCGCCACGGCCACCGTCACCGTGACGGGCCCTCCCTGACCAACCTCACGTGACGGGCCCTTCATGACTGCCGGGTGACCGCCTGCCTCGTCGAGCGGGCGGTCACCCGTCCAGCCCCCACACCCGCCGAACGACCGACGATCGGAGTCGAGACGCATGTCCCAACCCCCCACCCGCCGAAGGCTGCTGACCCTGGCTGCCGGAGCGGCGGCCACCACCCCCCTCGTACAGGCGACCTCACTCGCGCACGCCGCCCCGGCCGAGCAAGCCCCCGCTGCCCAGGCCCCCGCGGCCCCGCAGCCCATCCCCTCCACCTGGTCGGTACGCCCCTTCCCCCTGGACCAGGTCACCCTCGGAAACGGGGTGTTCAAGGCCAAGCGCGACCTGATGCTGGGCTACGCCCGGTCCTACCCGGCCGACCGCATCCTGGCCGTCTTCCGCGCCAACGCCGGTCTCGGCACGCGGGGCGCCCTGCCGCCCGGCGGCTGGGAGACCTCCGACGGCAATCTGCGCGGCCACTACGGCGGCCACTTCCTCACCCTCGTCGCCCAGGCGTACGCGGACACCCGGGAGGCGGCCCTCAAGACCAAGCTGGACCACCTGGTCGGCGCGCTGGGGGAGTGCCAGACGGCGCTGGCGGAGCGCGGTACGCCGCGACCGAGTCACCCCGGCTTTCTGGCGGCGTACCCCGAGACGCAGTTCATCCTGCTGGAGAGCTACACGACGTACCCGGCCATCTGGGCGCCGTACTACACCTGCCACAAGATCATGCGGGGTCTCCTCGACGCGCACACCCTGGCCGGGAACGCGCAGGCCCTGACCATCGCCTCGAAGATGGGCGACTGGGTGCACAGCAGACTCGGCGGGCTGCCCAAGGCGCAGCTGGAGCGCATGTGGTCCATCTACATCGCCGGTGAGTACGGCGGCATGAACGAGGTGATGGCCGACCTCCACGCCCTCACCGGCAAGGCGGAACACCTCGCCGCCGCCCGCTGCTTCGACAACACCGCGCTGCTGGACGCCTGTGCCCAGGACCGGGACATCCTCGACGGGCGGCACGCCAACCAGCACATCCCGCAGTTCACCGGATATCTGCGGCTGTTCGACGAGACGGGGGAGGAGCGGTACGCCGAGGCCGCGCGGAACTTCTGGGGCATGGTCGCCGGACCCCGGACGTACAGCCTGGGCGGCACGGGACAGGGCGAGATGTTCAAGGCGCGGGGCGCCATCGCGGCCACGCTGGACGACAGGAACGCCGAGACCTGCGCCACGTACAACATGCTGAAGCTCAGTCGGCAGTTGTTCTTCCGGGAGCCTGACGCGGCCCGTATGGACTACTACGAGCGGGGTCTGACCAACCACATCCTCGCCTCCCGCCGGGACGCGGCGAGCACGGGCAGCCCGGAGGTCACCTACTTCGTCGGGATGGGCCCGGGGGTCGTGCGCGAGTACGGCAACACCGGCACCTGCTGCGGCGGCACCGGCATGGAGAACCACACCAAGTACCAGGACTCGGTGTACTTCCGCTCCGCCGACGGCGACGCGCTGTACGTGAACCTGTATCTCGCCTCGACCCTGCGGTGGCCGGAGCGGGGCCTCGTCATCGAACAGGCGAGCGCCTATCCGGCCGAGGGGGTCCGCACCCTGACGTTCCGGGAGGGCGGGGGCACGTTCGACCTGAGGCTGCGGGTGCCGTCCTGGGCCACGGGCGGCTTCACCGTCACGGTCAACGGGGTCCGGCAGCGGGTCGAGGCGGTGCCCGGGTCGTATCTCACGCTGAGCCGGAACTGGCGGCGCGGCGACCGGGTCGGGATCTCCGCGCCGTACCGGCTGCGGGTGGAGCGGGCCCTGGACGATCCCACGGTCCAGTCGGTGTTCCTCGGTCCGCTGCTGCTGGTCGCGCGGAGCCAGGAGGCCGGGTTCCGGAGCTTCTCCTTCTACAAGGACTTCACCCTGCGCGGGGATCTCGCGGACGCGGTCCGTCCTGAGGGCAGGCCGCTGCACTTCACCACGCACGGGCTGACCCTCGCGCCGTTCTTCGTCGGCGACGACGTCCGCTACCACGCCTACTTCAGGCGCTCCGAGCCCGTCGTCGTGTTCGGCACGGCGCACTCGGGCGTCCCGAACCGTACGCGTGGCGACGGCCGGACCTTCCTCGACGTCCTCTGGGCACAGGCGCCGTTCCCCACCTCCGAGGCGTTCGTGCGGGCGGTGCGTGCCCTCGCCGACGGGTGGGTGTCCGAGGGCCGGTTCACCGGCGCGGAGCGGGACGCGGTCGTCGCCGCCGCGGTCCGGGCGGGTCTGAGGGGCTGAGCCCGCCCGAAGGGTTGACGTGTACCGGACGAGATGGGTTCATGGGAGCGCTCCCATGCCATCCTCGGACCTTTGATGCCTGAAATTCTCGGCGCCCACCCCCACCTGGAGTCGCAATGAGAACGGGAAGAAGCACGCAGCGGAGAAACCCCCTGAGCACCCTTCTGGCCGGGCTCGCGGGCCTGATCGGCCTCACGCTCGTCGGAGTGCTCGCCCCGGCCGTCGCCCTGGCCCAGTCGGCGCCCGACGTCCGGGCCACCGGCCTGCACATCAGCGACGGCCGGCTGCTGGAGGGCAACGGCAACGATTTCGTGATGCGCGGCGTCAACCACCCCCACACCTGGTATCCGGGCGAGACGCAGTCGCTGGCCGACATCAAGGCGCTCGGCGCCAACACCGTCCGCGTCGTCCTCTCCGACGGACACCGCTGGACCAGGAACAGCCCCGCCGACGTGGCGAACGTCGTCGCCCAGTGCAAGGCCAACCGGCTCATCTGCGTCCTGGAGGTGCACGACACCACCGGATACGGCGAGGAGGCCGCGGCCGGCACGCTCGACCACGCGGCC
This sequence comes from Streptomyces europaeiscabiei, assembly GCF_001550375.1. GTDB lineage: Bacteria > Actinomycetota > Actinomycetes > Streptomycetales > Streptomycetaceae > Streptomyces > Streptomyces europaeiscabiei. The sequence continues at coordinate 14,249 of NZ_LRTR01000833.1, read as the reverse complement.
GACTACTGGATCAGCCTCAAGGACGTCCTCGCCGGCGAGGAGAACTACGTCATCGTCAACATCGGCAACGAGCCCTGGGGCAACACCGACCCCGCGGGCTGGACCGCCCCCACCATCGCCGCCGTGCAGAAACTGCGGGCCGCCGGCTTCGAGCACACGATCATGGTGGACGCGCCCAACTGGGGCCAGGACTGGCAGGGCGTCATGCGCGCCAACGCCCAGTCCGTGTACGACGCCGACACGACCGGCAACCTGATCTTCTCCATCCACATGTACAGCGTCTTCGACACCGCCGCCGAGATCACCGACTACCTGGGCGCCTTCGTGGACGCCGGACTGCCCCTCCTCATCGGCGAGTTCGGCGGACCCGCCGACCAGTGGGGCGATCCGGACGAGGACACCATGATGGCCACCGCCGAGCAGCTGGACCTCGGCTATCTGGCCTGGTCCTGGAGCGGCAACACCGACCCGGTCCTCGATCTGTCGATCGGCTTCGACCCCACGCGGCTCAGCGCCTGGGGCCAGCGCATCTTCAACGGCGCCGACGGCATCGCGCAGACGGCGAAGGAAGCCACGGTCTTCGGCGGTGGCACCCCGGGCGACACCCAGGCGCCGACCACCCCGGGCACCCCGACCGCCTCCGCGGTGACGGCGACCTCCGCCACGCTCTCCTGGACCGCCGCCACGGACGACGTCGGCGTCACCGGCTACGACGTCGTCCGGGTGAGCGGCTCCACCGAGACCAAGCTCGCCGCCTCCACCACCCCCTCCGTCACCCTGACCGGCCTCACCGCCGACACGGCGTACACCCTGGCCGTCTACGCCCGTGACGCCGCCGGGAACCGGTCGAACCGGTCGGGCACGGTGAACGTCACGACGGACGAGGGCGGCAGCACACCCGCCGGGAACTGCTCCGTGACGTACCGGGCCACCAACGAGTGGCCCGGCGGCTTCCAGGGCGAGATCGTCATCCGCAACACCGGCACCACCGCCGTCAGCGGCTGGACGCTGGCCTTCACCTTCGCCAACGGGCAGACGATCACCAACATGTGGGGCGGGACCGCCACGCAGAGCGCCGGCGCGGTGAGCGTGAAGCCCGTCTCCTACACCTCCACCATCCCGGCCGCGGGCTCCGTGACGGCCGGGTTCATCGGCAGCAAGGGCGCCACGAACACCGCACCGACGAGCTTCACGCTCAACGGGGCGACCTGCGCGAGCACCTGACCCGGGACGCGCGCCGGCCGGCGGGGACCGTCACCGGTCCCCGCCGGTCGCTTCAGCCTCGTACCAGCTCGATCCGGTACTTCCTGGTCTGCGAACCGTCCTCGCTGCGTACGGTGACGACGGCCGAGCTCCGGCCGGACCCGTCGGTGCTGTCGGCACTGTCCACGGTGACGGTCGCGTAGGGGTCGCGCGCCGTCGCCGTGACCTCCGCCCGGGCCGGGTCGTCGGTGACGACCCGGTAGGTGGTGGTGTCGGGGTCGAAGGAGCCGATCGGCTTGCCGGCCACCTCGACGGAGGAAGCGGCGGCGTCCGAGGAGACGCCGGGCGTCCTGGCGTACACCTCGATCTCGCCCATGGTGATGTAGCCGCCCTGACGCGCGGTCATGACCACGCGCACGCCGGTCACCGGGCCCGCGTCGAGCGGGACGTCGATCACCGGTGTGCCCTCCGTGCCGACCGCGACGGAACCGCCCGCGTCGGTCCACGGACCGTTCGCGGTGGCCTGAACCTGCACCTTCAGGCTCTGGGGGAAGGAGACGTTGGTCCCGTCCCGGTGGAAGTGGGCGACGATCCGGTTGAGGTCGCGGGCCTTCGGGAGGCCGAAGGTGATCGTGTCGGACGGGTTCTTGGTGCCCGACCTCCAGTTGGACCAGGCCTTCTCGGCGGTGTTGCCGTTGCGCAGCCGCTCGGCGGAGTAGCCGCTCTCGGTGAAGGTGGCGGCGACGGAGACGCCCGCGTCGGGTGCGATGTTGGTCTCCGCGGCCTCGGTGACCTGGACGCGTACGGTCGCGTCGACCGTGGAGCCGTCGACCACCTCCGCCGTACCGGACAGGGTCACGACGCCGGTCTTGTCGAACGCCCCGTCGGGTGCCTTGTCCCAGGTCACCGGGAGGCTGGTCCGGCCGCCGTGCCGGCCGACGCCGACCACCGTCGTCGGGAGCGCGGGCTCGCCTCCCTTGTACGTCTTGGCGCGGCCCGGGACGGTCGAGGCGATCGTGTCCACGGTGACGAGGGCCTCCGCGGGGATCTTCCGGCCGAGGACGTCGGTCGCCTCACCCTTGACGCGTACGGTCCCGGGCTTGCGCCACTTGCGGTCCGCCGGCAGGTTCCATTCCACGGGCAGGGAGCCCCGGGCACCGTCCGGGAACACCGGAGTCACCGTGTCCGGAAGCTTCGGCCGCACCTCCGGGACGGTGAACGCCTCGGCCGGCTCGGTGCTCCGCACGGTCTCGTCCCGCACGGCCCAGAGCTGGTTGTTCGCCGAGGTCGGGGTGTACGTCGACACCTTGGCGCCGTCCGCCGACGACTGCCCGGTGACGTCGAGAAGACGGCCCGTGGCTGCGTTCACGAACGTCCAACTGCCGTCGCCGGTCGTCGACATGACCCACTGCGCGGCCGCGGGGACCTCGCCGTCGGCCGGGTCGTCGAGGACGGCCTGGTTGTCGCGCACGGCGAGCCGCCTGCCGGTGCCGGTGTTGGTCAAGGTGTAGCGCTCGCGGTTGTCGGTGCCGGGGGTCAGCTGCTCCACCGACCACAGCTGCCGGGTGCTCGCGGCGTCGTTCGTGCGGAGAACGACACCAGTGCCGTCCTGCGACGGGGTGAGCGACTTGCCGCTCTGCGTGCCCTGGAGGCGGTAGACGTGGTCGGGCTGGACGAGGGCGGCGTCCTTCGCCGCACCGCGGACGCCCTCGACCAGGAACGTGGTGACGGACTTGGCGGGGACGTCGAGGGTGGCCGAGAGGTCGGTCACCGGGACCGGGGTGCCCTTGACGAGGGCGCCGTCGGCGCTCGTCACGACGGGGGTGACGGTGGCGTCGGAGGCGACCTTGCGGAAGCGCGAGAGGTCGAGGGTGACGGAACGGGCGGTGGTACCGCTGTTCACATGGACCACGGTGGCCGAACGGCCGGACTTCCTTACGGCAGCGACGCTGGACGGGTCGTCGACCTTCACGAACCGGTCGCCGGGGCGGATGTGGTGGGTGAAGTTCCGGATGGTGTGGAACTTGGAGTTGGCCCGGATCGGGCAGGTCTGCAGGGTGTCCGTGGCCGTGCAGTTGAACGGGACGTGGATGCTGCCCCAGTTCTTGCCGGCCGCGGCCTGCGGAATGGAGTCCTCGACGGGCTGCCAGAACACCCAGGCGGAGGGCTCCAGTTCACGCATGTCGTCCACCATGCGGGTGGCGATGCCGAGGCCCGGCTCCATGCTCGTGAAGTCGCTGCCGGTGCCCCAGGTGCCCTCGACCTCGCTCATCCAGAGCTTCTTGTCCGCGCCCTTGGCGATGTCACGCGCGCTGGTGCGCATGCCGGTGCCGTAGGTGTGCACGTTCAGCTGGGGGACGGCCGCCCGCGCGGCGGCGTCGTACGCGTTCCAGTTCTGGGTGAAGATCGTGGGGTTGGTCTCGTCCATCGCCGAGATCTCGGCGTCGGTCGCGGCTCCCTTGAGCGCCTTGTCGAGCGCGAGAAGGACCTTCTGCTGGAGGGCCGGGCCCGCGTGCGCGCCTTCCTGACGGCCGCCGGTGGGCTGGCCGTTGGCGCCGATCTGGGTGCCCCAATAGTTGGTGTTGGGCTCGTTCAGCGGGGCGATGGTGTCGAAGTCGATGCCGTGCCGCTTCTCCATCTCCTCGGTCACACGCACCAGATAGGCGGCGAACTCGTCGACACGGTCCGCGCGGATCTGGTCGGTGTTCGCGTCGAAGCCGCCGGAGACATAGCCGTTGACGGTCTGGAACCAGGGCGGCGAGTTGCTGAACGCCTCCCACTTGGTGATCTTGTCCTTGACCTGGTCCACCCACCAGCGCTGGCCCGAGTCGGCGTCCCAGTCCCAGTGGTCCGGGTTGTCGGGGTCCCACCACTCCATGTCCTGCCGGGTGGTGCCCTCGGGGGCCTTCCAGAAGCCGTCCATCGTCGCGCCGGCCTTCATGTAGTCCTTGCGGACGTCCGGGGCGTTGCCGCCGCCGATGTTGTAGCGCGCGATATTGAGATTGAGCCCGTCCTCACCGAACAGCATGTCGACGAGCTGTCTTCGGATGGGCTCCGGGTAGTTGCCGGTGGCGTTGGCGAACCAGACGAGGCTGGTGCCCCACCCCTCGAACTCCTGCTGCTGGTACGACGGGTCGATCCGTACGGTGACGGCGTTCTGCGCCGCCGGGACCGTCGCGTCCGCGGTTGCCGGCGGGGAGGCCATCAGGCCGGCGCCGAGCACCAGGGGGACCATGGGCGCCAATGCCCTGACGATGCGATGTCGTGGGGTCACGACACTCCCTTCCACAACATGAGGCGAACGCGATTCCGTTGACATGGCCAAAACACGTGCTTAGCATTCAGGAAACTGAAAGCGCTTTCTAGTCCTTGTGCGCATGGATTCGCACGACGGATTCGCACGACTGATTGGCACGGCCCAGGAACGTCCCCCACTCGTCCCGGGAGAGACCACATGAGGTCGTCAGGTACAGTCCCCGCGCTCACGCTCGCCCTGCTGCTCGGCGCGACCGCGCCCGTCGGGGCGGAGACCGTCGCCGGCGCGGAAGCGGCACCCCGGGTGGAGGCATCCCCCACCGGTTTCGCCGCCGTCGACGCGCTCGGGCAGAACGGCACCACCGGGGGAGCGGGCGGCGCGACCGTGACCGCCACCACCACCGAGCAGTTCCTGGAGTACATCGACACGGTGGGCCCGCTCGTCATCCGGGTGCAGGGCACGGTCGACATCACCAGCAAGCAGGGCGTCCGGCCCCACAAGACCATCGTCGGCGTCGGGTCGTCCGGCGTCATCAACGGTGGGGGCCTGGACTTCTATCGCTCCTACAACGTCATCGTGCGAAACCTCAGGTTCACGGGCGCCGAGGACGACGCCGTCAACGTCGGCCAGGAGTCCCACCACATCTGGATCGACCACAACGAGTTCGTGGCGCCCCTCGACGGGGCCGTCGACGTCGTGCGCGGCGCCGAGTACGTCACCGTGTCCTGGAACTGGTTCAACAAGACCGACAAGAGCATGCTGCTCGGCCACTCCGACGGCAACGGCAGCCAGGACGCGGGGAAGTTGAAGGTCTCGATCCACCACAACTTCTTCGACGGCTCACGGCAACGGCACCCTCGGGTCCGCTTCGGCGAACCGGTGCACGTCTACAACAACTACTACAAGGGGAACGCCGTCTACGGCGTCGCCTCGACCATGAACGCGGGCGTCGTGGTCGAGGGCAACCACTTCGAGGGCGTCCCCAACCCCTGCTACTCCGCGAGTGGTTACGACGCCTCCGGGCCGGGCCGGCTGGTCCAGCGGAACAACCTCTTCGCCGGGTCCGGCACCTGCGAGACCAACGGCACGGTGACCGAGCCGCGCACCTTCTACCCCTACACGCTGGACCCCGCCGCGAACGTCCCGGCCCTCGTACGGGCCGGGGCAGGCATCGGAAGGATCGGTGCCTGAGCATCCCCCACATCCCCCCACCAAACGCAGGAGAGACCCCGATGAACTCACCGCGCAAGAAGGTGGTCCTGGCCGCGCTGGCGGCCGCGTTGTTCGCCGGACCCGGTGTCGCGCACGCCGCACCGCAGGCCGCGCCCGTGCCCCGTGAGCAGGCCGCGGCGGCCACCATCACGTGGACCCTCGTACGGGCGAGCAACCCGACGCAGGACCAGCAGACGGCGTACAACCTCATCACATCGGCCATGAACGCCGCCATCGCCCGGTACAACAACCTCAGCGACCTGGGGAAGAACATCACCGTCCGCTACGAGCCCGGCGTCCCCACCGCCGACGGGAACATCAACGGGACCATCCGCTTCGGCAGCAACCGCAGCTACATGAACGAGCGGACCGCACTGCACGAGATCGCGCACACCATAGGCGTGGGCACCAGTTCGGGCTGGTCGCGACTGGGCGGCAGCGGCACGTGGACCGGTGTGCGGGCCACGGCGCTCGTCCGGCAGTACGACGGGTCGAGCGCGAAGATCTCCACCGGCGGTGGCCACTTCTGGCCGTACGGGCTGAACTACGACAACGAGTTCTCCGGCACGGCGGCCGACCGGCACGTCCGGATCGTCGCCGCGATGGTCAGCGACGGGCTGTAACCATGGCCGTAGCACAGTGAGTTGGAGCCTGGTGACAAAGGTGCCGACGGTAGCTGCGTTGTTGTGAGCATGGGGCGGTGGGGCCGTTGCCGCGGTCCTACCGTCCCAGCATGAACACGAGTCGCAGGAGAGGAAAGAGCCTCAGGGCGCTGAGAGGTGCCGCGCCGGCGGTGCTGCTGACCGTCGGGGCGGTGGCCGGGGCCGCCCCGGACGCCCGGGGCGAGGAGACGCGGACCGAGACGGCCGTGGCGTCGACGAGCCCGGTCGGCGGGGTGACCGAGACGGTGGTGCGGGTGAGAGCGCCACTGCCGGCGTCCTTCGGGGCGCGGCCGACGGCGTGCGACTGGCTGTCGTACCTGCGCTACCGGTCCGCCGACGGGCCGGCGGCCTCGACCGACGCCGACCGGATCCTCGTCGCCCAGCCGGGCATCCTCGAAGGCGCCGGAGCCTTCGACAGCGTCGCCCGCAACACCGTCGCCCGCGCCGCCGCACAGGGCCGGCACGTCGAGTTCTGGGCCCTGGACCGGCGCTCCAACTGCCTGGAGGACCGCACCGGGGTGGCCTCCGGCGACCAGCACACGGCCGTCGACTACTACTACCGTGACAAGCAGGTCGCGGGCCGCACCTTCGACGGGTTCGTCGGCAACGCGGACCTGGGCTGGATGGCGAGGCTCGGCATCGAGCGAACCGTCCGCGACCAGTACGACCTGCTGACCGCCGAGCTGCCCGACCAGCGGGTGCGCAAGGAGAAGGTGCTGTGCGGAGGGCACTCCCTGGGCGGTGTCATCACCGGGTACTTCGCGACCGCCGACCTCGACGGCGACCGGTCCACCACGGCGGACGCCGGGTACAACCAGTGCGCCGGCTACTTCGCCCTCGACACCACCGTCTCCACCTCGCTCGCCGACCTGAGCGGCAGCATCCCGGACGACACCAACCTGCCCGACGTGGGCCTCGGACACGGTGCGGTGCAGGCCGGGCTCGACAGCGGACTGCTGCCACGCTCGCTGTCCGCGCCGGTGCTCCTCAACCCCGAGATGATGACGCTGCTGGCCATCGCCGGCCTGGGCGCGCTGCAGGACCCGGACGGCGAGGCCACCCTGCCGGACCAGCTGCCTCTCAACACCAACATCGAGGTCAGCAACCGCTTCCTGTTCTCCGAGGACACCGCCACCTTCCTTTCCGGCTCACCGGCGGTGAAGGACTTCCGGCTCACCAACGAGGCGATTCTCGGCGCGCTGATGGACGACCACTCCGTACCGCTGGCATTCCTGCAGAGCAGCGTGGGCTTCTTCGACGGCGGGCCGGTCGTCGACAAGAACTTCCCCGTAGCCAACGGGGGTGAGGAGCAACCGGCCCTGTTCGGCGGCGAGTACAAGGCCATCCCCGACCGGCCGGGCGGCCCGCTCTACACCTGGCGGAACTACGACCGGGTGGGTGACGCCGACGACCCCGGGTACCGGTCGGCCGACGGGACCCCGTTCACCGGCGCGGGCAAGGAGGTCACCGACATCCAGGAGCTGGCCCGCAGCATGGCCGGGCAGCCGCTGGACTTCACCGAGCAGTACTTCCCGACCAAGCTGGTCACCGACCTCCAACTGGCCACCTCACCCCAGGTGAAGCGGCTCGTCGTCCACCCGGCGGGGCTCACCGCCAACCCGACGCTCACCGTGCTCGCGGGCGACGGACTGCTGGCCGGCCGCGTCCCGGCCGACCTGGACCCCGTGGTCGCCGACGGCTACCAGCACCTGGACGTACTGACCGCCGCGCCGACCCAGAACAACGGCCGTCCCGAGCCGGTCTCCACGAGCCTGACCAAGTTCGCGCGGGACCCCGAGTAGCCATCACCCCCATGGAAGAAGGGCCCGGGAGGATCTCCCGGGCCCTTCGCCTTGGTGTGTGCGGTCAGATCTTGGTCGCGGCGAAGGCCGCCGCCGCGTCGGCGTTCGCGCGGTAGCCGAGGTGGGCGCCCACGTCCCCGCCGCCGTTCTCGCAGACTGGGTCACCGGCCGCGCAGAAGTCGATGGTGCGGCTCTGATAGGTGCCGGTGACGCTCTTGCCGATGGCCCGGATCGGGTTGCCGAACAGCAGCACCGCGGAGACCCGGGGTTCGAGCGTGGCGGGGATGGTGGCCACGATGGGGCTGCCGACCACCGCGCCGGCGCTGCTGATACCGATGGAGTTGTCCACGACGTTCGCGCCCTGCGAATAGCCGACGAGAATGAAACGCTGGTTCGGGCAGGAGGCGGCCTGGCTCCTGACATGGTTCACCAGATCCGTGTTGCCCTGTGCGGCCGAGGTGAGGGAAAGGTCCGCAGGGTAGTTCACCTTGTAGCTGGACAGGGATTTGCCCGTGATTTTCTTCTGCAGCGCGGAATACACGGGGTCGCCGACGATGAAGCCGAGCGTGCCCGGCTCGAACGTGCCGCGAGCCGCGACGACGTCGATGTCCGTGCAGGCCGCGGCCGTGGCCGTGGGTGACGAGACGGTGGCCAGTCCGGCCCCGCCGGCCAGCGAGAGGGCGGCGAGGCACAAGCGGATACGCATGGGGATCCTTTGAGGGTGGGGCGCGGAGTGCGCCTGTGGAAAGGACGTCCCGAAGGTATTCGCTTGGCCAGGCCGAGTGTTATGGACGGGAATTCAATATTCGTCTTTGTTTTTGTGCCGAGGTGAGTCGGTATTCTTATTCGGTGAACGTGTCGTCGTCCCGCATTGCCTCGGCGCGCAGGGCGAGGATGAGGTCCAGACGGGTGCCGGGGTCGTGCAGGGCGTCGCCGAAGAGCTTCTCCAGCTGGCGCAGGCGGTAGCGGACCGTCTGCGGGTGGATGTGGAGGCGGGCGGCGACATCGGGCACGTTGCTGCCGCCGAGCAGCCACGCCAGGAGGGTCTCGGCGAGTCGGCCGCGCGGCCCCTCCGCGACCGTGTCCAGCGGGGCCAGGACCTGCGACCGGAGCTGGTCGAGCATCGGTTCGTCGCTGTGCAGCAGCAGCGTCGACAGATGGTCGGCGCAGCGCACCACACCCTGCCGGGGCAGGATGCCGCGCCCCATCAGCCCGAGCGCACGGGTGGCCCAGCGCAGCGAACGGGCGGCCTCCGTGAGCGGAACCGAAGGCCCGATCGCCGCCGGCCGCCCCCGCAGCGCGAGCGTGAACGCCCGGCCGCCGAAGCCGCCCGAGCCGTCCGGGTCGGGCACGAGCATCCGTGGTGGCCGGGACTCCATGTCCACCAGCGCCCCGGCGGCGGCCAACGGCCGCTCCTCCCGCCGGTCGGGCGAGGCCGCGAGGACGACGACCGCGACGTGCGTCGGCACGGACCACTGGGCGCCGTGCGCCAGGTCACGCACCGCCTCCGGCAACACCGGCCTCTCGCCCAGCAACAGGGCGAGCAGCCGCCCCCGGCGCCGTTCCAACTCGTCCGTGCTGCGCAGCTGCCCCTCCGCGTACCCCGCCGCCGCGGCCTCGGCCACCTCGTGCACCGTCCGGAACGCCAGTTCACCCAGCCCGGCCATGACCGAGGAGTCCAACCCGAGTTCCTCCGTCGTGCGGCCCAGCAGCCGCCAGGCGTGCAGCCCTCCGACCCGCAGCGCGGACTGCAGAGTTTCGAGGCTGTGGCCCTCCAGCGCCTCGCCGCGCCCCAACTCGTGGTAGATCGCGGTGATCGAGTCTCCCCGGCCGCGCGGATCGGCGATGTGGTCGACGAACAGGGTGAGCGCCTGCACGACCCCCGATCTGAGCAGTGCGCGGCTCGCTCCGTCAACCGACCGGGAGGCGTATTCCGGGACCTGTCTGCACACCTCCTCCCCCACCTGGTCGGCGACATCCTCCAAGTGGTCGCGCAGCAGTTTGGCCAGTTCGGGCGGTACAGCGGCGGCGCCGGGACCGTTCGGTACGTCGTACGGCGGGGTGGGGGCAGCCAAGGCGGACCCTCCTTTCACCCGGAAGCGGCTCACCCGCGGGCCGGTGCCCGTGGGGCGAGGGGTCAGTCCTGGGTTGGACGGACGTCCCCTGCGCTCCGTTCCGTGCCCCGACGGCACCGGCCTCACGCCGGCACCCCCAGCGCACCGGCGAGCACCGGCCACGACGCCGCGAACTCCCGCTTCCAATAGGTCCAGCCGTGCCCTCCGCCTGCGTAGAAGTGGGTGGTCACCGGGACCCGCAGCAGGGCGAGCGTGTCCGTGAACGCGTGGGCGGACGGCCACAGCACGCTCTCCAGCGCCTCGGGGAACCAGTCGCCGATGCCGCCGACCACTCCGCTGCCGCTCGACACGTACAGGGAGGTGCCGCGCAGTCCCGCCGCCCGGGAACGCGGGTTGAAGTCCCGCCAGGTGAGCAGGTTCAGGATCGGGTTGCCCCACAGCGACAGGGGTGCCAGGTTCTCGCGGGCCACGATGGCGTCCATCAGGGTCGGCACCCCGGGTGCCGTCGTGTCGAGGATGCCGCTGTACGAGGCCGCCGCCGCGAACGCCCCCGGGTGACGTGCAGAGTGCGCCATCGCCCCGTAGCCGCCGGTGGAGACCCCGGCGACCGCCCGGACCCCGGACGCCCGGTAGTCGCGGGCCAGCAGCGCGGGGACCTCGCCGACCTGGAACGTCTCGTAGTCCGGGCCGCCCCGCCAGGCGGTGGGGATGCCGGTCGGCCCCGCGTCCGGCATCGCCACGATCAGTTCCCGGCCCGCCGTGAACGCCTCGATGTCCGTCTCCCGGGTCCACGACGTGTAGTCGTCGTGGGCGCCGTGGAGCAGATACAGCACCGGGTATGTCCGGGCGGGCCGCGCGTCGAACGAGGAGGGGAGGATCAGCCGGACCGGGGCGTTGCGGCCCAGGGCGGCGGAGGGGAGGGAGACGTCGAGGGTACGGGGGCCGAGCCGGGTGACGGACCGGGCGGTGGGGATGGCCGGGGTGGTGGCTGCGGAGGCGGACCGGCCGGTGCCGGTGCGGCCGGTGGTGGTCCGGTGGGCGGTTGCCCTGGCCGTGCCGGTGGCAGCCACGCCGAAGAGGGCGGCCACGGCGGTGGTGGCGGCCGCCCTGGTGACGGAGCGTCGGGACATTCCGGTGGTACGGCCAAGGCGATCGGTGAGGTCGGTGGGGGCAGTGAGGTCAGTGGGGGTAGTGAGGTCGGTACGGTCGGTGCGGTCGGGCACGGCGGCTCTCCTCGGATCGGGTTCAGCGGGTCTCCCCGGCGAGCTCCTGCCGGAGATGGGCGGCGATCTCGTCGATGTACGGCGGGTCGAGCAGCGACAGATGGTGACCCGCGACCCGGACGACGGTCAGACGCGGGCACACCTCGTCCCAGCCGAGCGCCTCGTCGTCCCGCTCGTATGCCGGGTCGCGCACGGTGTGCGGGGCCGGCTCGGTGGCCCGGTACAGCACCACCCGCCCGTCGTGGCGGCCCGGCCGGTGCGCCTCGCCGATCCGCAGGTCCAGATAGGAGGCCCGCTGGTGATCGAGGGCTGCCTGCGGCACGTCGGCCGCCTCCCGCAGGGCCCGCAGCACCGTGTCGACGCGCTCGCCGTCGTCCTCCGTCGCGACCAACTCGTCATACGGCAGGGCAAGTTCGACCCCGTAGGCGTCGGCGGCATGGCGGGCGAAGCCGGTGAAGTGGGCGCGGATCCGCTCGGCCGGCGTGCCCTCGGGGCGGGGGAGCGGCCGTACGGAATCGAGGAGGACCACCAGCCGTACGTCCCGCCCGGCGGCCGTGAGCTGGCGCGCCGCTTCCTGGGCGACGAAGCCGCCGAACGACCAACCGCCCAACAGGCAGGGTCCGTCGGGGTGCACGGCGGCAACCGTCTCGGCGTAACGACGCGCCTTCTCCGCGACCGTACGGGCCTCCTCGACCCGCTCCAGCCCGTATACCGGCCGCTCCCCGCCGAGCCGTTCCACGAGGGACCGGTACACGTCGGTGGTGCCGCCGGCGGCGTGGACGAGGAAGAGCGGGGAGTGGGGGCCGGGGGTGTCCGAGGGCTGGATCGAGGGGTGGGGGCCGGGCGTGTCGAGGCGCCGAAGCCAGGGGTGGGAGCCGGCGGTGTGAAGGGGAAGGTGCAGGGGGTTCTCACGCGACGCCCCCTCGGGCCGGGTCGGCGAGGCCTTGCCGACCGCTCCTGGAGGGCGTGGGGTTCGCGTCGGCGGGGTCGCCCCCTGCGCCTTCGCGGACGGTACGGCGTGGATGCTTCCGGCCGGAGCCGGTCCTGGCGGCTGCGCCCGGAGGTCCGCGGCGGATGCCGCCCTCGTCGGCGACACCGGCCGCTCGACGTCTCCGGGCGGCATCGTCTCCCTCGGCAACGCCCGCATGATGCGGGCCGCCGCGTCCTCGACCGTCGCGGCGCCCAGCAGGTCGCGCAGGGGGAGTTCGATGCTGAACTCGCGTTCCAGAGCGGCGCGGATGCGCACGGCCATCAGGGAGTCGAGGCCCAGCTCGGCGAGGGCGGTGGCCGGGGTGATGCGGGTCGGGGAATGCCCGGTGACGGCGGCGATGTGGTGACGGAGTCGGGCGCAGACGGAGACGTCTTCCCCGATCCGCCACCCTTGTGGCCCGCCGCTGCCATCCGGTCCACGGCGCCCGTCCGGCTGCCGGCCGCCATCCGGTCCAGGGCCCCCTGCCACGACGTGGCCTCCTGCCGCCGGACGGTCCGCCTGCGCCATGTGCCGTCCGGACGCCACGCGGCCTTCGGTCGTCACGGTGACCCGGCCCGGTTCGCGGCCCTCGGCCGTCACGTGGATCCCACCGGGCTCGCGGCGCCCCTCCGCCCCCGCCGTCGCCCAGCCCGCCGCCGGAGCCCCCGGCCTGCCGTCCGTCCACCAATGCCGCACATGCCGCCAGCGCGGCCCGGGCAGGTCGATGACGCGGCCCGCCGGAAGGGGGAGCCGGTACCCGGCGGTGTGCAGGGTGCCCACCTGGGTGAGGAAGTCGGCGGGGGTGTCGGCGCCGCGGTGGAGGGTGCCGAGGGCGAGCGTTCCGGGGGCGGTGTCCGTGATCGCCCGGGTCAGGACCGGGTGGGGGGAGAGTTCGACGAACGCGGTGTGGCCGTCGGCGGCGGCAGCGGCGACGGCCCGGTCGAGGCGTACGGGTCGCCGAAGGTTGGCGGCCCAGTGCGCGGCGTCGAACACACAGTCGCCGCGCGGGTCGTCCAGCACGGTGGAGTAGACGGGGACGCGGGGGAGCCCGGCCCGGATGTCCGCGAGCGCAGCCGTCAACTCCGGCAGGAGCGGCTCCACTTGGGGGGAGTGGCCCGCCCCGACCACACGCATCGCACGCGCGGCCCGCCCCTCCTCCTCCAGCCGCCGCACCAGCCGGGCCACCGCCTCCTCCTCCCCGGTGACCACCTTCTGGCCGGGCGAGGAGTGCACGGCTACGTGCACGCCCGGGAAGTCCCTCTCCAGAAGGACGAGTTCGTCGTCCGCGAGGTCCACCACCGCCATCGCCCCGCCCCGCAGCCCGCTGAGCAGCCGGGCCCGTAGGGCGATGACCCGGGCCGCGTCCGACACCTCCAGCGCGCCCGCGCACACCGCGGCCGCCACCTCGCCCAGGGAGTGTCCGATGACGGCGACGGGCTCGACCCCGTGCGCCCGCCACAGCTCGGCCAGCGCCAACTGGAGGCCGAAGAGGACGGGTTGGGCGACCTCCAGACGGTCGAGGTCGCCACCCGCGGCAAGGTGGTCGTAGAGGGAGAGCCCGCACTCGGGGGCCAGTTGCGCGTCGAGCTTCTCCACGGCCGCGGCGAAGGCCGGTTCCTCGGCGAGCAGTCGGCGTCCCATGCCGGACCACTGGCTGCCGTACCCGGAGAAGACCCACACCGGGCCGCGTCCGGCGAGATCCCGGTCGCCCACCATGACCCGCGCGTGGGGTCGACCGTCGGCCAACGCGTCCAGCCCGTCCGCCAGTTCGGCGCGGCCTCCCGCCACGATCGCGGCCCGCACGGAACCTCTCCCCGCGCGCCCGGCGAGCGTGCGCGCCACGTCG
>NZ_LRTR01000832.1 GCF_001550375.1 Streptomyces europaeiscabiei | reverse complement strand
ACCCCGCCGCGGGCGACGACCGCGGCCTGGCCCGGTCCACCACCCGCCAGGCCTTCCAGACGAGCGCCGCCTGCGCCTTCGCGATGGCCGCCGGGCAGGTCCTCTCGCAGGAACGCTGGTACTGGGCCGTCGGCACCGCCTGGTGGATCTTCGTGAACACCACCTCGCGCGGCGAGACCCTGGTCCGCGGCTTCCGACGCGTCCTCGGCACGGTCACCGGCATCCTCGTCGGCCTCCTGGTCGCCGTCCCCCTGCACGGTGCCCCGGCGCCCACCGCCGCACTGGTCGCCGTGTGCGTCTTCGGCATCTTCTACACGGCCGCCGTGTCGTATTCCTGGATGATGCTGTGCGTCACCGTCATGGCGGGCCTGCTCTACGGCCTCCTCGGCGTCCTGGATCCGGCACTCCTCGGCCTGCGCCTGGCGCAGACGGGGGTCGGCGCGCTCGGGGCGGCGCTCGCCGTGGCGCTGATCCTGCCGGTCACCACGCACGCCGTCACCGACCGCTGGGTGCGGCGGGCCCTGCACGCGGTGCACGGCTGCACCGCGACGGCGGCCCGACGCCTGGCGGGAGACCCGGCCGCGGACCCGGCACCGCGCGTGGCGGAGCTGGAGGCACTCCTCGGGCGCGTACGGCTGTCCCTCGCGCCCCTGGTCCACCCGCTCAACCCGCTGCGCCCGCGCAAGGAACGGGCCCGCCGGGTGCTCGCCCTGCTCGACGACTGCGCCCGGGAGGCCCGTGGCCTCGCCGCCGTCGCCGCCGACCCGGACGCCTCCTACGACGCCCGTCTCACCGCCGCCTGCCGCCGCG
>NZ_LRTR01000831.1 GCF_001550375.1 Streptomyces europaeiscabiei | reverse complement strand
CGCCCACGCGCGGCGGCACCCGGTAGCCGTGCCGCGCCGCGAGTTCGGCGCGCATCGCGAGCAGGACGGGCAGGAGCACGCCCAGCGGCCGGTTGTCGGTGTGGCCGCCGCTGTCGGCCTCCACGGTGAGATCCTCGGCCACGGGCACATGGGCCGCGAGGTCGGCCTCCCGTTCGGTGATCTCGCCGCGCTCCACGAGGGCACGCAGGATGCCAGGCGGGGCGGGCGACAGGAACTGTTCGGCCACCTCCGGCCGCGACACCTTCGCGAAGATCCGGGTGCGCCGGACGATCACGCCCGACGGGTCGGTGGCCAGTCCCGCCACGGCGCAGCGAACCACCGCGGGAGTGAGTGCCATGAACGCGGACGCCGACACGGCGGGCACGCCCCGGGTGACGAGGAGGCCCGCCACCCGCTCCTCCAACTCCGGTTCCTGCGGGGAGTGGATCAGGTTGACTCCCCAGTTGCGTCGGTCGCCGAGCTGCGCCGCGAGGGCCGTCACGGCCTGTTCGACGGACCGGTGGTCCAGTCCGCCGGCGCCGAAGAACCCCATGAGATCGGCCCGGGCCAGCGCGACGACCATCCGGGTGGTCGCGATGCCGTTGGCCATCTCACCGCCCACGTAGGGGAATCGGACCCCGTGGGCGGTGCAGAACGAGGGATCGCCCAGCCACTCCGGGTAGAGCGGCGGCAGCGTGCCGAGGACCTGGTGCAGACCGTCGGCGGCCAGCCGGGTCCGGGCGGACTCGCTGCCGGGAGCCAGGCCCATCCGGCCGCTGGATCGTTCCCGCACGAGGTGCGCGGCTTCTCTGATGCGGTGCGCGCGCCGCACCAGTGCGTCACCCGCGAAGTCGGGGGCCCACGCGTCGATCGGCGCGGTGGCGGCGACGCCTCCGCCCGGAGCGGGTGCGCGGCTTTCGGTGGGCAGACTCTCTGCAACCATGTTCCGTCCTTCGCCGGCATGGGTCGTTCCGCCGCGGCGCGCCGGTGGCAGCCGCGGTGCTGGGGAGTGAGCGGGGGGCCCGCGCCGACCTGGGGGAGCGATACTGGGCGGCGCGGGCGGTCGTGGGGCGGCCCTAAGGGCCGGAGGAGGAACGGAGGACGCGGTCCTCGGTCCAGTCGATGGTCAGCTCCCGGCGTGCGAAGAGCCAGGAACCGCTGGCACGGCGGTAGGTGTCGCGGTAACGGATGGACCGGACGCGCATCCGGTCCGGCCCGTCGGCGGGGTAGATCTCGTGCGCCAGGCAGTACGTCTCGCCGGTCGCGCCGTCCCCGGCGAGCCGGACCAGGTGGTTGCCGACGAAGTGCGTGGTGACACGGCACGGCTCCAGGACTGCCAGCGCCCTGGCCCAGCCGTCGCGCCCGTCGAGGACGAGGGGTGCCCGACCGCTGCCGGCCGGCCGTACGAGCACCAGCTCACCCCCCTCGTCGAACAGCGACGCGAACAGCTCCGCCATCCGCCGGTCGAGGGCGTGCGCGTACGTGTCGACGAGCTGCCGCAGATCCATCCGGTCCCGCAGGTCTCGCAGATCCCGCAGGTCCTGCCCGCCGTCCGCGAGGACGACGGGGGCGCCCGGCGCACGTGCGCCGAGGGGGTCGGTGGAGCCACCCGGGAGAGGATCGCCCAGTTCGGTCGGGTCGCTCGGGACGTGGGGAGGGCCGAGGTCGGTCAGGTCTGTCACGTGCTCCACCAAGCGGGTTGGGGGCGTCGTCCTGGGTGGTACCTGCGCGGTACCCGGGTCAGCTGTCGAAGGGGTCCGAGGGCTCCGTGGGTACGGACAGCGGCAGCCGGAGCCCGTCGATGACGCGTTCGCCGATCGGCCGGAGCAGGGCGTGGAGCCGACGGGTGCCCGCCGGGCCCAGGGCGTTCCAGGGCGCCGCGGCGAACCGGTCGGTGAGCTCCTCCACCGTGTTCCGGGCGACTCGGCCCTCGAGGGTGAGCTGCCCGTCGGCGTCCAGCAGCCCGCGGTCGCGCAGCCTTCGCTCGCCCTGGGCCCACTCCTCGTCGGTCCAGCCGCGCCGGGCCTGGATGTCCTTCCGGACCTCGCCGCCGGCCGCGGTGATGCTCACCAGCGCCTCGACACCGTCGAATCCGGCGTGCGTCAGCGCGGCGACATGCCCGTCGCCGCGGAACTCCCGCAGCGTGGTCGCCGCCTGCCACAGCGCCAGATGCGCTGCCGTGGGCGGTTCCAGGGCGGCGTTCGCTCCGCCGAGCGGCCGTCCAGGCACGGTGCACGCCCCGGCGGCGTCCGTCGCGAGTGACGCTGCCTCGGCGAGTTCCGGCCCGTCGACCACGTCGCCCAGTACCGCACGCAGCGCCGCGTCCACTCCGGCCAGCCGCGCGGCCAGCACCTTCTCGGGCGCCGCCGTCTCCCACACCGCCGGGACCGCCGCGGCGACCAGACTCGGCCGGAAGTGATAGAAGGCGGCGGTGACCACGGGCGCGGTGACCGCGCCGAGCGGTGCCGCGCGTCCGCCGAAGTAGCCACGCCAGGTGCCGCTCAAGCCGACGCCCCGGAACGCCTCGTAGACCTGGGGCGCGTAGTACAGCACCGCGTGGTAGGGCTCCAGGACGTCGTGCACCACTCGCGCGGGGTCCCGGCGCGCCACGGCCGGCGCGCTCATCGCCAGGCTCCTTCGAGGAGCGCCTCGCCGGCGTCGTCCGCGGACACCGCCGTGGCTGCCGGGTCCGGCGCGTCCGGGGCCGCGGCCGGGAAGTGCAGCAGCCCAGGCAGCCCCCGTTTGTCGATCTCGTTGGCGATCATCAGCCGCTGGACCTCGGAGGTGCCCATCCAGATCCGGTCGACGCGCACATCACGGTAGAGACGCTCCACCGGGTTGTCCCGGATGAATCCGCGCCCTCCGAAGATCTGCACCGCCCTGTCCACGACCCGTCCGGCGGCCTCCGTGGCCGACACCTTGGCCATGGCCACCTTCGCGTTGAGTGTCTTGGGGTCCCCGCCCTGGTCGATGTCCCACGCGACGCGGTGGACCAGCATGCGGTTGACGGCGATGTCCGTCGCGGAGTCCGCCAGCATCGCCTGGATCAACTGGTGCTTGATGATGGGCTTTCCGCCCTGCACCCGCTCACGCGCCCAGTCCGCGGCCAGCCGCAGGGCACGCTCGGCGGCACCCACCGCGTGTGCCGCGACCAGTACCCGTTCCTCGAAGAACGTCGCCTGGACCAGCGCCAGTCCGTCGCCCACCGACCCCAGGACGGCGTCCTCGCCGACCTCGACGCCGTCGAGCGAGAAGTGCGGGTGCTCGAAGGCGAAGTTGTGGGAGTAGCGCGGCGTTTCGAGGAGCCGTACACCGGGCGTGTCCTTGTCGACGAGGAACATCGTCGGCGCGCCGTCGGGCTGCACCACCGCCAGCACGATCAGGTAGTCGGCCACATCGCCCATGGTCACGAACCACTTCTCGCCCGTGATGCGGTACCCGCCGGGCCTGCGTTCCGCGACGGTCGCGATCCGCCGGGGATCGGAGCCCGCCTCGGGTTCGGTGATGGCCCGGGCCCCGAACCGCTCGCCGCGGTTCTCCGGGAACAGATAGCGTTCCCGCTGCTCGGGGGTCGAGGCCAGCAGCGCCGCGGCGGTGGGGCGCCACACCGCCGCCCACAGACCGTTGGTGAGTGTCCCCAACTCCTCTTCCACGGTGACCTGTTCGGTCCAGCTCAGCCCCGCGCCGCCCCACTCGACGGGCGCGTTCATCGCCTGCAGACCGCTGTCCAGCACGATCCGGCGCAGGGCGTCACGGCTCTCGGGGCCGAGGCCGCCCGCCATCTCGCACTCGTCCTCGTAGGCCTCGATCTTCTGAGCGAGAGCGACAGCGCTTTCCTTGAGCCGGACGAGACGCGGTGAATAGGAGAAATCCATCGGGAGTGCCTCTCTGGGCGTGCGAACGCGCTTGTGCACAGTGGCTGTACGGGGATGCAGTGCCTCGGGTCGGAGAGCAGTGCCTCGGGTCGGAGAGGGGGGCGGCGCGGGTCTCGCGCCTCGGCCCTTGGAACGTGTCGGAACGTGAGGGGGACCGACCGGCCCAGCCCTTGAACGGAGTTCCCGGCGAGAGTCTTCACCTGGGGAACGAGCGATGGTTCGGGTACGCCGTGCGTCCTGGCCGGGGCCGGGTCACACAGCCTTTCAACAGGTCCCAGCATGACCGCAACCCGTCCCGCCCGGCTACCCCCGCATGAGGGTGAGCGGAACGCGGCATTCGACAAGGAAGAGCCGAGGGCCGGCATCCGGAGAAGGATCCGAGCTCGCTCGTACGCGCCGTCGAGGAGTTGCACCATGCCCGACAGCTCTGGCTCGCCGATGAACGTGCCTACGCCTGCAGTCGCCGAGCGGACGAAGCGCGTGGCTTTCGGCAGGTGAAGGCAGACGAGTTGTGGCGAGACCGGCAGCGTGGGTGGGGGAACATCGCCCACTGTCCCGAGCCGGCAATCCATCCTGACGAGCCGCTGCCAGTGGTCGTCGAGCGGGTGCTCCGGTCGTCGGTCCCGCCCGATGAAGCTCCTGCCCTGACGTGCCGTGTATACGGGAAGCTGGGACAACACCAGAGCCTGGCACGACGGCGTCCACCGGATCCATCAGCTGTGCAGGGAATGTGGGGTCAGCCTCGCGGTGCGGCGGGCCGACGCGCCCGACCCGCTGTCGGCGGCCGATCACACCCGCCGATGGAAGGAGATCTGGAGGCTGCGCAACGAATCTCCTCGTAACCCGAACCGAGTCGGGTGTGGCTCCGCTGTGGCGAGCTGGTGATGCCGTGCGCCGTTGCCGTTCGTGGGCGGACGGTGGATCGTCGTGCTCCAGGGACGTCGTCGTCTTGGAGTCGGCGATGGTGTCGTGGCTGGAGGAACTCGGGCGAGGGGCGTCCGTCAAGGCGCATCAAGCCCAGGGGCGACTGGTTTCGCGCAGGGGCGGAGTGAGCAACAGCTTGGACTCGTGTTCCCTGGCCGGTCTGGGCACCGGCATGCTCGGGTCATGGGGAGGCGCGACGGAGTGCGGAGTGGAACGGCCGGAGGGTGTCTGTTCAACGGTTGTCTGGCTGTGCTCGTGCTGCTTCTTGTATGTGTCATCCGACTGTGGATCTGGGCGGCCACGGCGGATGACCGCGCCGAGGGAGCGGCCCGCGCTGATATGCGGAGGGGTGTTGAGACTCGCCAGGAAAAGCTCGTCGGGGCGGCGGCCGACGGTGTGCTGGACGACAGCGAGATCGCTCGGGTTTTCCCTCAGGGAAAGCCGGCTCAGGGCCTGGTCAGGATCGAGCGGCGCGGTCCTGATGTCATAGTGACGGCAGAGCTACTGGGCGTCGGGCCGGGGGTCTTCCTCACCAGCGAGACTCTTGTGAACGGGTGCTTCACCTTCACCGTCACACCGGACTGGCGCGGCCATCGGAGGCCTGAGGTCACTATCAGGGAACTGGCCGTGGACAACGAGCCGCGGTCCGCGTGTTCAACGCCAGGAGTGTCGTCTGAGCAGTGAGTGAGCCCCGATGTCGAGCAGGGCTTCGGCCGCCCGCCCCGCACCTTCGCCGAATGGGCTGCGCGCAACGTCGCAGCCTTCGAACAAGGAGGTTGCGCAGGTAAGTGTGTGCTCCTGGACGGCGGTTCGGGCGTTCGTCCCAGCGGGTGGCTGCCCATGTCGGACCTTGGAACAGGTGTTCACGGTGGTGGGCGAACTGGTGGCCGCCAACGCCAACCAGCGGTACGGAGCGGGGGCGGTACTGGCAGCCAGTCAGGGCAGCCGTGACGGTCCCGCCGGCGAAACCGGCGAAACCGGCGAACCGGGGGGACCGTGGGACCGTCACGGAGGTCCGGACTAGGGGCTGTCCGATGGGTCGTGTGAGCTGATCAGGGCCGTGGCTTAGGCACAGATGAGCTTCTCCGAAGGCGCCGTCGTCGGGCTCGCTGGCACTGAGAGCTCGTCGCCAATCCGCCCACCTTGGCTGCGTCGGTCGGTTGAGGAATTTGGTTGCGGTGGATCAGGCGGATGCGGTGATACTCCGGCATGAGTAGAGACGCCGAGGTCATCGTCCTCGCCCGCTGGTCGGACGAGGTGATGGAACCGCTGACCCAGGACGACCCGGAACGCACGTGGCGAGGTCGCTTCGTCCCGATAGCGGGGCACTGGGGCTACGAGTTCGGGTGGGCCCTGGAGTTCGAGAAAATGCGTGCCCGCAAGGGCCTGCTCAGGCACCTGGAGTCGCTGCCGTGGCCGCATCCGCATACGGTGCAAGTTCTGCTTCGCGACCAGGACGACGACTGCTTCGGGCTATGGATGTTCCAGGAGGGCCGGCTGGTGGAAGTCACCATTCCGCGCACCGAGCGTTTCCACCAGCCGGCACCGCCCCATGAGGACTTCGAAACCGACCCGGGCATGCTGCTGCGCACCGACCAAAACACGGCTCTGCCCGAACAGACCCCGGAAGCACGCCGCGACACCCGCTCACCCTGGTAGACCGAGTTCGACAGCTCAGCTTGGGACGTCAGGGCTGTCGACGCGCGCCTACTCAGCGAACTGCGCCACCACTACCCAGGTGCCGACAAGCTCTGAACGAGGCGTTTCACCGCGGACGGAGCCATGGGCGGATCGCGGCCACGGTGACCGTCCCGTGGAAGACGTACGCCCGTTTGTCGAAGCGCGTGGCGACGGCTCGGAAGTTCTTGAGGCGGTTGATGGTCCGCTCGACCTCGTTGCGGCGGCGGAAGATCGTCTTGTCGAAGCCTGTGGGCCGGCCTCCTTGGCTGCCGCGGCGCCGGCGGTTGGCCCGCTGGTCTCTCGGCTCGGGGATCGTGTGTCTGATCTGGCGTCTGCGCAGGTGACGCCGATTACGGCGTGCTGAGTACGCCTTATCTCCCCCCACATGGTCGGGCCGAGTGCGCGGTCGTCCACCAGCCTGCCGGGGCAGACGGATCTCTTCCAGGACGGGAATCATCTGCGGTGCGTCCCCCCACTGGCCGGGCGTGATGACAGACCCGAGCGGGCGACACCCACCTTCCCCAGCAAGGTGGATCTTGCTCGTGAGCCCGCCTCGCGAGCGTCCCAGGGCCTCATCGGGACGGTGACGCGCCGGGCTCCTGCGCCGACCCGGGATTTTCGGGGCACGGGTGGAGGCACCAGCCGCGTGCTGATGAGCCCGGCAGGTCGTGGAATCGACGCTGACCATGCTCCAGTCGATCCGTCCCTCGGCATCGGCGTCGGCCTGGACGGCGCGCAGGATCCTCTCCCACGTGCCGTCCGCCGACCACCTGCGATGACGATCGTGAACCGTCTTCCAGCTACCGAAGCAGGGAGGCAGGTCCCGCCAGGGGAGACCGGTCCGCTGCCGGAACAGAATCCCGTTGATCACACGGCGGTGGGATTGCCAGCGTCCACCCCGCGCGCGATTCGTCGGCAAGTGCGGCTCCGGTCGAGCCCACTCTTCGTCCGAAAGATCTCCCCGGTCGAGGGCGGACCGTGGCTTCTGGTGTGCTTCTCCAGGGCCACCGCCGCCCTGACTTCCAACAGGGCTGCTGCGATGGAGTCCGGCTCGCTCTGGACGGCGCGTTCGGCCCGAAGTTCGGAGTTCTTCAGCAGCGCCACCAGGAGCAGGGTCACCGCCGACGAGGCCGGGCTCGGAGCGCGCTGCCGCCGTAGGCGCGGTTGCCGCGTCGCGACGACCGGTGAACCGCACCTGTTCCTCGCTCAGGCCCTACCGGTAGACGCACGACATGCCGGCGAAAGGGGCGGACCACCACTCGACCAGGCCGGCGTCAGCAGGCGGGCAACGGCCTGCCACGCTCAGAGCCCGGTGACCTTGGCGCTCGCCGACAACTCGTAGACCAGGGTGACTGTGCGGCGGCTGTCGGGCGGGAGAGGGATGTCCCAGCGGGCGATGCCCTCGGCGTCGACCACGTCGGGCGCCGGGGAACACGCATCCCGGTGCAGGCGGATCTCGACCGCCGAGACCTCGGAGACCGGGATCCGCTCCCGAAGGACGACGAGCCGCTCGCCGTGCTCCCCGGGGGCGGAGAACCGGGACAGGTGCAGCCGGACCGTGCGGGTGACCACGGTCCGCTGGGTGATCCCGGCGGAGTCGCGGGACTCCTCGGCGTGCCGGGCCACCCGGTAGTCGTCGCGGCTGCCGAAGGCCAGCTCGACGGGGGCGCCCAGGGCGGTGAAGTCCAGCGTGCCGCGGCCGCTGAAACCGCTGCCACGGACCAGGTCCACGGGCCCGGCCAGCAGCGCGTGGCCGGACAGGTTGTCGAACCGCACCACCTGGGTGACCAGCGGCGACACCTCGGGTGAGCAGGCGTACTCGCTGCTCGCGGCCGTGGTGAACACGGAGAGCGGTACCCGGTGGGCGCGGCCGTCTCCCGGCACGGAGACCGGCGCGGGGGATCTCAGCACCCGCGCCTCGCCGCCGTCGTCCACGCCGGGCAGGCCGAGCACCGGGGCCGGGCCGAGGTCCCCGATCTCCTCCTCGCGCAGTTCGACGTCGACCGTGCGGCGCTCCGCCGCGGAGCGGTCCTCGAGCGTCAGCCGGTCCTCGCCCAGCCGCGGCGGATCGCCGGCCAGCGCCGAGCGAGCCGTCGACAAGGTCAGCCGTACGTCCGACCAGTCCTCACCGGTGCGCTGCCAGACCATCGCATCGGTCTCCAGCGTCAGGGAGTCCCCGTCGAGCACGGCACGGTAGGCGGGCCGCCACAGCGCGCACGGGGTGAGGTGGCTCAGGCGCAGCCCGACCGGCCCGGCGACCGCGGCCTCCACGGTCAACTCGACATGGCCGACCAGCTCGGCGGGCATCTCCTCGGAGAGGTCCAGGGCCCGCTGGGCTTCGTCGAGTTCGGCAGCGAGCGCGGCCAGCCGGGCCTCCACGGTGCGCAGTTGCTCGCCGTGCGCGTCGCGCTCGTCGTCCACCCGGTCCAGTTCGCGGGCCCAGCGGGGCCGTTCGCTCTCCCCGGAGCCGGCGCCCTCACCGATCTCCCGCAGCAGATCGGTGGCGAGGCGGCCGAGCAGGCCGAGACGGGCGTGCAGCCGGTCGCGTCGCTGTCCCAGAGCCAGCCGCTCCTCTTCGAGGCTGTCGACACGGCGGCGCAGGGCGGAGTCGTCGTCGGTGGACGTCAGTGGTCCGCGCGGCGTCCAGCTGCGGACGATCCGCGCGTCGAGCACGGTCGCGGCGTGATCGGCGGTCAGCTCGGCATGGAGGGTCCGGTCGACGGCCAGCGCGCTGACCGGCCCGAGACGCAGCCGCTGGACCCCCGCCTCCAGGTCGAGCACGGTGGCGCGTTCGATGTGGGCGCGATCCTCCAGGCACGTGACGGCGGTGACGGGGAGGGCGATCGGCTTCGGGGCCGTGGACATGGCGTGTGTCAGCTCCTGCGGTTGCCGCCGGCCAGGGCCTTGCCGGTCGGGATGCGGATCTCGTAGCCGCCGTCGAGGGCGGCAGTGGAGCCTGCGGGCAGGTCCACGCGCCAGACGCGGGTGCCCGGCGCGTGGTGATCGGGCCCCGTGCCTTCCTCGGGTGTCGTCCAGTCGGCTCGTTCGTCGATCCGGACGCCCGGTTCGGAGGTGACCGGCACTCGCTCGCGGACCTCGACGGTGACGGGCCCCGCGAGCCGGTTGGCCAGCTCCACGTGGACGCGGTGGTCGAGCACGGTGGTGTTGTTGCGCAGGCCCGAGGTCGACTCGTGAAGGTTCGTACGACGGGTGACCCGGATGCCCTCGGCCGGCCCGAGGCCCACCCGGCGGACACCGCCGGGGGCGAGCGTGGGCAGTGCGGCGGTCAGCAGGAAGTCGTCGTCGACGGTGACCTCCACCGGTCCGGCCAGCAGTGCCTGGTCGGTCGCGTTGGAGAGCACCAACGTCGCGTACACGGTCTGCTCCACGGACGGCACGCAGAGGTACTCGGTGCGCAGGCCGACCGGGATCTCGCCGACGGTGACGGTGTGCCAGGTGCCGTCCGACGGAATGTCGGCGCGGGCGGTGGCATCGAAGCGGTGGTCGAAGGAACCCGCCGACTCCCGGGGCCGTACGGCCTGTCCGGGCAGCGGCAGCGCGGCCACCGCTTCGGCGCGGCGGCGGTACTCGGCCGCCACCGGGTCGTAGGGAGAGTCGGGAAACAGCCGGCCTCTGCGACCGCCGTACTCGTCGGGGCCGCACAGGACGAGGGCGGCGTAGTCGAGCTCGGCGTCGCTCGGCTGCGGCGGACCGGCCACCGGTGCCGGTGCCGGAGGCGTTGGC
>NZ_LRTR01000830.1 GCF_001550375.1 Streptomyces europaeiscabiei | reverse complement strand
AGTACTCGACATCGCCCGAGGGACCGGGCAGCGGACTGGCCGTCACACCCTGTACCCCGAGCCCCAGTTCTCCGGCCCGCCCTGGGCTCCACGCCGCTGGTGGCGGTGCCCAGCCGGGGCGGGCGGGGCACGGTGTGGCTGAAGGCGGAGGCCGCCAACCTCACCGGCACCGTCAAGGCCCGTACCGCCTACGCGTTGCTGTGCGCGGCCGTGGCCCGGGCCGGCACGCCCGCGGTCCGCCTGGCCGAGTACTCCGGCGGCTCCCTGGCCCTGGCCCTGGCCGAGATGTGCGCGCTGCTCGGCCTCGATGTGCACCTGGCCGTGCCGTACGGCTCGCCCGAGCGCCTGACGGGCACCCTGCGCCGGTACGGCGCACAGGTCACCCACGCGCCCCGGGGCACAGGATTCCTCGGAGCGATGGACGAGGCGGCGCGCATCGCCGAACGCGAGGAACGCCACCTGCTGCTGCAGCACTGCGCGCCCGAAGCGGTCGCCGTGCACCGTGAACAGACCGGCGCCGAGATCGTCGCCCGGCTCGCCCGGGAAGGGATACGGCCCGGCGTGCTGGCGGCCTCGGTGGGCTCCGCCGGCACCCTCGTCGGCACCGCACAGGCGTTGCGTTCGCGCTGGCCGGGCTGCCGCGTCACGGCCGTGTTCCCCGCCGAGGCCCCCTACGGCGACACCCGCGCACCAGACGGCACCCCCCGCATGAGCGGCACCGGGGGCCTGGGGCACGGCCTGCGGCAGCCGCTGCTGGCCCCCTACGAGGACAGCGTCGCCTTCGCCGGCGTCTGCTACCCGCAGGCGCTGAAGGCCATGGGCCGGCTGCGCCGCACCCAGCAGATCGCCGTCTGCAGCAGCGCGGCGGGCGCCTGGCTCAGCGCGTCCCGCGTCATCGACGAGGACCTGCGCGGCGGGCACGCCGTGGCCGTCGCCGCAGGCCGGGGAACCACGGAGGAATGGGCCCATGCCGCAGACCACTGAGACACCGCACGGCTACGCCGCCTACCGCCGCACCGTCGCCGGCTCCTTCAGCCACTGGTACCGCCGCCGGCGCGACTCCTGGACCGGCGCCGACACCAGCGACGCGATCACCCGCTTCGCCCTGGAGCAGGCACCAACCGTCACCGGCCGCCGCCCGAGGGTCCTGGACGTGGGCTGCGGCCGCGGCCGGCAGATCACGGCCCTGACCGAACACCTGGACGCCGACAGCACCGGCCTGGACCTGCTGGACGTCTGGGACGCACCCCCGCCCGCCCGGGGCCTGCTCCGTTTCCGCCAGGGCGACTTCCTGGACTTCACCGGCGCCCCGCTGGACCTCGTGGTGGACAACGGCTGTCTGCACCACCAGCGGCGCGCCGACTGGCAGGCCTGGGCCGCACACGGCGCCGGCCTGCTGCGCACCGGCGGAACCCTCGTCGTCAGCGTCTTCCTCAGCCCCGACGGCACCGTCACCGAACTGCCCCTGGACGACGGCCGGCTCAACTGGTGGCTGACCGAAGAGGCCGTCACCGGCCTGTACACCGGCGCCGGGCTCACCCCGAAAGGGCGCCTGGTGATCGACCGTGACTTCTCCTACCGGGGCCACCGGCTGGCCTACCTGGCGCTGGCATTTCGCAAAGACCGGCAACCGGCCCCCGTCCTGAAGCCGAAGCGAAAGGGGAACCCGGCATGATCAAGGAAATCGACCTGGAACGGCCCCAGGGCCGCCTGCACCTGCGCAGCGCACTGCACGACGGGGTCTTCCTCGTCCGCAACACCGTCGCGGAGTCCCTGCTGGACGAGGCGTACGGATTCCTGTCCGCCTTCTTCGCCCTGACACCCGAGCAGAAGAGGACCTGCCGGGTGCCGGGCAGCAACGGCCAGTCCGGCTACACCCCGCCGCTGGCCGAACACGCGGAGAAAGGCCCGGTGGCGGACTTCAAGGAGCTCTTCCACTGGGGGGCCGCACTGCCCGCCGGGCACCCGCTGCGCGTGCGCTACCCGGCCCGCTACCCCGACCCCTACTTCCCCGACCACCTGGTGCCCGGCATCGGCTCGGCCCTGCGTGAACTGCACACCCGCATGCTGCGCTTCCAGCACGAGGTAGTGGACGCGCTGGCCGGCGCGCTGGGCGTCCACCCCGACTACTTCAGCGACATGCTGCAGGACGGCCCCGCCGTCAACCGGGCCGCCTGGTACCCGCCGATGGAGCAGGCCCCCTCCCCCGGGCATGTGTGGGCGGCACA
The DNA here is from genome assembly GCF_001550375.1 of Streptomyces europaeiscabiei. Taxonomy (GTDB): domain Bacteria; phylum Actinomycetota; class Actinomycetes; order Streptomycetales; family Streptomycetaceae; genus Streptomyces; species Streptomyces europaeiscabiei. Next base: position 1,130 of record NZ_LRTR01000830.1, on the reverse strand, counting down.
GCACCAGGACTTCGACCTGATCACCACCCTGCCCCGGGCGAGCGCGGCAGGCCTGCAGGTGCAGCTCGACGGTGAGTGGCTGGCCGTCCAGGCACCACCGGGGTACGCCGTCGTCAACGTGGGCATGGTCCTGGAACGGCTCACCGGCGGGCTGGCGCGCGCTGCCGTGCACCGGGTGGTGGCCACGCCCGGTACGAGCCAGGGCCGCCTGTCCATCGTGCAGTTCTGCCACCCCGCACCCTGGACCACCCTCACCCCGCTGCGGCTGCCGGGCGCCGAGGACAGCCCGCAGCGATTCGCCACCCTCACCGCGGACGAGCTGTTCCAGCGCACCATGTACCGGATCGGGCGGCTGGGCCGGCCGGGCGCCGCGGCGCCCGCCCGATGAGCCGCTCCGCCTCCCGGACCACCCCCACGCTGGTGGAGCTGGTCAGGGAGGACCTGCAGGCGGTCCTCGAACGCGACCCGTCCTGCTCGGGCCGGGGCGAGGCGCTGCTGCACGCCGGCTGGCAGGGCCTGGCCCTGCACCGCCTCGCACACCGCCTCCACCGGCGCGGACACCGCCCGAGCGCCGCGGCCCTGACCCGGCTGGCGCGTCTGCTGACCGGCATGGAGATCCACGCCGGAGCGTGTATCGGCCGGCGGGCGTTCATCGACCACGGATTCGGCGTGGTCATCGGCGAAACAGCCGTCGTCGGTGACGACGTGACGCTGTATCACGGCGTCACGCTCGGTTCGAGGGGCTGGCTGCACGACAGCGGCCCCGGCCGGCGCCGTCACCCGGTCATCGGCGACCGGGTGATGATCGGGACCGGCGCGTCCGTTCTGGGACCGGTCACCGTCGGCGACGACTGCCGGATCACCGCCCACGGCCTCGTCCTGCGCAACCTGCCCGCCCCCACCCCCCACCCCCCCGCCCGCACCCCCGCCCGCACCCCCGCGCCACGCAGCCGCGCACACCCCCGGCCCCCGCACACCGCCGGCCCGGCCCCAGAACACCCCGCCCCTGAACCCGCCGGAGAAGGACGGTGAACCGGACCGCACAGAACACCGTTCCTAAACAGTGTCCAGGAGTGACATTTGCTGCCAACTCCCGGAACTGCGCGCGTCCCGAACGGTGTTGGATGCGC
>NZ_LRTR01000829.1 GCF_001550375.1 Streptomyces europaeiscabiei | reverse complement strand
GGCCGGGACCGGGACCAGAGCCGCAGGCTGCGGCCGGTGGCCGGGGGCGCCGCGCACGCCACAAGACCGGCACAACCCGCACCCCGACAAGGAGCCCCACCATGCACACCCCCGCCCCCGCCACAGCCGGCAGCACGGCGCCCCCCACAAACACCGACACCGGCACCGTTCTCCTCGTGGGCGGCACCGGCTTCATCGGACGCGCCGTACTCAAAGCACTCACCCGCCACCACCGGGTGCACGGCACCACACCCAGCCTTCGAGTGCTCTCCCGAAGAACACCCCCCACGCTCGCGGCACACCACGTGACCGGCGACCTCACCGACCCGCCCAGCCTGCACGGCATCTGCTCCGGCATCACCACAGTGATCCACACCGCCAGCTACGTCGGCAGCGATCCGCAAAAATGCCACGCCATCAACCACACCGGCACCCAGGCCCTGCTGGCCGAAGCCGCCCGCCACGCAGTCACACGCTTCATCTACGTCAGCACCGCCTCCGTCTACGGCACCGGCCCCCACCGCGGCCCCCACGAAGGACAACTGCAGCCCGCGCCCCTCTCACCCGCCAGCACAACCCGCCTGCACGCCGAAGAAGCCGTACGCGCCGCAGGCGGCACCATCCTGCGCCCCCACCTCATCTACGGCACCGGAGACCACTGGTTCATCCCCACCCTCGCCCGCATCCTCCGCCACATACCCACCTGGCCCGACACACCACCCCCCCACACCTCCGCCATCGCAGTCCAGGACCTCGCCCGCATCATCACCGCACTCACACACCAACCCCCACCCCACAGCGACGACGCCGGCGCCACCTACCACGTGGCCGATCCCCGCCCCCTGCCCATGGACCACCTCCACACACGCCTGCGAACCCTGCTCCACCTCCCCCCCGCCCACCCCACCCCCATCACCGAACACCGCGCACAGGTACGAAAACACCTCCCCCAACTCACCGACCACCAATACGCCCTCCTCACCGAAGACCACTACTACGACACCACCCGCATCTGGCACCACACACAACTCCACCCCGGCCCCGGCTTCCACACACGCTTCACCACCAACACCCCCTGGTACACACACCACCTCAACCACCCCACCCCAACAACACCACCGCAAACCATCCTCCCGCCGGCACCGGCCTGATCAAGGACCACCAACCCACGCCACCCCCCGGTGACGGACGCCGAGGCCGAGGACCCGCCGCCGACAGGGGCGGCCGGCGCCGGCCGAAAACCCGTTGCCTGCCGGCCGCCTTCCTGGTGCGATGCAGGGGTTCCGACGGCGAGGGGAGCCGACTTGGCCGTGTTCGGGTGTGCTGGCTGCGGTGCCGTACTGACGGCGCCGGTGTCGCAGGTGGCACTGCCTATCCACCTGAGCGACACCCACTGGGAGACACTGCACCCGCCGCTCCTGGAAGCGGGGACCTACGCCATCGACCCCGAACCGTACGGGCCACCCTGGCGGCCCTGGGAAGAGATCGGAGCACAGCAGGCGGCGGCACGCGGCGTCTTCGCTCCGATCAGCCATCTGTCCGACGGGCCGCCGGACACCGTCCTGCTCGCGCCCGGCGACATGCGCGGCACCGGGCTGATCGCGAAGCGGACCGAGGGCTACTGCCTAGGGATCAACGGCAGCGGCGGACCGAACCTCGCCTGCCTGGACTGCGGGCTGGCCGCCGGATCCCGGATCGACGACTGCGGGCAATGGCAGGTGGTCAGGCTCCTCCCCCACGCAGTGGTGCGACTGCCCGGCCCGCCGGAACGGCCCGTCATGGACTGGGCGGACCTGCCGGCCGACGGCGCACTGCGGCACAGGCTGAGCGAGTACCGGGACATCCCCGCCGGCGTGACCCTCGCCCATGTCGTGGCAGCCGCCGCGGGCCAGCCGGTCAACGTGGTACCCGGCCCGGTCGCCGAGCTCCTCGGCCCGGCCCTCGCCGCGCTCCTGCCCACAGGGGAACACGCGAAGCGGCTGGCCCTGGCCGGACCGGGGATCGGCGAGCCGGCCGCCGACCTGGTACTGGTGCCGGTCCACCCGCAGACCGGCCAGACATGGCAGCCGAACAGCGGCGCCGTGCCCGTTCCCGCCGAAGCCACGCTCTGGACCGACCTCGCCTTCCCACCCCACCGCACACGGCTGCCGGCGGCCGGCCGGCTGCCAGCGGGCGTGGAGCGGGACGATCCGCTGCCGCCACACCCCCAGTCACGGTTCCGGCCCTCCCGCGACGCGTTCCGGCACACACTCACACGGATCCCCGCCGTCCGAGAACCATGGCTGCAAGCGATCCACGCCCGCGGGTACTGACCGTCACAGGCCGCATCGAAGTCAGACACCGGCCGACCAGAACAGTCCTTCCGCTCCACAGACGAAACACCGGACCGTCAGCAGCACCGAACACGACACCCCGTCCACCGAGCCGGACCCTGGTCAGGATCCGGAAGTCTTCAGCCGTCGAGAAGGCCCGCCCTCGTTCCCTTCTCTCATGTGCTCCCTTCTCTCATGTGCTCCCTTCTCTCATGTGCTCCCTTCTCTCATGTGCTCTCTTCGCTGAGGCGGTCGACTGCCCACGGCAGGAGCTCCTTGGCCAGCGCAAGACTGAACGGCCTCACCAGCGAACGAAGTTCAGCGCAGGCGGCAGGACCGAGAGTGATGTAGGGCAGGGCGGCAAGCCTGTCGGTGGTGTGCTCGATCTCCGCCCTGCGTCGCGCACCGTCCTCGGTCAGGGCCAGGTGAGGTCCGTCGTCGAGCCATCCACGCTCACGCAGGTCCTGCACGGCCTGTCCCCACTGCTCCGGCGTCCATGCCCGCGAGGCGCGCAGCACCTCCGCGTCGATGTCGCCTGTGGCGGCGTGCGCGACGAGGGACTCGAGCCCGCTCAGCCCGGCAGCCAGTAGTGCCGCCACGTGACCGTCGCCACGGAACTCCCGCAGCAGAGTCTGCGCGTGCCAGAGCACGAGGTGGGGTGCGCTCGGCCACGGCAGTGCGGCGTGCGCGGCGAAGAGGGGGCGGCCTTGTGGATGGTGCACGGTCACTTCAGCCGCGGTACGGGCCAGTTCCGCCGCGCGGGCCAGTGCCGGTGAGGAGACGTCCGCGCCGAGGATGCGGCGGAGTGTGGTATCGATCCCGGAGAGCCGGGCGGCGGCGAACCGCTGGGGCGTGGCGGCTTCCCATGCCGCGGGTATGGCCCGGCGCACCAGTTGGGGATTGAAGTTGTAGAACGTGGCGATGACCAGATCCGCGGGAGCCGCGCCGAGCGCGGCGGAGCGGGACGCGAAGTACCCCGTCCTGGCGTCCACGCCCAACTCGGCGTACTGGCCTGCTGCTTCGGGCGAGAAGTAGACAGCCCCGTGGTAGGGCTCGAGAGTTCTCCAGGTCTGGCGTGCGAGGACCGGGCCGTCGCGGTCCGTGTTCTGCGTCATGAGGGGATCTCCGTCCTGTGGCGGATAAGACGTTGCTGTTCATCGAGCACACGACGGTGCGTGGACCACAGCCATGCCGTACCGTCTGGTCGGTACGTTATCGGAGGACGGCTCCCGCAACTACTGCCCTGCGACCATTTCTCGGTGCCAGTTCACAACCGTCGGGCCCGCACGACGAACTCCCGATGCCCCGGCGGCGCAGTGCCACCGTCAACATCTGGAACAGGCCGATGAGGCTGGCCTTCTTGCCGGGCGTCCAGGCGCAGGGCGCGGCCGAGGGCCTGGACGCAGCCGACGGCGCTGCAGGTGGGGTGGCGGAGACGATGGCATCCACGCTGGGGATGTCGACGCCTTCGACGATCAGCCCTGGAGGTCGCCCCAGCAGGTACCAAGTAGGTACCATGCCGGTATGCCATCACTGAATGTGCCCTTTACTGAGGAAGAAATGGAAGGCGTGCGCGCGGCTGCTGCGGCTGAGGGCAAGAGCCTCAAGCAGTACCTGCACGACCTCGGTGTGCGCGAGATGCAGCGCAAACGGTTCGTGGCCGGCGCCGCCTCGTGGGCGGACAGACTGCGTTCCGAGTTCGACGAGGCGTTCCCGGACGAGGTTCCCGCGTCCGAACGCGGCCAGGGGGCAACCGCCGCCTGATGAGCGAGATCCTGTACATCGACGTCTCCTGGCTTCTGGACGTCCAGGACGTCGCTCTCGGTCACGACGACGTGTCGGTCACTGATTACTCGGCCCTCGTAGCGGCGATCGCGCGCCACAAGACACGCATGCCGACTCTCGCCACGTCCAATCCCGATGCCGCGTGGCGCGCTGCCGCGCTCCTGCACACCATCGTGCGTCTCGAACCACTCCCCCACCGCAACAGCCTCTTCGCCGGCTTCGTCACCGGCCAGTACATGGACCAGTCCGGAGAAGGCATCGACCCTCCCTATGGCGCTCTGTCCGACCTCATCAGAAAGGTCCGCGAGACCCGGCTGAGCATCTACGACGTCGCGGACGCGCTCCGCTCCTGGCGGATCTGAGGGGCTTTCCCGTATCCGTAGTGGGTCACAGGAGCTGGGCGGGTCGCCGGGGCCGTCTTCACCGTCACGTCAGCCTTCGTGCCGTCCCCCATCTGGGGCGTGTATCGGAAGTGGATCACTGGCTGGGCTCGACGTCCAGGATCGCCTTCTTCGGCAAGTCGATCCGGGGAGGCGACCCCAGCGACCAGCGCGGTTTGGGTTCACGGCCTGTATCACCAACCTGAGCACTTCATCCGGGTTACTGAGGGCCTGCGAGCCGTAGGCGTGGACGTCGTTGCTCCCGAACTGCATCGGGGCTCCTTGACCGCGGACACGGCGGCGGTGCAGGCCGCCGTAGACGTGCTGCCGGAGCCGCCCTTGGTTCTGGGCCACTCCTACGAAGGGTCCGTGCTCACTGGTCTGCGTGGAGTCGGGCGCTTGGCGTATCTGGCGGCCTTCGTGCCGGATACGGGGGAAAGTGCGGCGGGCTCGGGCGGCGCCTCCAGCCAGTTGAAATCCGCCATCGAGCCGCAGAACGACGGTTCCACGCGTCTTGACCCAAGCCGGGCCGTGGATGCGCTGTACGCAGATTGCCCTGGGCACCTGGCCGCGTGGGCAGTGGGACTACGACGAGCCCAGGCAGCCGGCGACGGGCGAGGAGTCCCGGAGCGCCAGGGCTGGAAACATGCCCCTTGCGCCTACGTCGTGTGCGCGAAGGACCGAGCCATCGACCCCGGACTCCAACACATCATGGCCGCGCGCTACGACTCCATCCGCGAGTGGCGGACCGGACACTCTCCGTTTGCGGGTCGGCCGGAGCTGGTCATCGACCTGGTCCTGGAACTGCTCGATTCCTCGGACGCACCGGGCCAGCCTCGTCGATCCCTACCGCGAGCACCTGCGCAAACGCCGCTCCGAGGACCCCGCCGTCCCCGTCAAGCACCTCTTCGAAGAGATCAAGGCCCTCGGCTTCACCGGCTGCCTGAACCTCCTGCACAAGTACATCAACCAGGGCCGCGCGGACGCCGACCGCAGCCACATCTCCCCGCGCAGATTCGCTCGGATGCTGCTGACCAGGCCCGACAACCTCAAGGCCGAGCATCACGAGCTCCTGGCCAAGCTCACCGCCGCCTGCCCCGAGATGACCCAACTGGCCACCCTCATCCGGGACGTCGCCCAACTCCTGACGCCTCAGGCCGGAAACGCCGCTGCGCTCACGCACTGGATCGCCCAGGCCCGCGCCGTCGACCTACCTGATCTCCACGCCTTCACCCGCGGCCTGGAACGAGACCGCGACGCCGTGAACTACGCCCTCACACTTCCGTACAGCAACGGCCCCACCGATCGATACGAGCGCCCTGGACACGCCTGCCTTCGCGGCTACGTCCGCCATCGTGGGCCGCTGCTTGGCTGACGCATCCACCTGTGAAAACCCCCCTTTGACGCGCCCCACCCCGGGGGCGGTCGCGAAATCTCCCGGCAACAAGCTATTGACATGACATTTGGACGGGGCCCATCGTACTCACCTAGAGCGCGCTAGTAGAGCGCGAGAGTGCACCATCCCCCGAGGAACTCCCCGGTACCTCCGGAGCGAAGGGAACCCAGCGATGCCGTTCGATGTACTGGCCATGGGCCGAGTGGGAGTGGATGTGTATCCGCTCCAGACGGGCGTGGGGCTGGCGGAGGTCACGTCGTTCGGCAAGTACCTCGGCGGCAGCCCCACCAACGTCGCTGTGGCCGCCGCCCGTTACGGGCACCCCGCGGCCGTGATCACCAAGACGGGCCGGGACCCCTTCGGCGACTTCGTGCGGTCGGCCCTTGAGGACTACGGCGTCGACACCCGCTTCGTCGGTACGTCGGACATCGCGCCGACGCCGGTGACATTCTGCGAGATCTTCCCGCCGGACGATTTCCCCCTGTATTTCTACAGGCTGCCGAAGGCCCCTGACCTGGACATCCGCGCCGACGAGCTGGATCTGGACGCCGTGCACGAGACCCGCGTCTTCTGGGTGACCGGTACCGGGCTGAGCGAGGAGCCGAGCCGTTCGGCCACGCTGGCGGCGCTGGCCCACCGGGGCAAGGCGGGGGCGACGGTGTTCGATCTGGACTGGCGGCCGATGTTCTGGAGCAGCCCGGCGGACGCGCGTACGTACTACGCCGAGGCCTTGCGCCACACCACGGTCGCGGTCGGCAATCTCGACGAGTGCGAGGTCGCGACCGGTGAGCGCGAGCCGTACGCCGCCGCGAAGGCGCTGCTGGCAGCCGGCGTGGAGCTGGCCGTGGTCAAGCAGGGACCGAAGGGCGTGCTGGCGATGAGCCGCGACGGCTCGGCCGTCGAGATCCCGCCGGTCCCGGTGGACGTCGTCAACGGACTCGGCGCCGGTGACGCCTTCGGCGGCGCCCTGTGTCACGGCCTGTTGTCCGGCTGGGGCACCCGCCGCACCGTCTCCTTCGCCAACGCGGCCGGCGCCATCGTGGCGGGCCGGCTGTCCTGCTCCGACGCCATGCCGACCCAGGCCGAGGTCGAGGCCAAGCTCCGCCAGGCCTCCGCTGCCCCCATCGACGGAAAGGTGTGACGACGTGCTGTCCGACAACGTGAACCGGATCGTGGCAGCCCGGGTGGGCGACCCCGGTGCCATCGCGGTGGCAGCCGCGCGCCGGGTGAGGGCCGCCTCACCGCTCGGCGGGCACGGCAGGGCGATGATCATCGCCGCCGACCATCCCGCACGCGGCGCCAACGGCGTGGGTGGCGACCCGAACGCCATGGCCGACCGCTTCGAACTCCTCGACCGCCTGTGCACCGCCCTGGAACGGCCCGGCGTGACCGGAGTGCTGGCCACCGCCGACATCCTGGAGGACCTCCTTCTGCTCGGCGTCCTGGACGGCAAGAGCGTCTTCGGTTCCATGAACCGCGCCGGACTGGCCGGCTCCGTCTTCGAGATCGACGACCGGTTCACCGGCTACGACGCGGCGACGATCGCCGCGATGGGCTTCGACGGCGGCAAGATGCTCACCCGGATCGCCCTCGACGACCTGGCGACCCCGGCCGCGCTGGAGAACACCGCGCACGCCGTCAACGAGCTGAACGACCGTCAGCTCATCGCCATGGTGGAGCCGTTCCTCAGTTCCTGGCAGCACGGCAAGGTCCGCAACGACCTCTCGACGGATGCTGTCGTCAAGTCGGTCAGTATCGCCTCGGGGCTCGGTCGGCGTACCGCGTACACCTGGCTGAAGCTGCCGGTCGTGGACGACATGGAGCGGGTGCTGGCCGCCTCGACGCTCCCCGCGCTGCTGCTGGGCGGCGAGGTCAAGGACGCCGCCGCCGCGTTCGCCTCCTGGGGCAAGGCCCTCAAGCAGCCGACCGCCCAGGGCCTGGTCGTCGGCCGCTCCCTCCTCTACCCCTCGAACGGCGATGTCGCCGGGGCGGTGGACCAGGCGGTGAGCCTGCTGTGACCGGCACGAGCAAGTACCACCTCCCTGCCGGGAGTTCGGCCGACGGACCCTACGAACTCCTGGTCACGCCCGAGTCGGCGGGCTGGGGATACTCCGGCCTCAGGATCCTGACCCTGAAGCCGGGCGAGGCGCACGCCCTGTCCACCCGGGACTGCGAGTTCCTGGTCCTGCCGCTGACGGGCTCCTGCACCGTCACCACGGACGGCATGACCTTCGAACTCGCCGGGCGGACAGGCGTGTTCGCCTCGACCACCGACTTCGTGTACCTCCCCCGCGAGTCGGAGGCCCTGATCGGCAGCGCGGACGGTGGAACGTTCGCGCTGCCCGCAGCCCGTACCGAGCGGAGCTCACTCTCCGCCCGGTACGGGCCCAAGGAGAACGTGCCCATCGAGCTGCGCGGGGCCGGGGCCTGCTCCCGCCAGGTCAACAACTACTGCCTGCCGGGCACGTTCGAGGCCGAGCAGCTCCTCGTCTGCGAGGTCCTCACGCCCGGCGGCAACTGGTCCTCGTACCCGCCTCACAAGCACGACGAGGCCCGCCCGGGCGCGGAGTCGGAACTGGAGGAGATCTACTACTTCCAGGTCTCCGGCGACGGAAACGGCTTCGGCTACCAGCGGGTGTACGGGACCCCCGGGCGGCCGATCGACGTGCTCGCCGAGGTCCGCTCCGGCGACACCGTGCTGATCCCGCACGGCTGGCACGGCCCGTCGATCGCCGCACCCGGCTACGACCTCTACTACCTCAACGTCATGGCGGGTCCCGGTCAGGACCGTGCCTGGCTGATCTGCGACGACCCGGCACACGGGTGGGTGCGCACGACATGGGACACGCAGGACATCGACGACCGGCTGCCCTTCGGCGCCGAGGAGAAGCACTGATGGAAACGATCCGGCTCACCACCGCGCAGGCCCTGGTCCGCTTCCTGGCGAACCAGTACAGCGAGCGCGACGGCCAGGAACAGCGCCTCGTCCCCGGCGTGTGGGGCATCTTCGGCCACGGCAACGTGGCCGGTCTCGGGCAGGCGCTCCTCCAGGCCGCCGTCACCGGCGAGGCCGACCTGCCCTACTACTTGGCCCGCAACGAGCAGGGCATGGTCCACGCGTCGGTGGCCTACGCGAAGATGCGCGACCGGCTCGCCACCTTCGCCTGCTCGGCGTCGACAGGGCCCGGGTCCACCAACATGATCACCGGTGCGGCGCTGGCCACCACCAACCGCATCCCGGTGCTGCTGCTGCCGTCCGACATGTTCGCCACGCGCGCCGCCGACCCCGTGCTCCAGCAGCTGGAGGACACCCGGGGCGGGGACGTCACCGTCAACGACGCCTTCCGCGCCGTGTCGAAGTACTTCGACCGTGTCTCCCGGCCCGAGCAGTTGATCCCGGCTGCGCTGGCCGCCATGCGGGTGCTCACCGACCCCGTCGAGACCGGCGCCGTCACCCTCGCCCTGCCGCAGGACGTGCAGGCGGAGGCCTACGACTGGCCGGTCGCCTTCTTCAGGCGGCGGGTGTGGCACATCGGTCGCCCGGTGCCGGAGCCCCCGGCCGTGCAGCGGGCCGCCGCCCTTCTCCGCAACGCCAGGAAGCCGCTGATCGTGGCCGGCGGCGGCGCCGTCTACTCCGGTGCCGAGACCGCGCTGCGCGCCTTCGCCGAGGCCACCGGCATCCCCGTCGCCGACACGCATGCCGGCAAGGGCGCGGTGCCGTGGGACCACCCGTACGCCGTCGGGGGTCTCGGCTCGACCGGCTCGTACGCCGCAAACGAACTGGCCCGCGACGCCGACGTCGTCCTCGGCATCGGCACCCGCTACTCCGACTTCACCACCGCCAGCCACACCGTCTTCGACAACCCGGACGTCACCTTCGTCAACCTCAACGTGGCCCGCCTGGACGCCGTCAAGCACTCCGCCGAACCCCTTGTCGCCGACGCCCGCCTCGGCATCCAGGCGTTGGCGGGCGCGCTCACCGACTGGGAGGTGGACCCGGAGTACCGGGGCCGGACACGTCAACTCATCACCCGTACAAGGGAGATCGAGGAGGAGTGCTTCGCACCGGAGCGCACCACCGGCCACCTCCCCGCCCAGACCCAGATCCTCGGCGCCCTGAACGACGTGCTCGGCGACCGCGACGTCGTCATCAACGCGGCCGGCTCGATGCCGGGTGACCTGCAACAGCTGTGGCGGGCCCGGGATCCGAAGGCCTACCACGTCGAGTACGCCTACTCCTGCATGGGCTACGAGGTCGCCGCCGGCGTCGGCGCCAAGATGGCCGACCCGTCGCGCGAGGTCGTCGTACTGGTCGGCGACGGCTCGTATCTGATGATGGCTCAGGAGATCGTGACCATGATCTCCGAAGGCCTGAAGGTCATCGTCGTCCTCGTCCAGAACCACGGCTTCGCCTCCATCGGGGCGCTCTCGGAGTCGCTCGGCTCGCAGCGGTTCGGCACCAAGTACCGCTACCGCGACGGCGATTCGGGCCAGCTCGACGGCGATGTCCTCCCGGTCGACCTCGCCGCCAACGCCTCCAGCCTGGGCGCGGACGTGGTGCACGCCACCTCCGTCGACGAGTTCCGCGCCGCGATGGAGAAGGCCAAGGCGGCCACCCGCACCACGGTCGTGCACGTCGAGACCGACCTCTACGGCCCCAACCCGCCCGGCCACGGCTGGTGGGACGTCCCCGTCGCCCAGACCTCCGCCCTGGACTCCACCCGCGCCGCGTACGAGACGTACGCCTCCCACAAGCTCGACCAGCGCCACTACCTGTAAGGACGCCTCACGTGACAACCATCCAGCACTGGATCAACGGGTCTCCGGTCACCGGAAGCACCTCCGCCACCGCGCCGGTGTTCAACCCTGCCACCGGCCAGGAGCAGGCTCGGGTCGTACTCGGCGGCTCCGCCGAGGTCGATGCCGCCGTGATGGCCGCCGCTGCCGCGTTCGAGACGTGGTCGGAGTCGTCGCTCGCGCGGCGAACCCAAGTGATGTTCGCCTTGCGCCAGTTGCTCGTCGAGCACGAGGAGGACCTGGGCCGGATCATCTCCGCCGAGCACGGCAAGACGGTCGACGACGCGCGCGGCGAGATCACCCGCGGCCGGGAGGTCGTCGAGTTCGCGTGCGGGCTCGGAGACGTGCTCAAGGGCAGCTTCTCCGACCAGGTGTCGCGCGGCGTCGACGTGCACGACTTCCGGCAGCCGCTGGGTGTCGTCGCGGGCATCACACCCTTCAACTTCCCCGCCATGGTGCCCCTTTGGATGCACCCCATGGCCATCGCCACCGGCAACACCTTCATCCTCAAGCCGAGCGAGCGCGACCCGTCCGCCGCCAACTTCGTGGCCGGGCTGTACAAGAAGGCAGGCCTCCCCGACGGCGTCTTCAACGTCGTGCACGGCGGCAAGGACGCGGTCGACGCGATCCTCGCCCACCCCGGAATCGAAGCCGTGTCCTTCGTCGGTTCGACCCCGATCGCCAAGTACGTGCACGACCAGGCCACCGCCCACGGCAAGCGCGTCCAGGCCCTCGGTGGTGCCAAGAACCACGCCGTCGTCCTCCCGGACGCCGACCTCGAATTCACCGCCAACCACATCACCGCCGGCGCCTACGGCTCCGCCGGCGAACGCTGCATGGCCGTATCCGTCGCCGTCGCCGTCGGTGACGCCGCCGACGCCCTCGTCGGGATCCTGGAGCGCAAGGCCCGCGAGGTCAGGGTCGGGCCCGGTGACGTGCCCGGCACCGAGATGGGGCCGCTCGTCACCAGGGCGTCGCGGGAGCGTGTCGAGAACGCCGTCGGCGTCGCGGCGACGCAGGGCGCCACCGTCGTCGTCGACGGACGCGGCCTGAAGGTCGACGGTCACGAGGAGGGCTTCTTCACCGGGCCGTCCCTCCTCGACCGGGTCACCGTCGAGATGGATGCCTACAAGGAAGAGCTGTTCGGGCCGGTGCTCGCCGTCGTCCGGGTCGACACCCTCGACGAGGCCATCGACCTCATCAACGACAACCCCTACGGCAACGGCACCGCCCTGTTCACCGGCAGCGGTGAGGCGGCCCGCCGGTTCCAGCGCCGGGTCAAGGTCGGCATGATCGGCATCAACGTGCCGGTGCCGGTGCCGATGTCGTACTACTCCTTCGGCGGGTGGAAGGACTCCCTCATCGGCGACTCCCCCGTCCACGGCCCCGAGGGCATCCGCTTCTACACCCGCCCCAAGGTCGTCACCACCCGCTGGCCCCAGCAGACCCAGCAGGACACCGCCGGTTTCAACTTCCCCACCTCCAGCTGAAGGACGTACACCATGGCAACGACGCCAGCCCTCCGTACCACCGTGGGCAACCTGTGCCTCGGCTCCGCGCCCGACTCCTGGGGCGTGTGGTTCCCCGAGGACGAGCACCAGGTCTCGCCCACCCGCTTCCTCGACGAGCTCGCAGAGGCCGGCTACAAGTGGCTGGAGCTCGGCCCGTACGGCTACCTCCCCACCGACCCGCAGCGGCTGAAGGAGGAGCTCGACGCCCGCCGCCTGCAGGTGTCCGGTGGCACCGCGTTCGGCGCGCTGCACCGTCCGGAGGCATGGGACGAGATGCTCGCCCATGTCCGCCAGGTCGCCACGCTCACGGCTGCCGCGGGCGCCCACCACCTCGTCCTCATCCCGCCGATGTACCGGGACGAGAAGACCGGCGCGTTCACCGAGTCGCCGGAACTGACCGCCGAGCAGTGGGCCGGCTTCGGCCGCGCCGCCGACCGGCTCGGCCGGCTCCTCCTCGACGAGTACGACGTACGGCTCGTCGTCCACCCGCACGCCGACAGCCACATCCAGACCCAGCCGGAGATCGAGCGTCTGCTCAACGAGTCGGACAGCCGCTACACAAACCTCTGCCTGGACACCGGCCACGTGGCCTACGGCGGCGGTGACAACCTCGACCTGATACGCCGGTTCGGCGAGCGCGTCGGATACGTCCACATCAAGCAGATGGACCCGGCCGTCCTCGCCCAGGTCGCCGCCGAGGACCTGTCCTTCGGGGAGGCCGTCAAGCGCGGGGTGTGTGTGACGCCGCCCGCCGGCGTGCCCAACCCCGCTGACGTGGTCGCCGAACTGAGCAAGCTCGACGCCGAGTTGTTCGTGATCGTCGAGCAGGACCTGTACCCGTGCGCGCCCGAGGTGCCGCTCCCCATCGCCGTACGCACCCGGGAGCACCTGGCCGAACACGGGCTCAGCGGGGCCCGACGCCCAGTGCTCGGGAGGTAGTTCGCGCCCATGTGTGTCGGTGACTGCACAGCACCGCCCACGGTGGCATGAGCCCGCCTCTCCTGCCCCCTCTCTTGATTAGGACATGACCATGACTGTACGTGTAGGCGTCATCGGCGCCGGAATGATCGGCCAGGACCACATACGACGCCTGACCGAGGTCGTCACAGAGGCGCAGGTCTCCGCTGTGACCGACATCGACGCCGAGCGTGCCGCGGAGGTCGCCGCCCGGGTGGGCGCCGTCGCGCTGCCCACCAGTGCCGATCTGATCACCTCCCCCGACGTGGACGCCGTCCTCGTCACCTCCTGGGGCCCGACCCACGCCGAGCATGTGCTCAACGCCATCGCGGCCGGCAAGCCCGTTTTCTGCGAGAAGCCGCTGGCCACCACCGCCGAGGACTGTCTGCGCATCGTCGAGGCCGAGCGCGCCCACGGCAGCCGTCTGGTCCAGGTCGGCTTCATGCGCCGCTTCGATCCCGGCTACCGGCAGATGAAGGCCGTCCTGACCTCCGGATCCGTCGGTACGCCTCTGATCGTGCACTGCGCGCACCGCAACCCGACCGTCCCGGACGCGTACACCTCCCCGATGGCCGCGCAGGACACCGCCGTCCACGAGATCGACGTACTGCGCTGGCTGCTGGACGATGAGATCGTCTCCGCCCAGGTCATCACTCCGCGCGCCACGAGCAAGCGGTTCGAGCACCTGAAGGACCCGCAGATCATGCTCTTCGAGACCGCGAGCGGTGTCCGGATCGATCTGGAGGTCTTCGTCAACTGCCAGTACGGCTACGACATCCAGTGCGAGGTGGTCGGCGAGGACGGTCTCGTGCGGCTGCCCACCCCGGCAGCCGTCACCGTCCGTACCGCAGGACAGCACAGCAGCGCCGTACCGCAGGACTGGAAGGCCCGCTTCGCCGAAGCCTTCGACACCGAGTTCCGTGAGTGGATCGCCGGCGTCGCGACGGGTGCCGAGCCCACCGGGCCTTCCGCCTGGGACGGTTACGCGGCGACTGTCATCACCGACGCGGCCGTCTCCTCCCTCCAGTCCGACGGCGCCGTCGTCGCCGCCGACATGAAGCCCAGGCCCGCGCTCTACGGAGGTGCCACGTGAAGATCGCCCTCGACCCGTACATGTTCCGCCACCTGCCGATCGACGACATGGTGCGCACGGTGGCCGAACTCGGCTACGAGTACATCGAGTTGTCGCCGCGCGACGACTTCATGCCGTTCTTCCTGCACCCGCGCGCCGACGACGCGCGGATCGCGGAACTGATGAACTCCCTGCGCACACACGGAGTTCGACTCTCCTCGGTGCTGCCGCTGTACAAGTGGTCCTCGCCGGACGAGGACGAACGGCAGGCCGCCGTCCGCTACTGGAAGCGGATGATCGAGATCACCGCCGACCTCGAATGCCCGCTGATGAACTCGGAGTTCAACGGCCGACCCGAGCGCGCCGCCGAGAGCGAGGCCGCGTTCTGGCGCTCGCTGGAGGAACTGCTGCCGCTGTTCGAACGGGAGGGCATCGCACTGAACCTGGAGGCGCACCCGGACGACTTCTGCGAGGAGAACACCCCGGCGGTCGACCTGGTCCGCGCCGTCAACAAGCCCTGGGTGAACTACCTTTACTGCGCCCCGCACTCCTTCCATCTGTCCGGAGCCGATCCGACGGCCGACATCGCGGCGATGATGCGCCATGCGGGCGACAAGCTCCAGCATGTACACATCGCCGACTCCTTCAACCACAAGGGTTCGTCGGGCCTGCGCTACATCCTCAACCCGCCCGGCACCACGGCCCGAATCCACCAGCACCTGGACATCGGCCAGGGCGAGGTCGACTGGAACGCCTTCTTCTCCACCCTGCGCGAGCTGGACTTCGACGGTGTCGCCACCGCCTGCGTCTTCGCCTGGGAGGAACGCGCCCACGAATCCTCCGCCTTCATGCTCGACCGCATCCGCAAGGAACTCGCTTCCTGAGCGAAGCCCTGGACGACCGATCCCGGTCAGCGGTGACGGCCGGCGCCCTCACCATGCCCGGCGTTCCGGTCCGTCCTGTCGTCACCACTCACACTCCGCCGCACCGTGGTGACCCGTGCGGTGATCCCGTCAGGGCCGGGCACCCCTGCAGCAACGACCGGAACGTCAGAGCGCACAGACCTTGTCGATACGTCCTGACAAGGTTATTGACATCACTGGTGGCCGGATCCATAGTTACGCCAACTAGAGCGCGCTAATACAGCGCTCTAGTGAAGTAGCCGGGTGGTCCGCACCAAGACCACCGAGCACGACGCTCCGCCGCCGGCAGGCGCTCGCGCTCCCGCCCACCGGCCTCACGACCCGAGGGCACATCCGCTGATCGCGGCCGCCGACCCGTCGGCTCCGGCTATCACCGCGGGATCATCCCGCGCACTCAGCCGGTGTCTGTCACACGCCGCGGACACCGGCCCGGCACATACCCGAAGCCGCTCCACACCGCCCGACACAAAGCCATCCTTACCAGCACACCGAGGTGCGAGGAACATGTACAGAAACCACCGAGCCGCCACTCTGGCCGCCGTCGCCATCACCGGGGCGCTGCTTGCCACCGGATGTTCCAGCAGCTCCGGCGGCAAGAAGTCCGAAGAAAGCGGTGCCGCCGCTTCCGCGGGCAAGGCCGACACCCCCCGGATGACGGTCGCGATGATCACCCACGCCGCCCCCGGTGACACCTTCTGGGACCTGATCCGCAAGGGCGCCGAAGCCGCTGCCGCCAAGGACAACATCAAGCTGGTCTACTCCAGCGACCCGAGCGCCGGCAACCAGGCCAACCTTGTACAGAACGCGATCGACCAGAAGGTCGACGGCATCGCGCTCACCGCGGCCAAGCCTGACGCGATGAAGGACGCCGTGGCCAAGGCCACCGCCGCGGGCATTCCCGTCGTCGGCTTCAACGCGGGCCTCGACGACTGGAAAAAGCTCGGCATGCTGGAGTACTTCGGCCAGGACGAGAACATCGCCGGCCAGGCCTTCGGTGAACGCCTCAACGAATCGGGCGCCAAGCACGCCGTCTGCGTCATCCAGGAACAGGGACACGTAGCCCTGGAGGCCCGCTGCGCCGGCCTGAAGAAGGGCTTCAGCGGCAAGACCGACATCCTCTACGTCAACGGCACCGACATGCCGTCCGTGAAGTCGACGATCACCGCGAAGCTCAACCAGGACAAGTCCATCGACGAGGTCGTCACGCTCGGTGCCCCGTTCGCCCTGACGGCGGTCCAGTCGGTGTCCGACGCCAACAGCAAGGCCAAGATCGCCACGTTCGACCTCAACAAGGACCTGGTGACGGCCGTCCAGGACGGCAGCATCCAGTTCGCGGTCGACCAGCAGCCCTACCTCCAGGGTTACCTCTCCGTCGACGGTCTGTGGCTGTACAAGAACAACGGCAACTTCAGCGGCGGCGGTACCGCACCCGTCCTCACCGGCCCGGCCTTCATCACCAAGGACAACGCCGACGCCGTGGCCGCGTTCGCCGCGAAGGGCACTCGGTGATCCGGTCATGACCCAAGTAACGGCACCGGCGGCGAATTCCTCGTCGCCGGCCTCGCCGGCCGCTCAGAAGGACGGCCGCACCAAGCAGCGGTCTCTGGGGCGCAGGGTGTTGGCCCGTCCCGAGGTGGGTGCGTCGATCGCCGCGGTCGGCGTGTATCTGTTCTTCTTCGCGGCGGCGCCTTCCTTCCGGGAGACCAGCGCGCTGGCCACGGTGCTCTACCAGGCGTCCGTCATGGGCATCATGGCGCTCCCGGTGGCGTTGTTGATGATCGGCGGGGAGTTCGACCTGTCCGCGGGTGTCGCGGTCACGACCTCGGCGCTGACCGCGGCGATCCTCAGCTTCCAGCTGTCCATGAACGTGTGGACGGGCGTGTTCGTCGCGCTGATCGTGTCGCTGGCGGTGGGGGCGTTCAACGGCTGGCTGCTGATCAAGACCGGTTTGCCGAGCTTCCTGGTCACCCTGGGCTCGTTCCTGATCCTGCAGGGCGCCAACCTCGCCGTCACGAAGATCTTCACCGGGAACGTGGCGTCCGACTCGATCGCCGACATGGACGGCTTCGACCAGGCCAAGAAGGTCTTCGCCTCCGAGTTCAGCATCGGTGACGTCAACTTCAAGATCACCATCGTGTACTGGCTGGTGTTCGCCGCGATCGCGACCTGGATCCTGCTGCGCACCAAGTTCGGCAACTGGATCTTCGCCGTCGGGGGCAGCCAGGACAGTGCCCGCGCGGTCGGTGTCCCGGTGAAGTTCACGAAGATCGCCCTGTTCATGGGCGTGGGCGTGGGCGCCTGGTTCGTGGGCATGCACCTGCTGTTCTCGTTCAACACCGTGCAGTCCGGCGAAGGTGTCGGCAACGAGTTCCTGTACATCATCGCCGCGGTCATCGGCGGCTGCCTGCTCACCGGCGGCTACGGCTCGGCCATCGGCCCGGTCATCGGTGCCTTCATCTTCGGCATGGTCTCCCAGGGCATCGTCTACGCCAACTGGAACCCCGACTGGTTCAAGGCGTTCCTCGGCGTGATGCTCCTGATCGCCGCCCTCGTCAATCTGTGGGTCCGCCGCCAGGCGACCCGGAGGTGAACTGATGACAACCAACGAAACCACCTCCCCCAACGGCACGCTCACCCAGGAGAGTTCGCCGAAGGACGCCGCTCCGATCGTCGAACTGCGCAGCACCGGCAAGTCCTACGGCAACATCCGCGCCCTGCACGGCATCGACCTCGCCGTCCGCTCCGGCCAGGTCACCTGCGTCCTGGGCGACAACGGCGCCGGCAAGTCCACGCTGATCAAAATCATCTCCGGGCTGCACCAGCACACCGAGGGCGAAGTCCTCATCGACGGCAACCCCGTCCACTTCGGCACGCCCCGTGAGGCGCTGGACGCCGGTATCGCCACCGTCTACCAGGACCTGGCGACCGTCCCCCTGATGCCGGTGTGGCGCAACTTCTTCCTCGGCTCCGAGATGACCAAGGGCCCCTGGCCGGTCCGCCGACTCGACATCGAGAAGATGAAGAAGACCGCGGATGCGGAACTGCGGAACATGGGCATCGTCCTGGACGACCTCGACCAGCCCATCGGCACCCTCTCCGGCGGCCAGCGCCAGTCCGTGGCGATCGCCCGCGCCGTCTACTTCGGCGCCCGCGTCCTCATCCTCGACGAGCCCACCGCCGCCCTCGGCGTCAAGCAGTCCGGTGTGGTGCTGAAGTACATCGCGGCCGCGCGTGACAAGGGCCTGGGCGTCATCTTCATCACCCACAACCCGCACCACGCCTACATGGTCGGCGACCACTTCAGCGTCCTGCGCCTGGGCACCATGGAACTCTCCGCCGCCCGCAGCGAGGTCAGCCTCGAAGAACTCACCAACCACATGGCCGGCGGCGCCGAACTCGCAGCCCTCAAACACGAACTCGCCCAAGTACGCGGCGTCGACGTCGACGAACTCCCCGAAGCCGAAGACCTCACCACGCCAACCTCGGCCGCTGGTCAAAGGGCCTCCTGAACTGCCCTCCGCTGTCTCCTCACGTACCAAGCCGTGGTACCTACCTGCGTCCAGAAGGTGGGCACCACGGCTTGAGCACTTCGCGGGTGTCCACCGCTCGGCGCGATGGGCGTTGGTGAGGGTATCGATTGCAGTCGACCTATTCCATCAGCTTCGCAATGAGCGAGTTGAGGACACGGGGCCCTCAGATGTCCGGCGGAGTTGGCGACCACCCTGGCCGCTCGGTGGACGGTGTCGCGTCAAGTCCCCCCTTCCGGAACGGACTTCATCGCGTTCGTCCGACCCGGCAGCCGGGCTACGGAAGACACGCCGCCCGAGCCACCGGAGCGAACTCTTGGCGAAGCGTGGACCACATCATGAGGAAACAGCAGCCTGCCCGCGCGAGTGGCGCCGAAGGCTCTGCGCGAGCAAGGGAGCAGCCGGGGCCCCGAGACATGTTGATGAGCAGGTTTCCGTCCGGGACCGGCGCCGGCCGCTCACGGTTGAGCATGCGATGGCGCCGGTGGCGGCCATCCCATTGCCCTCTCATGGACCGCCGTCTCAAAGCCCACGGGATCGTGACGCCCTACCCGCGGGGAGCCGAAGGGGGGACGATTCCGTGGCCGTGGCGGCTTTCGCCCACGCCCAGCAGGGCACCACCCGGAGTTCCTGACGGCGGCGGCACCGGTCAGGTGCGTGGCGCCGGGTACGTGGTCGAGGGAGGCGCCGTCGTACCCCGCACTTCGAGCGTCGGTGTCGCGAGGACGGTCTCGCTCGGACGGGCAGGGTCCGTGATCCGGTCGAGGAGGTGCTGCGCGGCGCGGCGGCCGACGTCGTGGCTGGCGTTGTCGACCGTGGTGAGCCACAGGTGGCGCAGGCGCGAGAGGTACGTGTTGTCGTAGCCGACGAGGGAAAGGTCTCGTGGCACCTGGAGACCCGACTCCTCGGCCGCGGACAGGGCGCCCACGCACGCGATGTCGTTGAAGGCGAAGACGGCGCTCGGCCGCTGCGGGGCACTCAGCAGCCGCACCATTGCCCGGTAGCCGCCCTCCTCCGTCAGGTCGCCCTCCTCCACGGACGCGAGACCGGCGAGTGCGTGTTCGCGCATGACCGTCTCGAAACTGCGTCGGCGCAGTTCGCCGACGACGCCCTGTCCGGCGATGTGGGCGATGCGCCGGTGACCGAGGCCGATGAGGTGTTCGGTGGCGAGGCGGGCGCCGTGTTCGTCGTCGTTGGCGACGATGTCCACGCGCGGCAGCGCCGGTTCGCGAGCGCCCGCGACCACCGTGGGAATCTGCGCCGCCGCCGCCCGCAGCGCCTCGGAGGGCGGCAGTGTGCCGACGGCGATCAGGCCGTCGACCCGCAGCTCCGTGAAGGTTCGGGTGAGATCGTCGCCGAGGCGGCGGTTGAGGTGACCGTCGGCCAGCAGCATGTGCAGACCGCTGTCGTGGAGGCGGGAGTTGAGGCCGTCGAGCAGTTCCACGAACCAGGGGTTACGCATGTCGTGCAGCAGTACGCCGACCGAGCGGGTTCGACGCTCGCTGAGACTGCGGGCGGCGGCGTTCGGCCGGTAGCCGAGTTCCTCGACGGCGGCCAGCACGGCCTGCCGCCTCTCGGGGCGCACCTGGTCGGAGCCTCGGAGCACCAGGGAGACCAGCGATTTCGACACGCCGGCCCGTTCGGCCACGTCACGGATGGTCGGAGGTCTCATGGGTGGACCGTTCCATACGACGGATTCGCTGTCAAAGGTCTTGACATCAGGGAGTACGGGCCCCAGGGTGACCGAGACAGTTTATGGACCGGTCCAAAGAAGGGCAGTCACAGTGACTTCGCTCGGTGTCGCCGTCGTGGGTTTCGGATGGATGGGGCGGGTGCATACCCAGGCGTACGCGCGGATCCCGCACCACTTCCCGCAGCTGGCCGTGCGGCCACAACTCGTGACGGTCGCCGAGGAGGTGCCGGGCCGGGCCGAGGAGGCCGCCGCGCAGTTCGGGTTCGCCTCGACGACCCGTGACTGGCGCGACATCGTCGCCGACCCGCGCGTGCAGGCGGTGAGCATCACCGCGCCGAACTTCCTGCACCGGGAGATCGGCGTCGCGATGGCCGAGGCGGGCAAGCACATCTGGATCGAGAAGCCGGTCGGCCTTACCACGGCCGACGCGAGCGCGGTCGCCGGTGCGATCGCCACGGCGGGCGTGCAGGGCACGGTCGGCTTCAACTACCGCAACGCGCCCGCCGTCGAGTCGGCCCGCGAGCTGATCGCCTCCGGCGAACTCGGGACGGTCACCCATGTCCGTGTCCGCCTCTTCAGCGACTACGCAGCCCACCCGGACGGCGCCCTGACCTGGCGCTACGAACGGGAGCGCGGCGGCAGCGGCGTACTGGGCGACCTCGCCTCGCACGGCGCCGACCTGGCCCGCTTCCTGCTGGGCGACATCGCCTCCCTGACCGCGGACACCGCCGTCTTCATTCCGGAGCGGGCCCGCCCGACCGGCGCCACCGCCGGCCACACACTGGCCACCGGCGGCGAACTCGGCCCGGTCGAGAACGAGGACTACGTCAACTGCCTGCTGCGCTTCGCCTCCGGCGCCCGGGGGGTCCTGGAAGCCTGCCGGGTCTCGGTCGGCGAGCAGAACAACTACGGCTTCGAGGTGCACGGCACCAAGGGAGCGGTCTTCTGGGACTTCCGCCGCATGAACGAACTGGGCGTCAGCCGCGGCACGAGCTATCAGGACCAGCCCGTCAGTACCGTGTACGTCGGCCCCGGCGCCGGCGAGTACGCCGCCTTCCAGCCCGGCGCGGCCTCCAGCATGAGCTACGACGACCTGAAGGTCATCGAGGCGTACCGCTTCCTGCGCTCCGTCGCCGAGGGCAAGCCGTACGGCGCCACGCTGGACGACGCCGTGCACAGCGCGGCCGTGGTGGACGCCATGACGCGGTCCGTGGAGAGCGGAACGTGGGTGAACCTGGTATGAGCACCCTGCGGATCGGTGTGATCGGCGCGGGCAACATGGGCGCCGACCATGTGACCACCCTGCACCGTCAGGTCTCCGGTGCCGATGTCGTGCTGGTCGCCGACATCGACAAGGAGCGTGCGGCCTCCGTCGCCGGCACGGTTCCCGGCGCGCGAGCCACCGACGACCCGTACGCGCTGATAGCGGACCCGGGCGTGGACGCTGTCGTCATCGCCTCGCACGACTCCACCCACGCGGATCTGTCCGTCGCCGCCGTGCGGGCCGGAAAGCCGGTGCTGTGCGAGAAGCCGCTCGCCCCGGCCCTCGGCGAGTGCCTACGGGTCGTCCGGGAGGAGCGGCAGGCCGGCGGCGGGCTCATCTCCCTGGGCTTCATGCGCCGCTTCGACCCGGCGTACGTCGAGCTGAAATCCGCCGTCTCCGCGGGGAGTTGCGGAGCTCCTCTGCTCGTGCACTGCGTCAGCCGGGGCGTGTCCTCCGCACCCGGCTGCACCGACGAGTTCAGCGTCACCGGATCGGCCATTCACGAGTTCGACACCGTACCGTGGCTGCTCGACTCGCCGATCACCGAGGTCAGCTGGCACACGGGGCGCGCCACCTCGGTGACGGCCGGACTCCGCGATCCCCAACTGATGCTGCTGCGCACGGCCGACGGTGTCCTGACCACCGCCGAGGTGTTCCTCAACGCGGGGTACGGCTACGACATTCGCTGCGAGGTGGCGGGCGAGCACGGCACGCTCGCCCTCACCAACCCGGCACGGCTGGTGACCGACTCGACCCGCGCC
The DNA here is from genome assembly GCF_001550375.1 of Streptomyces europaeiscabiei. GTDB lineage: Bacteria > Actinomycetota > Actinomycetes > Streptomycetales > Streptomycetaceae > Streptomyces > Streptomyces europaeiscabiei. The sequence goes on along the minus strand of NZ_LRTR01000829.1, from coordinate 136,744 downwards.
CGCTCCACCGGATACCCGGCCGACTGGCGTCCCCGCTTCGCCGACGCCTACCGCCTGGAACTCCAGGCGTGGACCGACGCCGTGACCGCGGGCCACCCGACGCCGCTGGCCACCTCGTACGACGGGCTGGTGGCCTCCGCGGTGGCCGAGGCCGTCATCGCGTCCATGAAGGCCGGCGGCCGGACCGTCCCCGTCCAGGTCCCGGAGGTCTGACCGATGTCCAGCTCCCCCACCGCCCCGGTCCTGGAGGTCTGAACGATGACCGCCTTCCCTACCGCCTTGCCCCTCCCCCGCACCCCCGACCCGATGGACGCCCCCGCCCTGCGCTGGGGTGTCCTTGGCACAGGCTGGATCGCGGAGCGCTTCGTGGACTCCGTCCGACGCCACACCCGCCAGCGGTTCACGGCCGTAGCCTCCCGCGACGCGGCCCGCGCCAAGGACTTCGCGGACCGCCATGGCATACCCGGCGCCTACGGCTCGTACGAGGACCTGGTCGCCGCCGAGGACGTCGACATCGTGTACGTCGCCACCGAGCACACCGCCCATCTCGCCTGCGCCCGGCTGGCGTTGGAGGGCGGCAAGCACACACTGGTGGAGAAGCCGATCGGGCTGGACGCCGCCCAGGCGGCCGAGATCTCCGAACTCGCCGCCGCGCACGGCCTGTTCTGCGCCGAGGCCCTGTGGACCTTCTTCCTGCCCAAGTTCGACGTCGTCCGCCAGATCCTCGAATCGGGTGTCCTCGGCGACGTCCATACCGTCCTGGCAGACCTGGGCGAGCACTTCGGCCCGGGGCACCGCATCCTGCGCCCGGAGCTGGCCGGCGGGCCGTTGCTGGACCTCGGCACCTACCCCGTCTCACTGGCCACCTGGGTCCTGGGCGCACCGGCGCGGGTGCAGGCTTCCGGCCAGCCGCACCCAGCGGGAGTGAACGGCCAGACGTCCGCGATCCTCCACGACCCGCACGGCAACCAGGCCGTCGTCCACACCACCCTCTTCAGCGACACTCCCACCACCGCGACCATCGCGGGCACCCGGGCCACCCTCAGCCTGCCCGGCCCCTTCTACCAGCCCGGCGACCTCGTCCTCACCCCCGCCGGCGGTGGCACCACGCTGATCCGCACCGAGCCCCGCAACGCCCACGACGCTCTGCACTTCGAGGCCGCCGAGGCGGCCCGGTGCATCGCCGCGGGCCTGCGGGAGACCCCGTTGCGCCCTCTGTGCGAATCCGTCGTCACACTCCGGGCGATGGACGAGATCCGCAGACTGTGCGGCATCACGTTCCCCGTTCCGCCCGGCAACGAGTAGGGGGCGGCGACCGTGCCGGCCCTGTGCGCGACGAGGAAACCGATGACGTAGTCGGCAGCCCCGGGGGCTGAGAAGCGCGACTCCTTCGCCGGGCGCGCGACGGTGGCCCGCCACTGTTCACGGGCCGGACCCTCGCGAACGTCTACAGCGAACGGCGGCTGCTTCGCCGCCGCTCAGGAGATCGTCCGCATGTCCCTGCTGGGCATGCTCCCCACGAGACACCGCAACACCGCAACGCCGCAACGCCGCGAAGAACGTCCTCGCCACCGTGGTCAACACCGTCGCCGCGGTCTTCTTCCCCTGCGTGGCGGACGTCGACCGGACGGCCGTATCGCTGATCGCGGTGGGTTCCGCGATCAGCGGTCAGCCGCGGGTCGGTGGAGAGTTTGAAGGAGTCCTGCAGGTGCGGCTTGAGGTCGAACCGCTTCCAGATCCGCCCGATGGTCGAGTTCGGCAGGCCCGCGCGCTGGGCCATCGAGGCCCGTGACCAGTGCGTGTCCTTGCCCGAAGCGGACTCCAAGGTCGCCACGATGACGTCCTCGACCTGATCGAGCAGGATCGAGGGCGGTCGGCCCACCCCTCCGGCCATGTCGGAGAATGGGCAGCAACGGCCGGATGGTCTGCCATTTATGGATTCGGGCCATGATGCAGCCGAGGACTACCCGGATGGTCGCCTGGGCCTGAGGCTGGACCGCGCTTCAGCGAGGCAGCAGGACGTCAACCTGCCCCCGGATGTCCTGCACGATCTCCTCGACGCTCAAGGCGATGTTCACGCTCGCCGCCGTGCTGAGGAACATCACGGCGGACACGATGTGCGCCAGCGTCGCGGCGTCGCCCTCTGTGACCCGCTCGTCTCGGCGCAGCACGGCGGCGATGGCCTCCTCGGTCTGCGCGACGATGGCGAGTGCCGCGCTGTGCCGGGGCTCCTCGGGGTCGCCGAAGACCATCTCTCGCAGGTAAGTGCGTCCGTTGTCGATCTGGGTGCGGTTGCACTCGACGATCGGCCGGACGATCGCCAGCACCGCGTCCAGCACGCCTGGGATGACCTCGGCGTCCGCCCGGCCCTGCTCAAGTGCTTCGGCGTACTTGGCGTTCTGGACAAGGAGGAGGAGTTCGCCCTTGGTCTTGGCATAAAGGAACAGGGTCCCGGTGCCGATGTCGGCCTTGTCGGCGATCTGCTGGGTCGTGACCTCATCGATGCCGTGTTCGGCGAACAGCTCAGTGGCGGCAGCGACGATGCGGTCGAATTTCTCCTGCTTGTTCCGCTCGCGCCGTCCGACCGACCGGGGGGCGACAGACATGGCGGGGTCCTCCAGGAGTAGATTCTGACTGCAATCAGTTATGATTGCAGTCAGTACCGCGTGGGCTCGAATGTGGCTCCGCTCATTCTCCCATGGCGGGGCGACGAGTCATTGCTCCATCCGTGCACAGCCACGCACTTCACACCACCTTGGAAAGAAGGAACCAATGCCCTCTCTCGATGGAGCAGTCGTCCTCGTCACCGGCGCCAATGGCGGTATCGGCACCCACTTCGTCCACGACGCCCTGGCTCGCGGCGCCGTCAAGGTCTACGCCACCGCCCGTTCCCCCCGCGCCTGGGACGATGACCGCATCGTCCCCCTGACCCTTGACGTCACCGACCGCGCGTCGATCGCCGCGGCCGTCGCCGCCGCGGCGGATGTCACCGTGCTCGTCAACAACGCGGGCGCCATCCCGCCGAGCGCGAGCCTGCTGGACGTCACCGAGGCGGACATCCGGGCGAACATGGAGACGAACTTCTTCGGACCGGTCTTCCTTGCCCGCGCCTTCGCACCGATCCTCGCCGCCAAGAAGGGGTCAATCCTCATCGACGTGCACTCCGTTGCCAGCTGGTATGCCTTCGGCGGCGCCTACAGCGCGTCCAAGGCCGCACTGTGGTCGGCCACCAACTCGCTGCGCATCGAGTTCGCACCCATGGGCGTCCACGTGACGGGTGTGCACATGGGCTACGTCGACACCGATATGGCCGCGCACGCTGACGGACCCAAGATGCTGCCGGCACAGTTGGTGACGACGGTCTACGACGCCGTCGAGGCCGGAGAATACGAGGTCCTGGCCGACGAGTTGACCAAGGGGGTCAAGGTGGCTCTGAGCGGCCCGGTCGAGGCGCTTTACCCGGACCTGCACAGCACGGACGCCTGAGCTTGTTCTTCGGTCCCGACGCGATCTCTTCACGCCGGGACCCCGTGATCCATCGCGTTCGAACAGTTGGCCGGCCGGTGTCGAGAAGGGGTGCACCGTCGCGGCCGTCGAGCCGTGGATGACATCGGCGGTCGATCCGCCAGCAGCCCGACCAGCAGCGGGGCGCCACCGTGGTGACAGACCATCACGGCTGTCGGGCCACGGGCTAAGAGGCCCTAACAGAAGCCGTTGATCATGTGACTGTCGGTCTGGTCGCTCATTGGTGTTGTTGCGGGAAAGAGGGAGTCACGTCCGTGGATCGTGTCGGACGAACTGTGGTCGCTGATCGAACCGTTGCTGCCTGAGCCGGGGCCGAAGCTGGTGGAGGGCAGGTCTCGGGTGCCGGATCGGCAGGCCTTGTGCGGGATTCTGTTCGTGCTGCATACCGGCATCCAGTGGGAGTACCTGCCGCAGGAGCTGGGCTTCGGTTCGGGGATGACGTGCTGGCGGCGGCTGGCCGCGTGGAACGAGGCCTGCGTGTGGGACGAACTGCAGCTGGTGCTGCTGAGGAAGCTGCGGGCCGCGGGGAAACTGGACTGGTCGCGGGCGGTGATCGACTCCTCCCACGTGCGGGCCGCTCGGCGCGGCCCAAAAGCGGGCCCAGCCCGGCCGACCGCGCACGGCCGGGCAGCAAGCACCACGTCCTCACCGACGGCCAGGGCATCCCGCTCGCGGTGTCGCTGACCGGCGGCAACCGCAACGACGTCACCCAGCTCCTGCCGCTGCTGGACAAGGTCCCCGCTGTGGCAGGCGTCGTCGGCCGGCCCAGACTCCGGCCCGACGCGCTTCTCGCGGACCACGGCTACGACCACGACAAGTACCGCCGGCTGCTGTGGGCGCGGGGCATCCGCCCGGTCATCGCCGAGCGAGGCCAGCCACACGGATCTGGCCTGGGCATCTTCCGCTATGTGGTCGAGCGCACGATCGCCTGGCTGCACGGCTTCCGCCGACTGCGCATCCGATGGGAACGACGCGACGACATCCACGAAGCCTTCCTCGGCCTCGCCACCTGCCTCATCACTTACCGGCACGTTCAGCGCCTTTGTTAGGAGCTCTAAGACGGTGCCAGGCACCGCGAGTTCGGCCCGGTCGGTGTCGGTGAAGCTCGGTCAGGCCATGCTCGGCGCGCACTCGTCCGCGCATCATCCGGTGCAGTTCGTCCAGCGACCGCCAGGGCACTGCCCCGAACGCCAGCCGTAGCAGTGTCAGCGGGTACAGGCTGCGCCACTGGGTGGTGAGTCCTGGCCAATCGGCCCGTGGCCCGGAGAGGCGCAGACGCGTTCGAATTCGCCCTCGATGCCGGTGCGCCGGTCGACCACGGTGCCGAAGACGTCGGACATCAGGTGGGCCCTGTGGCAAAAGAGGACGGACGCGGCATCGGCTGCGTCCGTGCTCGCTTTCTGATGGGTGTCAGCGTTGCTGGTTGGCGATGCCGATGTAGTGCCCGAGACGGTACTCGAAGTCGATGCCGGCCTGTTCGACGACGGCCTGCGTGCCGGCGGCGCGGGTGAGGAACCCGGGGAGGGTGAGGGATCGGGTGAACTCGCCGTACGCGGCGACCAGGTCCGCGTCCGGGGGCAGGGATGCCCGGTTGATCTGGGCTTTGGCTGAGGCGAGTGAGGCGCGGTCGAAGGAGGCCAGCCGGGCGGCGACGGTGCCGACGAAGGCGTCGAGTTCGCTGTCGGGGAGGACGCGGGTGATCCAGCCCCAGCGTTCGGCGGTGTCGGCGTCGTAGTCGTCGCTGGTGAGGATGGCTTCCAGGGCGCGGTCGCGTCCGATGGCGCGGGGCAGGCGTTCGGTGCCGCCACCGCCGGGCAGCAGTCCGCTACCGACCTCTGGCTGCCCGAAGATCGCTTTCTCCCGGCTGGCGTAGCGCAGATCGAGGGCGAGGGCGAGCTCGTTCCCGCCGCCGCGGGTGCGTCCCCGGATGGCCGCGATGGTGATGTACGGCGCCCTGGAGAGTTCCAGGACCAGATTCGTCCATGCCGGCACCGCGTCCGGGTCCTCGGGGGCGGGGAAGTCGGCTGCGGCGGCCAGGTCGAAGTGGTTGTAGAAGAAGTCGGGGGTGGCGCTGTCGAACAGCACGACCTGGATGTCCGGGTCGGTGGCCAGTTCTTCGACGATCTCGATGAGGCGCAGGACGGTCTCGCCGGCGATGAGGTTGACAGGCGGGTTGGCGAAGGTGATCTTCGCGATCTGCGGTGAGGTGCGCTCGTAGTGGATGGTGCTCTGCTCACTCATGGCTGGCTCCAGATGCATGATGGGTATCAGACGGCGACGGGGGGGCGAGGAGGGCCGGGCCAGGAAGCCGGGGCGGATGGATTTGACGAGCAGATCCGGCGGTCCCGCTTCCCATCGGCGCGCCGCTCACTCCTGGTAGCGCGGGAGGATCTCGCCGTTCTTGACGTAGGTGAGGGCGGCGGTGACGTCGTAGGCGTGGATCGCGGAGACTTGCGGTGCCAGCCGGTTGGACAGGTCCTCGATCACGTTGCCGGTGAAGAAGGCGTCCCGTGCCGCAGTGTCGGTGAACCCGAGGCTGACCGAGGCATGGAAGCGCTGGTCGTGGGGGTTGTCGTGGGCGACGTCCGGGGTGTCCCAGAGCTTTTCGATCCAGGGCAGGAACGTCTGCGTGCGCAGCTCCTTCAGCACTCCGGTGCCGGCGAGTGCGGGAGCGAGCTGCTCGTTGACGAGCTTTCGGAAGGCGCCGGCGCCGGCCCCGTCCCTGCGGCGAAGGTAGATCAGCGCGCGGGCACCGACCGTCTGTCCGGGGCCTGCGACGTCGTACCACCGAGAGGAGTTCGGCGGGCCGGCGTAGAGCAGGGTGCGGCGGAACACGTTGATCTCGTCGGCGTAGGCCAGCTTCGTCTGCTCGCGCCCTTTCAGGGGCGCAAGCGCCGATTGGAAGGTGACTTCCGCGACGCCGTCGATCTTCCGGTCTGCGGGGATCGCGGTCTGGACCCCGTCGGTGGCCGGCCACCGGCCCGGGTTGTGCTCGGCGAGGTGGATCTGCCGGTACTCCTCCAGGCCCGGGGTGGCGGAGATGATCCCCGAGTGCGGGCCCTTCCAGTGGTCCATGCCGGTCTGGCGGGGCTGGTCGGTGCGCACCCACAGCAGGATCGAGGAGGTGAGAGGCTTCTTCACTTCAAGGGGTGCGACGGCTGGTGACGTGCTCATGATGTTTCCCTTGTCTTCCTGGTCAGGCGCTGGTCATCGGGCCAGAAACTCGACCGCCACGGGGGCGAACTTCTGGTGGTACTGGAAGATGCCGCCGTGCCCGGAGTCGGGGTAGATGATCACCTTGCTGTCCTTGATGCGCCGGTGCAGGTCCTCCGACAGGACCGAGGGCACCATGCGGTCGTTGTCGCCGTTGGCGATCAGGGTGGGCTGCGTGATCGTCGACAGGTCGTCGGGGGCGGAGCGCCCCCACTTTTTGATCGCCTTCAGCTGTGTCTGGAACGCCTTGACCTTGATCTCCGCGTCGCGGTCGACGGTGCGCTCCTTGAGCCGGTTGACGAACGCGCGCGCGGCGGGCTTGCCGGTGGCGTTGCGGTTGAAGAACAGGAACTCCTTGGGGTCCGAGCGGGTCAAGGTGGCGCGCAGGATGTCCCAGTAGGTGGTGCCGGCGACCTTGTCGATGTCCTTGCCGCCCTTGGGCCCGGTGCCGGTGAGGACGAGCTTGCGGATGAGCTCGGGGTGCTTCACCACCAGGGCCTGGGCGACCATGCCGCCGAGGGAGAAGGAGAAGACGTCGATCTTGTCGTACCCGAGCGCCCTGATGAAGGTGTAGGCGTCGTCGGCCATCGCCTCGACGCTGTCCGGCACCCGGCCGGTGGACGCTCCGACACCGCGGTTGTCGAAGGCGATGACGTGACGGCCCTTCGCGACGGGGTCGATGATGCGGGGGTCCCAGTTGTCCAGGGTCGCGGCGAGGTGGACGAAGAAGACGACGGGGATGCCGCCCTTCGGCCCCAGCTCGCGGTAGGCGTAGGTGACGCCTCCGGCGCTGACGGTGCGGGCCGGCGCCTTCGCGTAGGAGGTGATGACGGCTTCGTTCGGGGTGTCGGTGCTGCTCATGACGGATTCTCCTCGTGTGTTCTGTGACGCCCGTCGCGGTTGCGGCGGGTCAGCTGTTGCCGATGACGGCCTTGCCGCGGATGCCGCCCTGGGACAGGGACTGCAGCGCCTGGGGGGTCTGGTCGAAGCGGACCACCTTTCCCACGACCGGGCGCACCACGCCCTGGTCGATGAGGGTGGTGATCCGGCGGAGCTGGTCGCCGCTGGCGCGCATGAGCAGGAACTCGTACGTCACGCCGAGCTTCTTGGCCTGGTTGCGGATCTTGCGGCTCAGGCCTGCGACCGCCAGGCGCAGCAGCGGGTTCAGGCCGGCCTCGCGGGCGAACGCGGGGTCCGGGGGGCCGGAGATCCCGATGGCTTTGCCGCCGGGCTTGAGCACCCGCAGGGACTTCTCGAGAGTCTCCCCACCGAGGCTGTCCAACACCACGTCGTAGCCGGTCAGGAGCTGCTCGAAGTCCTGGCTGCGGTAATCGATCACCGTGTCCGCGCCGAGCGCGCGCACGAAGTGCGCGTTGGAACCGCTGGCGGTCGTGGCGACGCTTGCACCGAGGTGCGCGGCGAGCTGGATCGCGATCGAACCGACCCCGCCGGCGCCGGCATGGATGAGAACCTTCTGCCCGGGCCGCACCTTCCCGCGCTCCACCAGCGCCTGCCACGCCGTGAGCGCCACCAGCGGCAGCGAGCCCGCCTCTTCCATGCTGATCGAGGCGGGCTTGAGCGCCAGGTCGCCCTCCGCGACGGCGATGCGCTCGGCGAAGGTGCCGATGCGGTTCTGGTCGGGCCGGGCGTAGACCTCGTCTCCGGGCTTGAAGCCGCGAACTGCCGTCCCGACACCGATGACGGTGCCCGCGACGTCGTTGCCCAGGATCAGTGGCAGCTTGTAGGGCAGGATCTGCTTGAACTCACCGGCGCGGATCTTCTCATCCAGCGGGTTCAGCCCGGCAGCCTCCACCCGCACAAGCACGTCGTGCTCCCCCACGGTGGGCTCAGGGACCTCCACCTCCTGCAGCGGCTCCTTGTACTTGGTGACGACGAACGCTCTCATGGGGCGTCTCTCCTTGCCTTCATCCTATTTATCCAGGTCTGAGACCAGGTCGGCCAATTCAGCGCGACTTCCGGGGTCTCGCCCCACTCGGCCAATCCGAGTACACTCAACTATGAGTGCACTCAGAATTATTGTCAAGGGAGGTCCCATGGGACGCGGCCACATGCCGATCGGGCGCCGCGAGCGGGCCAAACAGGCCAAGCGCGAGCGCATCATGACCGCGGCCCGTGAGCTGTTCGCCGAACACGGCGTCAGCGGGGTCACGACGCAGCAGATCGCCCACCGGGCCGGCGTCGCGATCGGCACCCTCTACCTGTACGCGTCCACGAAGGCCGAGTTGCTGATCATGGTGCAGAACGAGAAGTTCGCCGCCGCCATCGACGTCGGCCTCGCCGCCGCGAACGCCGCCGTCGGGCAGGGCGTGCTGGAGCCGGTCGTCGCTCTCATCCGTCCCGTGGTGGAGTGCGTGAGGGAGCACATCGAGAACGGCCGCACATACCTGCACGAACTCGTCTTCGGCGACCCGGCCGAGCCCTACCGGCAAGCGGGTCTAACCCTTGCCGGCCGTCTCGAGGACGGCGTCACCGGCCTACTCACCCGCAACGATTACATCGGTGCCGCCGACGCGGCAACGCTGGCGCGGGTGATCACCGCGATCATCCACATCAGCACCACCGCCACCGTGTACCTGCACCGCAGCGACGAAGCCGTCCTCGCCGACATCCGCGACCAGATCCACGCCACCCTGGCGCCCCACCACCGCGCGGCATGACCGCTCGCTCCACGAGCCAACCATCGAACACCCCGGCCAGGGGGCACGTCATGAGCGCGCACTACGACGTCATCGTCCTCGGCGCCGGCTCGAGCGGGTACGTCGCCGCGATCCGCGCCACGCAACTCGGCAAGAACATGGCTGGTGGCTGTTCTCCGCCCGGTTGTTCAGCCCCTTGTGGGAGCGGTGCTCGACGGAGGGCATGACCTCGCGGTGGGCCGCGCCGTAGGAGCGGAGCTTGTCAGTGACGATCACCCGGGGCACCGCACCCGTCTTCTTGAGCAGGCGGCGGAAGACGCGCCTGGCCGCGGCCTTGTCGCGGCGGTCCTGCACGAGGATGTCAAGCACCGTCCCGTCGTGGTCGACGACCCGCCACAGGTACCGACGTTCGCCATTGATCTTGATGAAGACCTCGTCGAGGTGCCACTTGTCGCCGGGCCGGGGCTACCGACGGCGCAGTGCGCTGGCGTAGGTCTGCGCGAACTTCAGACACCAGCGGCGGACGGTCTCGTAGGACACGACGACACCGCGCTCGAGCATGAGCTCTTCGACTTCGCGGAAGCTGAGCGGGAAGCGGTGGTACAGCCGTACGCAGTGGGAGATGATCTCGACCGGGTACCGGTGCCCCTTGTACGACGGCGACCTGCTCCTCACAAACGCCCCTCCGGCATGATCAACCCGGAGATCATCCCACGTCATCCGCCAACGTGACAGCGCCTGCCCAGAGCCAGCTGTGCCGTCACAGCAGGCTCCCCTCCACGGCGGCCGCCCGGACATATCCCGCGGCACATAGATACAGCAGCCGCGGTGGACACGGCGGACCGCGCCCCTGCCGGCCGCACCAACCTCGGAATCCCTCGTCCTGATCTGCCGGAGAAAAGCGCCCCTGGAAGGCCCGTAGCCACACGCGGACTTGAGCGTTGATCACTGGATGGAGTGGCGTGCCATGCGCGTCTGATCGTTGGGAAAGGGTGCGTGATGAACTTTCCCCGTGTTGCTGGACACTCGACGCTTATGCTGTGAGGGCGTGTTCTTGCTCGTGTCGCTGCCGGGTCTCCAGCGGGGTGAGGTAGCCCCAGACTGGATGCCTCCGCAGCCGCTTGCGGTTGTAGAAGGTCTCGATGAAGGTGAAGATCTCAGCGCGGGCAGTGGTCCGGTCGGGCCAGCGGCGGGTGCCGATCTCCGCTTTCAGCAGCGCGAGGAAGCTCTCGGCGGCGGCATTGTCGTAGCACGAGCCGGTTCGTCCCATGCTCTGCCGCAGCCCCAACCAGCTTACTTCCCTGCGGAGTTCGTCAGCGGTGTACTCCGCAGGGCCTCGGTCCGAGTGCACGATGCAGCCGGGCTGGAGGTCGCTGCGGCCGGCGGCCATCGTCAGTGCGTCGACCACCAGGGATGCGCGGTGGTGGTCGGCCATCGAGTAGCCGACGATCTCGCGGGTCGCCAGGTCCAGCCAGGTCGCCAGATACAGCCAGCCCTCATCGGTGGGGATGTAGGTGATGTCACCGACCAGTTTCCGCCCCGGGGCGGCGGCCGTGAAGTCGCGGCCGACCATGTCGTGAGCGGGCACCGCCTTCTTCGCCGGACGGTCAGCGACCGGCGCTTGCGCCGGGTGACCCCGCAGATGTCGCGCTCACGCATGATCCGCTCCACTCGCTTGCGGTTGACCCGCCGGCCCAGCCTGCGCAGCTCGGCGTGGATGCGCGGCACCCCGTAGGTGCACCGGGAGGCGATGTGCAAGACGGTGATCTCGTGGGCCAGGGCGTCGTCGGCGGCCCGGCGGGCGGCTCGGGCCTGCTCGTCGGCCATCCAGGAGTAGAAGGAGGAGCGGGCCACCTTCAGCAGCCGGCACAACAGAGCGACTGGGTGGGTGGTCTTCTCCGCCTCGATGAACGCATACACGTCGTTCATCGATCACTCTCCTTCGCGAAGAAGACCGCCGCTTTTCGCAGCACCTCGATCGTCTCGGCCTGCTCACGGTTCTGCCGCCTCAGCCGACGCAGTTCCTCCCGCTCCGCGCTTGTGAGCTCGCCCGGCGCCCCCTGCCCGTGGTCGACCACGTCCTGTTTGACCCAGTTCCGCAGGCCCTCGGCGCTGATCCCGATCTCCCGGGCCACCTCGGTGACGGTCTTGCCGGACGAGCGGACCAGCGCGACCGCGTCGCGCTTGAACTCCTCCGAGTACCGCCTGCTGCGGTTGCTTTTGCTTCCCACCTGGCACTACTTCCTCTGGAACCTCACGTCCCAGTCTCCAGGTGTCCAACATCAAGGGGAAGCTTCATAGGACGGGTGCCCCCGTTCACCGAGCATCACCCACCAGGGGATTGAGCACAGCTAGGACGGCACACCATCCGCCGCCAGCTACGAACACGCCTGGATCTTCCTCGCCAGGTGCCGCGCCTAGCCGACCAGGAGATCGAGGTTACGTCCCCGCCTCTGGTCGGGGGCGGGCGTCCGTGGCCAGGGTGTGGTCGAGGACGGCCGCGGCCAGGGGTGCGTGGACGGCGCGGGGCAGGGCGTGCCCCATGCCCGGTATCTCCACCAGCCGTGCCCCGGCGATCACTTGGGCGAGATGGTCGGGGTGCGGCGGCGGGAAGACAGGCTCGGCCGGGGCGGAGATAACCAGGGTCGGCACCTCGGTGCGCCCAAGTTCCTCGGTGCGGTCCATGCCGGAGTGGTCCGCGCGCCCGTGGGTCATGGGCGCCTCGTAGCGCCCGGCGTGCTCGATGATGCGGCGCTCCGAGGCCCGGAACTCCTCGGAGTCGAAGGGGATCTGATCGCCGTTGAGCACCCGCCAGTGCTCCACGCGGTGGTCCAGCTCGCCCTCCAGGCCACGGTCCTCGTGGGGTTGGGACCACAGTTCGAGCACCCGTGCGTCGATGGGCGGGAGGCGGCCTACGGGAGTTCGGGAGCCGTCCGGGTGCGACAGTGGGGTGCTGCTGAGAGCGCCGGTGCCCATCACTGTCGCGCTGAGCAGCCGTTCGGGGTGATCGGCGATCAGCAGTTGGGTGAGCATGCCGCCCAGGGAGTGACCGACGATGTGCGCCCGCTCCACTTCGTACGCGTCGAGGACGGCGATCGCGTCCGAGGCGAGGTCGACGATGCGGTACGGGTGCGTGTCGAAACTCAAGCTGGAGCGGCCGGTGTCCCGGTGGTCGTAGCGGATGACGTGGTGGCGCACGGCCAACGCATCAACCAGTCCCTCCGGCCAGCCCAGCCCAGACGCCCCGGCCCCCATGATCAGCAACAGGGTGGAACCCCGGGGGTCGCCGCGCACCTCGGACCACAGCCGCACCGCCGGGCCGACCTGGACAAACCGCTGATTCATGGCACCACTCCCCCACATCCACGATCCGATGACGAGACGAGCCGTCTCGTCATCTTGCGTCGCCATCATGACGCACACCTCCGGAGTGATGCAATACGACTCGTCCCGTCTCGTTGCTGACCGGACACTCGAAGAGGCGTCAGAACGCATCTCGATACCTTCTGAACCCCGTCGCACGCGAGCCGTGCGCGACATTCGGTCCGCTCCGGCGGCGACGAACTATGCGCCTGACGCAAACGAGCAAGCCGTTACTCTGCGTGACGCCCGAAGATAAAGCACAAGCCGAGTAGGTGCTTTCCTTCCTCGGCGCGACAGGCCAGTTCCGTCGCGGGGCTTCTGGGGCAGGAGTGGCCGTTCCGCGAAAGCGTCTCGGTAACGGCGATAACGAACGGCGTTACATCCGCGTATGTCCGATTATGCGGGAAGGGCTGCTGACAGACGGGCGCCCCACGTCATGCTCCCTGGCCGTCCGTATCGTGCACGGGCGACAATCGCCCGCATGATCGAGTCTTCCGGTGGCCCGTCCGCCTTCCGTGACCTGTCCGCATTCGTCGCCTGCCCCCGCGTCAACTCCCTTGCTCTGTCCGTCGATGGCACTCGTCTCGTCGCCGCCGTGCAGTCGCTGTCCGGGGACGGGACGCGGTTCGTGTCCGGTGTGTGGGAGATCGATCCGGCCGGGGAGCGCGACGCGCTGCGGCTGACCCGGTCCGACAAGGGTGAGTCGGGGCCGGTGTTCGGTCCGGACGGGACTCTGTACTTCCTGTCCGGACGCGCCGCCGTGGACGGTGACGAGGACGAGGGCGCCGCGTTGTGGGCGCTGCCGCCGTGCGGGGAGGCCGTCGTCGTGGCCCGGCACCCAGGTGGGATCGCCGCGGTCACCGTCGCCCGGGACTCCGGCGCGCTGTGCCACACCGCGGGGCTGCTGCCGGGTGCCGCCGACGCCGAGGCGCACGGCAAGCTGCGCGCGGCGCGAAAGGACGCGAAGGTCACCGCGATCCTGTACGAGGCCGGGCCGACCCGTGCCTGGGACCACGACCTCGGCCCGGCGGAGCCGCACACCTTCGTCCGTGCCGGTGCCGACGCGGAGCCGGTCGTCGCCGGTGGGCAGGGGATCGGTCTGGAGGATCCGGGGGACGCGGCGTTGTCGCCGGACGGCACTCGGGTCGCGTACCGCCGGTTCGTGGCCGGGCGGGTCCCGGACGAGCACCGCACCGCCGTGGTGGTGGCCGACGCGGTGAGCGGTGAGGAGATCCACGTCGTCGGTGATCTGGAGCACCTTTACGAGGCACCGCGGTTCACACACGACGGCTCGGCCGTCGTGTGCTGCCGGATGCGCTACCCCACGTACGACACCCCCTGGGAAGCGACTCTCGTCCGGATCGACCTGGCCGACGGCGCTGTGCGGGACCTGCTGCCCGGGTTCGACAACTGGCCTGGCGGCGTGGCCTGTTCACCGGTGGACGACACACTCTTCTTCACGTCCGACGAGCAGGGGCACGCGCCCGTCTTCCGGCGCGACCCGGACGGTGGCGTCACACGTCTCACCGCTTCGGGTGCGTACGGCTCGCTGACCGTGGCCCCCGACGGGCGGACGCTCTACGCCCTGCGCCACGCGGTCGACGCGCCGCCGACGCCCGTCCGTATCGACGCCGACGTCGTCGACCAGACTCCGGCCGGGCTGCCCGCCCCGGGCGGCGTCGGGGAACTGCCCGGCACGCTCACCGAGGTGCACGCGGAGGCGGACGACGGGTTCGTGCTGCGCGGCTGGCTCGTGCTGCCCGAGGGCGCGTCCGCCGAGCAGCCCGCTCCGCTGCTCGTCGCCGTCCACGGCGGACCGCAGTTCAGCTGGAACGGCTGGACCTGGCGGTGGAACCCGTGGCCGTTCGCCGCGCGCGGCTATGCGGTACTGCTGCCGGATCCGGCCCTGTCGACCGGCTACGGGCAGATCAACCACCGGCGCGGCTGGGGACAGTGGGGCGGGCGCCCCTACTCGGATGTGATCGCGCTGACCGACGCGACCGAGGCCCGGGACGACATCGATGCCTCACGTACCGCGCTCGCCGGCGGCTCGTACGGCGGATACATGGCGAACCGGGTCGCCACCAGTACGAACCGGTTCAAGGCGATCATCAGCCATGCGGGTCTGTGGGACCTGCGGATGTTCCAGGGCGACACCGATGCGCCCTGGTACTTCCAGCGGATCTTCGGCGACCCACTGACCCGCCCCGAGCGCTACGACGCCGGCTCGCCGCACCTGGACGTCGCGAAGATCCGTACCCCGATGCTCGTCATCCACGGCGCGAAGGACTATCGCGTGCCCGTCGGGCAGGGCGCCACGCTCTTCCAGGAGCTGCAGCGGCACGAAGTCCCCACGAAGTACCTCTACTTCCCGGACGAGAACCACTGGGTCCTGAGGCCGAACCACACGCGCCTGTGGTACGAGACGTTCCTCAACTTCCTCGACCATCACGTCCTCGGCGCCGAATGGCAGCAGCCCGGCCTGCTGTGACCGGGCCGAGCCCGGCGGCCATCGTACGCGTGTGAGCAGCGCTCGGCGCCCTCGTAGCCAGACGAGATCCGTACAACAGCAAGAGGTCCTATGTGCACGCCCAGCTGGAGAACAAGCCGCTCCCCGAGCTGACTGCGATAGCCCGTCGAGTGGTCGATAAGTACGGCGATGACGACATCGGGTCCGCTCGTGGCCGGCCTCGTGGCCGCGGTGCGGTCCGGGCGTCTGTCGGTGGTGCGTCTGCTGGTCCTCCTGGTGCACCGAGTGCGCGTCGGCATCGTCCTGTTCGGCGTAGCGGTCCGTGCGGGCGCGGGAGTCGTCGGCCGCCTTGGTGAACGCGTCCTGGAGGTGGCGCAGCCGGTCGGCTGTGAGATCGAGGGCTTCCACGTCCGTGCGGGACTCCCCCAAGGGCCCGCAGCGCCGCCAGGTCGGTCGCCTCCCCGCGTCCGACCTCCGGCTCCTGGTCGTCGTGCTCGGGGTCAGCGGCCGGGGACGCGAGCAGTTGCTCGGGCGGCGAACTGGACGTGGTACCAATGCGATTCGGAGTCCAGGTACGCCCCCGTTCGTCACCCGCGACGAGGAGAAGATCGCAGCCAACGTTTGTCTCTTCAAGACCAACACTGTTTCTGCAGATGGACCCGGACGAGGGCGTCGGCGAGGTCGGCTGGGGTAGGCCGGGGGCTCCATGCAGCGCGTTGAGAAGGGGCCCCGGCAATGCCGGGGCCCCTTCTCAACGCTGGGCGGGACGTGGACCTGCGACTCGCGCTTAAATGCGGGCTACTGAACTTGAATTCGTGATGTCGGTCGGAGCGTGGTGTCGTGCAGATCGGAAACCGCTGAGCGCTGGCCGTCCGGGATCAAGAGCGTGGCTGCAGCCAGTGACGCGCGGCGGCCAGTGTCACGTCGATGTCGTCGCTCCATGAACAGACTTCTAGCCACGACAAGAAGCCGCCCTGCGTGAAGGCCAGGACCTCGCCGGGGCACTCACCGGCTTCGGTGACGAGCTGAGCTTCGGCCGCCACGACAGTGCCGGGACCGGTGGGCGCGGGCTCGACCTCGCTGGTGTCGAGTTCGAAGTAGGCGGTACCGCACCCGCATGTGCAGCGAGCTCGCACGCTGAGGTGCGGAACCTGCCGTCGGAGCGCGGCATGAACCGGATTGTCCGCGTTCAGGACTGCCGCAAGCACGTCGGCTACATCGGCAGGCAGGCTCTCGGTCATGCCGTCACCGTATCTGAGCAGGGGCTTTTGGCTCCGCCCGTGCCTGGCTTGTCGCCGTTTGGCCGGCCGGTGTGTTCACGTGTCCAGGGCCAGGTCGGTGTCGGCGAGGCAGCCGCCGATGACCTCCGGTCGGTACTGCAGCATCTTGAGCTTGCGCTTCACGGCGCGGGTGATCTGGCCGAGGTCAGCGGCGGCGAGGTTGCCGATATCTCGCTTGACCAGCGACCAGATACCTTCTTGCGGGTTCAGGTCAGGCGTGTAGGTGGGCAGCTGGAAGACCGTGATCCAGTCTGCGTTCGCTTCGATGAACTCCCGCAGGGGCTTGGTCAGGTGCAAGCGGACGTTGTCCCGGACAAGGACGATCGGGCCGCCAAGCTGGGTGCGTGCACGGATCAGCAGGTCGCGGAAGTCGCGCCAGCCGAAGCCTTGGGGTTGGTCCTTGCGTCCGGTGCACTCGCGGACGGAGTAGAAGAGCCGGGACCGCCCGCCGAGCTTGTAGCAGGTCATGCCCGCTATCGATACCCGGCCTGAGCCTCGGCCGCGTACGCGGACCACCGGGGTGCAGCCCCTGCGGCCCCAGGTCCTGGCCCGCGGCGGCGTCAGCGACTGACCGGCCTCGTCCTCGAAGACGATCCATCCGTCGCAGGCCGCCGCGGTGCTTTTACCCGCGGCCAGACCTCCATCTTCCAGAGGTCCACCGCGTCGTCGTCGCGCTCGATCGCTCGCCGTGCCAGCTGCTGCCACGACCAGCCGTGCCGCTTCAACAATCGCCACGTGCCCTCCACGGTGCAGGAGACGTGGAACTCCGACCGATCAAGGTCTTCACACGGGCCAAAGTCCACCGCTGATCAGCCCAGCCATGCGTGAGTGGACCGCGCTCCAACTCCCGTTCCAGTCTGAACACTTGGCCGTCGGACAGCCGGGAGCGGCCAGGCGACCCTTTCGAGGCGACACCAGGTGCACCGCTCTCACGCCACTGACGTCACCACCGTTCCGACACCCTGAGCGCGGTCGCGACGGCTCTGGTCGTCTGCCCAGTCTCGAACCGGACCACCGCATCCAGACGCACTCGCTCGCGAGTAGCCCTCTCCGCGTCGGTGAAGCCCCCACCTTGCGCATACCTCACAGCCCCAGCAGTACCGGACCCGGAGTCCTGGATCTGCCGAACGCCCCGACATCACTCGTTCAGGTTCAGTAGTTGGTCCGCTCTACCAGCCAGCCCGCAGCCGCCTCTGCCGCCTGCCTCTGGCCGTCCCACATACCGGCGGGATGACGGACTCGCCGCTCGGCAAGCGGTCCTGTCTGCGCTGGAAGCGCGTCGAGATGATCAGCACCGAGCTGTTTCCCGCGCCCGGAGGCTGGCCACCGAGCGGCCGCGAGTGAGGCCCGGCCTCTTGGAAATTGCCGGTAGAGCCCCGCCGCAGGGCGTCATGAGGCGGGTGCCGCGGCACTGCCGTCATCGGCTTGCTGTCATCCGAAGACATCGGGGTATGCCCTCGCCCAGTGGCGCAAGTCTGGTGCGGATCAGGCATTTTTCTTCCTGTTGGGGTCCAACTTCGGTTGTTGCGCTTCAATATGGGTGAGACCGTCCGTGTTCGGCATTTGACGTGTAAGTGGGACGGCGTGCCGTTCCGTCCGTGATGGTGGAGGGCAGGGTGTGGCGGTCGCTTCGCCTGTGGGTGATCCTGCTCGGCGTATCGGCGGGTGGGGCGGGCGCGGCACTGGCAACCTCAGCCTGGCTGCCTGCAGGCTGGACGGCTGCCGTGGCTGCTGTTGCCGCTGCGGTGACCGGTGTCTTCGCCGATGAGACGCGGACTGCTCTCTCGGCGCACCGTCAGCAACGTCACGCCGCTGCGGCCCGCGGAAGAGAGCTAGCCGCTCGAACGCTGCGTGTGCGGGATGCGGTCGATCCGATCAGTTTGGGGGTCCATCCTGCGGCGTTGCGTCGTAGTGCCCGTCAGAGGGCCAACCGAGTGCCTGCGTTCGTCAAGCGAGACCGCTTCGACGACGTCGTGCGGCGGGTCCGGCAGGGGGGCTTTGTCCTGATCGTGGGTGACTCGACGGCCGGCAAGTCCCGGCTGGCCTACGAGGCCATGCGCATGGTTGTTCCCGAATTCGCCCTGTTGCAGGCGCGGCCGTCGGACGACCTGCAGACGTTGTCTTCCACTGTCAGCGGGACCCGGCGTTGTGTGGTGTGGTTCGACGAATTCGACCAGTTTCTGCGAGCCGGAGGCATCACTCTGGAGATGGTCAAAGCGATGCTCGCCGGTCCGGAACGGCAAGGGGTGCTCCTGGCGTCGATGCGCAGCAAGGAGTACGACAGGTACAGCGCCCGGCAGCGTGACGTCACCGACGCAGCAACCTGGCGGGCCGGCCGTGAGGTGCTGCTCCATGCCGGAGAACCGGTGGAGCTGGATCATCTGTGGTCACCGCAGGAGGTCGGGCGGGCCCGGGAAGCGGATCGGGATCCGCGGCTGAAGGCGGCGGCTCAGGCACCCGATCGCTTCGGAATCGCCGAGGTGCTGGCGGCAGGTCCGGAACTGCTCAACGACTGGACGCACGCCTGGCACACGGGTGAGCATCCGCGCGGTGCCGCGTTGGTCGCCGCCGCCGTCGACTGTCGGCGTATGGGCTTGCACCGGCCCGTGGACGCATCGCTGCTGGTGCCGTTGCACGAGATCTACCTGTCCGCTCGCGCGGAGCCGTCCTGCGTCCGGAGCCCCTGGAGGACGCGCTGGCGTGGGCCACCGCGCCGGTGCAGGGGGCAAGTAGCCTTCTGCTGCCTGACCAGGGCCGCTATCTGGCGTTCGACTACTTGATCGACCTTCCCGGGACTGGAGTAATAGTCAAGACCTGTGGATATGGATCTTTGGCCCACGGTCAGAGGACGCCGCCGCATACGATCAGCTCGTGAACTCCGCCGCCCCACTGCATGCGCGCCCGACACCGTCCGCTCCCGCTCTCGTTCTTCGGCCCTGGTGCGCGGAGGACGTTGATGCACTGGTCGAGGCGTTCCAGGACTCCGCTTTGCGTCATTGGACGAGCACGCCCGTGGAGAACAAGGCTGACGGGGCACGGTGGGTGCGGGCCCAGCAGCGTGGTTGGGCAGCAGGGGACCGGTTCGGCTTTGCCGTCCTTGAGACACAAACCGATGTGATTCACGGCCAGTTGGTGGGCAACGTGGTCCTCAAGGAAATCGTGTCCGGCAAATCCTCTGCTGAGGTGGGATATTGGACAGCAGCCCATGCGCGGGGGCGGAGTGTGGCCCCGCGCGCTCTTGAGGTTCTCACCGGCTGGGCCTTCGACACCTTCGGCGCGGACGGGCTGGAACGTCTCGAACTCCTTCACCAGGAAGACAATCCGGCATCGTGCCGCGTTGCGCAGAAGAGCGGTTATGAGTTCGACAGAGTCCTGCCCGCAGCGCCACCCGCCTTCCCTCTCGATGGCCATCTGCACATACGGCGAACGGATTCCTGAGATCCGCTCGCCTTCTGCGGGCAGGGTGAAGCTGTTCAGGCCGCCAGAGTCTCGGGGCGTTCAACGAGGTGGCCTCGTTCGAAGCGGGCGCCGGCTCGGACGAGGGCGACGAGGTGGGGTGCGTTCACGGCTCGCCAGCGTGCCTGGGCGGACTCGACGAGTTTGAAGACCATGGCGAGGGCGGCGGCCGCGCTGCCTGCGCCGCGGGTGACCTTGGTTCTCAGCCGGACGGTCGCGAAGGTCGACTCGATCGGATTCGTCGTGCGCAGATGGATCCAGTGCTCGGCGGGGAAATCGTAGAACGCCAGCAGCTCGTCGACGTCATCGGTGATCTTCCGGGTCGCCTTGGGCCACTTCGCGCCGTAGGTCTTATCGAACGCGGCCACCGACATGAGTGCATGCTCACGGTCCTCAGCGTTGTAGATCTCCTGCAGTGCCTTGCGGGTGCCGGGCTGAGCCGATGACGGCAGGGCGTTGACGACGTTGGCCGTTTTGTGAACCCAGCACCTCTGATGACGGGTTTCGGGGAACACCTCCGCGAGGGCCTTCCAGAAGCCAAGTGCGCCGTCGCCGACACCGAGGACGGGAGCACGCATGCCGCGCCGGGCAGCGTCGCGCAGCAGGTCGGCCCAGGACTCGGCGGACTCGCGGTAGCCGTCAGCCATCGCGATCAGTTCCTTGGTGCCGTCCTCCCGCACGCCCATGACGACCAGCACGCAGGACTTGGCCTGCGCGAGGCGGATGCGCAGGTGGATGCCGTCGGCCCACACGTAGACGTAGTCGGTGGCGGACAGGTCGCGCTCGCCGAACGCCTTGTGGTCGGCCTGCCACTGCGCGGTCAGCCGGGTGACGGTGGCGGGCGACAGCCCGGCGGCGGAGCCGAGGAACTGCTCCAACGCGGGTACGAAGTCGCCCGAGGACAGGCCGTGGAGGTAGAGCAGGGGCAGCACCTCGCTGATCTTCGGGGACTTGCGGCACCAGGGCGGCAGGATCGCCGAGGAGAACCGCTTGCGCTCGCCGGTCGCCTCGTCGACGCGCTTGTCGTTCACCCGTGGCGCCTTCACCTCGACGGTCCCGGCCGCAGTAGTGACCGACCTGGGCTGGTGGTAGCCGTTGCGGACCACGAGCCGTCGCCCGTTCTCGTCGCGTTGGTCGGCCAACTCGGCTATGTAGGTGTTGACTTCGGCCTCCAGGGCGGCGGCCAGCATCCGGCGGGCGCCATCGCGGACGATTTCATCGATCAGGGAGCCGTTCGGCGTGGTGCCATCGGCGTTGACTACGCTGAGCACGGGCAGGCCTTCCCGACCCGCGCGGCTACGCGGGCCTACTCGATACCAGTCGATCGATCACTCGGGAAGGTACGTCGTTCGCGCATCAACCCGAGCCCGATCCACAGGTAATGAGCATTGCTCGGGATCAAGACCTTCGGTGATTACGTCGTAATCACTGCCGTGCACCGAGTGTCCTTCACTGCCCTTCCGCTACCGCAAAACCGCGGCGAACGCTGCAGTGAGGGCGGCAACCAACGTGACGGTGCCGGTGAATGCAGTGGCCGCGTGGACCAGAGCCGTGGGATAGGTGGCGCCGTCGATGCGGGCCAACTTGCCCGCCGCAGCAGCGATCAGCAGAGCGACGATGACGACCACAGCGGTGGTGAGGACGACGGCAGTTGCAGTCAAGGCATGCTCCCGAGTGAGACGGTTCGTTGACGTCGCCCAATGTCGTGGAAAACGTGTTCGTCAGGGTTCGGGCTGAACGAAGATGAACCCTGATGAATCGTGCGGAGAGCGGGGGCGTGGTGGACGAGCAGGAGGGCCGAATCGCAGACGCGCTGGTCGGACTTAGATCGCGGCTTCAGGATGCGGTGGCGCGGGCAGGCCTGTCCCGTGACCAGCTCGTGTCGAAGACGGAGTTGAGTCGTACGACCCTGCACCACGCCTTACGCGACGGTGGGCATGTGCCATCGGCTCAAACGGTCGCGACGTTGGCGAAACAGCTTGAGCTTCCGGTACAGGAGTTGCTCAGGCTGAGGCGACTGGCAGTCGGCGAGCCGCGGTCGGACGACGCAAGCGCCGGACCCGGAAAGCCAATCGGACAGTTCGACCCTCACGCCTTGGAGGTGCACCCCGCCGGCCCCCGGGAGCTAGGGCTCCCCCGCTACGTGTGGCGGGATCACGACGATGTGCTCGAGGGCACCGTCTCGCAGGCTGCCGAGGGACGGAGCGGCTTGCTGATGCTGGTGGGCACTTCCTCCACCGGCAAGACCCGGGCCTGCTGGGAAGCCATCCAGCCGCTGAAGGAACAAGGGTGGCAACTGTGGCACCCATTCGACCCGACACGGTCAGAGGCGGCCCTCGCCGCCCTGGGGCAGGTCGGGCCCTACACCGTGGTGTGGCTGAACGAAGCCCAGCACTACCTGAGCGCTGGCTCCGGGGAGCGGATCGCCGCCGCGCTGCATACTTTGCTCACGGACCCCGAACGCGGTCCGGTCCTGGTCTTGGGCACGCTCTGGCCGGAGTACGCAGACGCGTACACCACAGTGCCTCGGCCAGGTCAGCCGGACCCGCACACGCGGGTACGCGAGCTGCTGGCCGGACGACTCGCAGCGGTTCCAGCCGGGTTCGACGATGCCGCTGTCGCTCAGGCGGAAGCGTTCGCCGCGGCCGGAGACAAGCTTCTCGCTCAAGCGGTGAGCAACGCTCGTGACGGTAGACTCCCCCAGATCTTGGCCGGAGCCCCGCAGTTGCTGCAGCGTCAAGCCAGCGCCTCTCCAGGTGCCAGGGCCGTGCTCGATGCGGCCATGGATGCCCGTCGCCTCGGCATCGGCCTGCACCTGTCCATGGGGTTTCTCAGCGAAGCGGCTGAGGACTATCTCCGCGACGACGACTTCGACCGGCTCAGCGACAACTGGTTCGAGCAAGCCCTGGCCGAACTGGGCACTCCCGTGCACGGCGACCTCGCTCCCCTGCGACGCGTGCGTCGACGGCGAATCGATCGGCTAGTGGAGGACGCCAACCGCTTCGGTGACTTACCACCGGAGGGACCGGCTTACCGACTCGCCGACTATCTTGAGCAGCACGGCCGAGAAACCCGTCGCCGACTGTGCCCTCCCGCCTCCTTTTGGGAAGCTACACACCGAAACATCGTCAGCCCCGACGACCTTGCCCAGGTCGCTCAGGCCGCCTACAGCCGCCATCGAACGCAGTGGGCTCACCGCCTGCGGAACAAGGCCGCTCTCGCAGGCGACGTAGGCGCCATGACTTGGCTGTTCGCCGAATACGAGAAGACCGGTGACCAGCAAGCGGCCGATGCGCTCCTCCAACGGGCTGCGGCCAGCGGTGACCCCGATGTTCTGAATTGGCTGTCCCGCCGACGAGAAGAAGCAGGGGATCACGACCGGGCGGTGCGGCTAGCCGTCGAAGCCGGGAAGGCTGGCGACACGCAGGCTCTCGTCTGGCTCGGGCACAGGAGAAGGCGAGCAGGTGACCGGCCAGGAGCAGAAGCGCTCTATCGGCAGGCATGGGGCTTCGGAGACATCCACTGCCTGCGTCATCTGGCTGGACTCAGCGAAGAAGCAGGAGACCACGACGGAGCTGATCTGCTCGCTGCGAAAGCCGCGGCCGTCGGCGACAGTAGGGCAGTGGCGTGGTTAGCCGACGTTCGTGAACGAGCCCAACCCGTCGAGGACACTGAGGAAATCCGCAGAACCGAGCCGGAGCCCACGACATCCGACAGAGTGCTGTGGTTGGTAAAAGCAAAAGCGAGGGCGGGAAACCACGAAGCGGCCCAGCGTCTTGCCGTGGAAGCCGCTGACCGCGGCGACATGCAAGCTTTGCGCTGGCTCGCGCAGTGGATGGATGACTGGAGTGATCACCAACTGGCCGAACCCCTCTACGAGCGAGCCGCAGAGGCAGGCGACGGGCAAGCCTCATGGTGGCTGGGGCACAGACGGGAAGAGTCAGGCGACGACCGGCAGGCTGAGTCCCTCTATCTAAGAGCCGCGCAAGCAGACGTCCCGGATGCGCTGCACGACCTCGCCCGCATGCGTGAAGAAGCCGGTGACCCAGGCCAGGCGGAGCAGCTTGCCTGCCAGGCAGCCGAGGCCACAGAGGAGTCGGCACGCTCCAGTCGCCTGAGGATGTACCACCATCCCAGCCCTCGACATCAGCTCGGGACTGCCCTTCATGCCGACGCCCTGTACGACGAAGCCGTCGCCTACAGGCCGAATACGAGAACATTGCTCTGGCTAGCCCGACGGCGATATAGGGCCGGTGACCACGACCGAGCCGAGCATCTCGCGCGTCATGCCGCCGAGTACGGCAATGTCACCGTGTGGTTCTGGCTCGCGCGCCTACAAGAAGAGGCAACAGCCTATGCGGAAGCGGAGCGCCTTCTCCGAGAAGTTGGAGAGCAACCCGACATCGACATGACGCCTTGGCTGGTTCGGCTGAAGGAGAAGTCTGGTGAGCGAGAACACGCTGAACAGCTCGCGTTGGGCAACCTCGTCGCCGGCCGACACGATGCACTGCAATGGCTTGCCGGTCGGCGAGACGATTCGAATGACTTTGAGACAGCCGATTGCCTTGTCCTCCGAGCCGCAGAGGCTGGCCTACCTGGCCCGCTGCAGGACCTTGTGCTGCGACGAGGAGCAATGGGCAAGCTCCAAGAGGCAGAACGTCTCGCCCTCAGAGCAGCTGATGCGGGCGGCCTCCTGTACCGACTCGCGAGCACTATCCGCCATAAATACGACGGCGACATTCGAGCCTTGCTCGAACGAGCTGCAGAGCTCGGCAGCATAAAGGCCCTGTGCGACCTTGCGATAGCAGAAGAGAAGGCAGGAAATTACGAACGTGCCGAGCGCTTGGCCCTCCAAGCTGCAGAGGCGGGCAACACACGGGGGTTGGAAGACCTCGCGAAATCACGCGAGGTAGCGGGCGACAGACGGGGCGCCGAGCGCTGCGCTCTCAAGGCTGCCGACGCCGGCAACTCGGCCGTCGTTGTCTGGCTGTCTCGCAGGCGGAGAGATACGACCGCCGACCAGGCTGAGCGTCTGTGGCCGTACGGCCTCAATCCGGACGGGACTCCAACCGCCCCCTGGTGAATCATAGGTGCGACGCGGATCGTGCTGAGCGGAAGTACTGCAGGGAAGCTTCACCTTGAACCGTACGCACAGCTTGGTGTCCGTGCTGGTGTCCATCGACGACCAGGTGAAGGACACCGTTTTGCCGACGCGCACCGCCTTTTGCGCGTCGGCAAACTGCCGGCCGTTCATGAACAGCCGCACCGTCCGAGCCCTCACGCTCTTGGGCGGGTTCACCCAAATCGCGGTGACCGAGTTCCACGAATTCCGGCCCTCCAGCCGGATGCAGACCTGCGGACCGCTCCAATGGTGCGTGCACGAGCTGGAGTCGGCCGACGCCGGCGCCGCCGTCGACACCACCCCCGTGAACGCCAGCACCAGAGCCATCACCAACCGCCGCCGCTGTCTCATGCCCGGCAACCCCCATAGGCACCCCGCGCGTCACGGCCAGCCCTCGAAGATCACCCGGCCGTGGCCACCCGAGAGCTGTCGCAGTACGACAACCGCGCGCCGAACGTGGCCTCTCGGACAGGCTCAACGCTCGGCGCGCGGTCCGACCGGCCATACACCTGACCGGCCGGGATGCACGAGCCTCAGCCTCAGCCGCGGTCACCTCGCAGATAGCTGACAGCCTTCAGAATGACGGGGATCACACCCACAATGAGCGTCATCACCGAGATCAACGAGATGGAGAGGGAGGAGTTCGAGAAGGCGACGTAGGCAATGACCACGGCAGTCACAAAGAGCAACATCACCATAGCGACAAGAATGTACAGAAACATGGTGATTGGTGAGGCCGCTCTCCGAACCTTCGCCCCTGACTCCTCTGGACTCGTCGACGTGTCTTCACCAGGCGCTTCGGCGACGCGCGGCGCGATGAGCTTCGACTGGGCTCGCGCACCGAAGACCGCGATCGGCACCGCGTAGATCAGCCCCGCGACGAACCGGACGACCAGGAGCCGGGCAAGCCACCGCTTTTACATGGCCAACCGCATGCCGACCGGCGGGCATCGTCGTTGTGCTCGACCTCAGAGGCTGGCGAGGAGGGAGGGGAGCCGGGCGGGGCCACGGAGCACCGGCGGCCGGGACCGTCCGGGGCCCGGACCGTATTGCCACCGTCACGGACGCGCCCGCGTGAGCAGACCACCCCACCGGTTACGGTGGCTGGGAGCACCAGCTGCCGCGATGTGGCTGAGACCGTCCACGGTTGATCGCTGGGGCCGATCAGCTCGTCAGGGTCGCCGGACGTTCGGCCCCGGCGAGAGCCGCACCGTTTGGCCTCCGGACCACCCTGCGGGCATCGGCTAGTTTGCACAGCAGCACCCGAGCCCGCACACGTACGTCCGGAACCTTCTTCGCCCTGGCCCCCCACCGGGTAACGGGCCGAGTGCTGCGGGAACGCACGATCTGCTCCACCGCCGGTGTCGACAGTCCTCGCTCCGTCATCTCGCAGTCGTCCAGCGCGAACCACTCGGTTTCCCGCGCGAACGCCTCGGTGCCGATACGAACCCGGCGGGCGGTTCCTTCACTGTCCAGCCGAATGCGATGGCCATACCAGCGATCGATCAGCGTGTCCCGGTCCACCGGCACCGACACCCCGAGCACCGGCTCGCGGTCGTCCTGGTCCCACGACGGCTCCACCGCCTGGTCCAAGTGCACCCGCAGCCCGCCACCTCGGAATCGGATGTCCACCACCGAGCCGATCGGCACCCCCTCCGGCCGCACGAACTCGACATCGGCCTCTTCGCCCCGGCTACGGAGCCAGTCGGCGGCCGCGGACTTCGCATTCCCTGTCAAGTCCGTTTGTTCAGTTGGGCGGACTGACTAGGAGTTGGCTGGACACTGCTGTTTGCCAGCAAGGCGCCGCCCTCGTCGGCGAGGGTGCCCAGCCCGGCCGGGCGCAAGACGTACCGCACGTATGCCGAAAGGCGTCCACGGCGCCGGCCCAGTCGGCGGGCAGGGTCACATCGTGCGGCCGGGTACCACGGCGCGATACAGGTGGTGCTCCTGGACGATCTACAGTGAGTCAGCGACGCCGAGCTTCTCGAACGGCCCGCGCAGCGTGTACGGCTGGCCTTCCGGCCGCCTCTGGACAGCTGGTGCAGCGCCGTCTCGACCTCGAAGCGGCCTCGTCGAAGGGTGGTGGCGCAGCCGCCGGGGACGTTGTGGCGCTCCGCCAGGAGGGTTGCTCAGTCCGTCGAAGTCGGTCGTCGTGGTTACTGTTCGGCGGCCTCTCGGGCGATCTGCTCGAACTGGGCGCCCATGGCCTCGCCGAGCGCCTGGGCGGCGGAGAGCGGGCGCACCATCACCGTGATCTCGTCGATTTTCCCGTCGTCGTCGAAGTGCAGGAAGTCGCATCCCTGGATCTGCTTGCCGGTGACAGTGGCGGTGAAGACGAAGGTGTGATCGCGGCCGTCGGGGTTGGCGATCTCACGGATGTAGGTGAAGTCCTCGAAGACGCGGAGCACGCCGCGCAGGATCGCCGCGGTGATGGCCTTGCCCGGGTACGGCTTGAAGGTGACGGGGCTGGTGAAGACGACGTCGTCGGCCAGCAGAGCGGCCACGGCGTCCAGGTCGCCGCTCTCGACAGCCTTGCGGAAGGGATGCATGAGCCCACCCCGTATAGTCAAAAATGTTAATAGGGTGGTAGAGAATAGAGGGGCCGTTAGGGCTTGTCTACAAGGGAGGGGCAACTGTTAGTCATGTTGTTGATTAATCTGTTAGCGCGCATCCATGGCTTTGCGGAACGCGGTGATGGCCGCGCTGTTGGAGGGCGAGGCGTCCGGGTACGACCTCGCGAAGGCGTTCGACGCCACCGTCGCCAACTTCTGGATGTCGACGCCCCAGCAGCTCTACCAGGAGCAGGATCGCATGGAGGCCGAAGGACTCGTCACGGCCCGCGTCGTCGAGCAGAAGCGCCGCCCCAACAAGCGACTGTTCTCCTTGACGGAGGCCGGACGGACGGCCGTCCATGCCTACACCGCCGAACCCTTGGGTAAACCGGCGGTGATCCGGGACGAGTTGCTTGTCAAGGTGCAGTGCCTGGACGCGGGCGACATGGAAGCGGTCCGGGCCGCCATCGCCGAGCGCATGGAGTGGGCCACCGCCAAGCTGGCCCGCTACGAGCGGCTCCGGCAGCGTCTGCTCGACGGGCGCTCCGAGGAGGCGTACTTCGCCGAGGCCGAGCGCATCGGCCCGTATCTCACCCTGCTGCGCGGGATGGCGTTCGAGCGGGAGAACCTCCAGTGGGGGGACTTGGCGCTGCGCAGGCTCGAACAGCGCACGGCCGCGCTCCGGGCCGACGGCTGACTGCGGCGGTCCGACTCAACACGGTTAGTCAACAAAGTGATGACCCGGGGCCGGTGTGAGCAGCCCGGCCTCTCAGGGGTCGTCGGTCTGTGTCCGAGCCAGGACCGGCTGCGGTTCCTTGTCGGCGGGATTGCGGTGCAGTCCCTTGCGGTCGGAGAACCGGGTCACGTCGGAGCCGGAGAGGCACGCGACCGCGAGTCCCAAGCCCAGAGATCACCCAGCGTCGGGGCAGTCCGGCGTCGCCCTGGGCGTCGTTGTGGAGGATGGAGCGGACGACGCCGGTGATCTGACGCAGGGGCTGGAACTCGCCGAGGGTGCGGTGTAAGCCGGGGAGTGCCTGGCGGGGGCCGTGGCGCCGGACGTCGGTGCCGCCATGGCGATGTAGAAGATCGTGATGAACAGCTATCCCCGGCATGAGCGTGCGCACCCCCGGTGAAGCGCAGTTCAGCACGAGGAGCCGCCGGCGTCGTCGCAAACCAGAGCATCACACCGATGGGGAGGTGTCCCCGGCGGGCGCGGCCACCGGAAGTAGCGCCGGCCGCTTGGCCTGGCGGCCGTCGCCGGAGGAGCGGCCACGCAGGCGGCGGCCGACCCAAGGGCCGAGGAAGGTGCCGGCCCAGCGCAGTTCGGCACCCACGGTCCTCCAGGCAGGGATGTCTGTCCCCTCGGCCGGAAGGGGAAGGGTCCACGTGTCGTCGCTGCCCGGCAGACCGAGCGCGTGGGCCATGGCAGCCGCGATGCGCGTGTGTCCCAGCGGGCCGGCGTGCAGCCGGTCAGCACTCCACAACCGCGGATCGGTCGCCGCCGCGTGCGCGGCCGTCTCCGCCACCACCACGCCGTGGCGGTCGGCGGCCTCCCGGATGCGCGCGTTGAGTGCGAGAACACGGTGACCGATCGGGCGGGCCAACGGCGTGATGCGCCCGACATCGGGAACCATGAGGGTCGCGACGGTGGCGCCCTGCGCGGTGAGGGCGGCGAACATCGCCTCGACATGGCCGGCCACCTCGTCGAGGTCGCAGCCCGGGCGCAACGCATCGTTGACCCCAGCCACCACGGTGGCAAGGTCGGGCCGCATCGCGAGAGCCGGAGCGAGCTGCTCGGCGCGCACCTGGCCGGCCTTACGGCCGCGCACCGCGAGGTTGGCGTAGAGCAGGCCGGGGCTGTGGCGGGCGACCTGCTCGGCGAGCCGGTCCGCCCAGCCCCGAAGACCACGGACGTCGTCGCCGTCCCCGAGTCCCTCGGTGTGACTGTCACCCAGGGCGACATAGCGCAGATACCCACCGCTCGACACGGGGCTGCCCGCCTCTCGTCAACGCTGCTGATGGAAGTGGCCACGGCCACCGCTAACCAACTAGACACCTAGTCATATTGTTGAGTATGAGGATAGCTGCAGGCTCACCTTCCTGCAAAGTGACGCCGCTCATGCAGGTGCTGAGGCCGTCGAGGGCGGTCCACCGCCGTCCACCGCCTTGGTCCGCCCCGCAGATCGTGTGGCAGTGGGTCGCATCGTCGGCGATGTGGCTGATCAGGGCTCTGGCTTGATGCGCCTGGCGCCACCTGGGCATCGCCCTCGAAGCGGGCCCGCAGCGTCATTCCTTGGACGGACGGAAGGCAACGACGTTGTCTGGGACCTGCGAGCGGGGGCCGACTGGCTTTGCTGGTGGGTGAGGACCGCAGCGGCGAGGGTGAGACGGGTGACCAGCTCCCGTAGTTCCTTGATCTCCCTTCGCTGGTTCGAGACGGTCTCTTTGAGCTTGACCACGGACTCGCGCAGTCGGCGCTCTGCTTCGGGGACCTGCTGCGCTTCGGTGCGTACCCGCTCGTAGAATTCGTTCTTCAGATCCGCGTGCCGCTTCATCAGCGCCA
Organism: Streptomyces europaeiscabiei; assembly: GCF_001550375.1. Lineage (GTDB taxonomy): Bacteria > Actinomycetota > Actinomycetes > Streptomycetales > Streptomycetaceae > Streptomyces > Streptomyces europaeiscabiei. The sequence continues at coordinate 106,543 of NZ_LRTR01000829.1, read as the reverse complement.
TGCGGTGGACGTCGGCCTCGACGGCGAGGGCCGCGATGGTGAGACTCCCGTTGGAGGCGGTGGCCTGCCCGGCCAGGAGACGGTCCATCGCCTCGCGGATCCGCGTGCGCTCGTGGGTTGCTCGGTCATCTCAGGGCCTCGGCGGTCTCGGCGGTGGCGGCGTGGGTGACGGCGGCCTGGCGGAGTCGGGCGGCGTTGGCCCGCAGCCGGTTGCCGATGTGCATGGGTGCGTGTATGGCGAGCTGGTCGATCTCGTCGGCGCGATCACGCAGTTGACTGGCGTGGGTGTCGGTGCGGGCCATGTTTCCGCAGCCTGCCCGGCAGGCGAGCACATTCGGCGAGGTCGCGTTCGGTGCCGGTTCGCACAATGCCGTCTCGCGCTTGACTGCGCAGATCAGGAGGGCGTCGACGGTCACGCTTCCCCATGGGGATGGCGGTTGCGAGTGGATGGCCAACGGCAGGGAAAGGCCCAACCCCGCCTCTCCCTGCCGTTCACATGAACAGCAGGTCGACCGGCGGCCATGGGTAGCCCAGTTGCTCGGCATCATGCGAACCTCCCCAGACCTCGGCGGTGGCACGGGGATCGCCTGCGGTCAGCCGCGCTCCAAGGCGCTCGGCTTGGACCGATGGGGCGTCCGCGGAGATCGGGAGGGTCATCCCGAACTGGAGCCAGGGCAGATCTGCATCGGCCCGGTTACGGGGATGCCTCAGGACGACGTGAATTCGATCGGGTTCCTTGCGGAAGGCCCAGACGCCTTCCAACTCGCAGTCCCACCTGACGAGCCAGTCCCTGCGTCCCCTCAGCCCCGCCTCAAGCAGCCGCGCAACCGCTCCTGCCGGCCACTCCCAACTGCGGTCCTCTCCCGCTCGCAGGACCTCGGCCCCGTACTGACCTGCGGTGAACCGAAGCTCCGGCAGGTCGAAGTCCTGATTGGCCAGGTCGCGCCAGCCCGCCCAGACAACATGATCCCCGATACGCGTGACCGTCATGTACAGCGCGCCACAGCACTCCTCCACGCCGCACCCGGACCAAGCGAGACGAACCTCGTGGGGCGTCGCCGTGGCATGCAACGGCCCGTCCTGGCCCAGCAGATCCCTGGGGCCTACTCCCAGGTACCGGGAGCCTCCCACGCCACCGGGGACCACCTCGGCCAGAAGATCCCGGCCATTGACGATCGGGCGGACCTCCACGCCGCTCTCGTCGGGTGGAGGGCACGCGATGTTCAGACGGAGAAGGTCCGGTCTCGTGGTCATCGGCCAATGATCGGGGAGCTGGCTCGCAACTGTCATATGAATGCGCGTGGCCTCCGCTCAGGGCGGTAGTTCGGGCCGCCTTCAGGCACGCTGGCCCCGGACACCCCTCCGGAACGACGGGATGGCAGCCTGGGGAATTACGTGACCGTCCACAATGAGAACTGACAACGCTGGAACCGCCGTCACCCCTGCTGTCCCTGCCTTAGTGGTCGGCTCCGTAAGTCCTTCGGGGGTTGACGTCGGAGGCAGTTCTGTGTCTGGCGTCTGCTCAGATGTCGGGGGCGGCGAGGTGGAGATGGCAGGCACAGTCGAGTGCGTCTGTCCGGGCTGCCGGGGCCGCCGGTTCCGGAGCGAGGTCCTCGCGGTGCGCTACGACGGGTACGACATCGCGGAGGTGCTGGCCGCGACGGTGGACGAGGCGCTGACCGTCTTCCGGGGCGTACGGCAGATCGCGGCCCGGCTGCAACGGCTCTCGGACGTGGGCCTCGGCTATCTCCCGCTGGGCCAGCCCGCCACCACCATCTCCGGCGGCGAGGCCCAACGCCTCAAGCCGGCAAAGGAGTTGGGGCGCCGTGCGACCGGCCGCACCCTCTACCTCCTCGACGAGCCGACCACCGGCCTGCACGCCACCACACCGCCCGCCTGCTCGACGTACTCCAACGCCTCGTGGACGCGGGCCACTCGGTCGTCACGAGCGAGCACAACCTCGACGTCATGCGCGCCTCGGACTGGATCAACGACCTCGGCCCGGCGGGCGGCGCCGGGGGAGGGCGGGTGGTGGCCGAGGGAACACCGGAGCAGGTCGCGCGGGCGGCGGAGGAGGAGGACGGGGGCGGTTCCCGGACGGGTGGGTTTCTGCGCGAGTTGGAGCCCGATGTCTGAGCCCGATGTCTGAGGCCACACTGCTTCGATTCGACGGGACAATAAATGCCTGAAAGCCAGGGCCTGTTGCGGTCACAATGCTCCTGTGAAGCATGCCCATGTCCTGAGCGGGCTTGCCGCCAACGCCTCCCTTCCGCCCGAACTCGTCGACCGTCTGATCGAACTCGCGGTCGCCGACACCGACGCCGACTTCACCGATGACCTCGCCGAACGCCCCGACCTCACCCACGCGCAGGCGCTCGCGCTGTACGTACGCGTCCCGGAGAGCGGCCCACAGCTCGCGTGCGAGGGCCGGCTGACCGTCGCCGACGTCGATCCGGCAGCCGATCCGGACACCGCTCTCGCGCTGCTCGGCGAGGGGCGCGGCGATCCGGTGTGGGGCCGGGTCCTCGTGGCGGACCCGGATTTCTGGCGTCGGCAGCGGCTGGCCCGGTGTGTGGGCCTGCCGCCCGATGTCGTCGAGACGCTCGCCGCCGGTCCGGATGTGCGGGTGGTGGGGGAACTCGCCCTGTGGACGACGGATCGGGCGCTGGCCACGAGGCTCGCGGGGCATCCGAACGCCGAGGTCCGCAAGTACGCGGCCTGGAACGAGGCAACGCCACCGGCCGTACTGGCGGCACTCCTCGACGACAAGGAACTGCCTCCCGTACAGCGGTGCTCGGTCTGCGGCGTCGAGGAGACCGGCTGCGAGGTGCTGTCGTACGAAGTCTGTGGCGGCACGCACGAGACCGCCGTGTACGCCGTACGTCACGGGGCCCTGAGCAACCCCGCCACCCCCATCGAGGCCGCGATCCCCTTCGCCGACCACCCGTCGGAGAACCTGCGCTTGGCCCTCGCCGAGCACCCCGACCTGCCCCCGGAGGTGAGCCGACGGCTCGCCACGGACCCCGACGTGCGCATCCGGGCCTGCATCGCCGAGAAGGCGGCCGGCGACGACGCCCTGATGCGCGTACTGGCCGAGGACGAATGCCCGGACGTACGGCGCCGACTCGCGCACAACCCCAACGTGCCCCTCGACGTCCTCGTTCGCCTCATCGCCACCACGAAAATCGGCCCCACCCTGCTACCCCGCGTCGAGGCCGCGTCCCCGGCCGAGGTCGGGAAACTGGCCCACTCGACCGACTCGACCGTGCGGATGCTCGTGGCCCTGCGCCGCGACCTGCCCGCCGAGATACGCGACGCCCTCGCCACCGACCCCGACGCGAAGGTGCTCAAGAGCATCGCCCCGCACCCCGGCCTCTCCGAGGCGCGACTGCGGGCCATGGTCGACCGGCACGGAGTCCAGGTCCTGGCGGCGGTGGCGGCCAACCCGGACGCGTCCGGGGCACTCCTGGAACACCTCGCCCACCACCGTCCGCCGGTGCACAAGGCGTTCCGCGCAATCGCCGTCCACCCCCACGCGACCCCGCGGGCCCTGCTCGCCTGCCTGACGGACGGCCAGGCGAGGCCCATTGCCGCGGGCCATCCGGCCCTCCCGCCCCAGGGGATCGTGGAGTTGCTCGCCGACGATGACGGTCATGTGGCGAAGGCGGCGGCGGGCAATGCTTCGCTGCCGGGTGCGGTGATGCGAAATCTGGTGCCTTAGCGGTCGGCTCCGTAAGTCCTTCGGGGGTTGATCAGGTAGCTGGCTCGGCGGAGGATTCTTCGTGGTGATCGGTGGTGTGCCGGTCGAGCCTGGCCAGCAGATCGTCCAGGTCGGAGGTGGTGAACTTCCACTGGAACGGCTGTGCTGTGGCGTTGTAGCGGTCTTCGAAGGCCCCAAGCCGGTCGGCGACCTGGGCGAGGTCGGTGAAGTCGTTGGGTGAGACGACCTTGCGCTGTACGACGGAGAAGTAGATCTCCACCTGGTTCAACCACGAAGCATGCACGGGGGTGTGGACCATCACCGCGTTGGGGAAGGCGGCGGCCAGGCGGTCGGCGGCCTTCTTGCCGCGGTGGGAGGAGCCGTTGTCCACGATCCAGAACACGCGCTTCGCGCTGGCGTAGGGCTCGGTGCTCATGACCTGGGCGACCATGTTCATGAACGGGTCGATGCCGGTGCGTGGCTCGGTGCGGCCGGACACTTTCGCGGCGTGGACGTCGTAGGCGGCGAGGTAGGCCAGGGCGCCGCCGCGTCCGTAGGTGTGGTTGACGCGCATCGCGCGGGCCTGGCCGGGGGCGAGGGTGGGGTGGCAGCGGCAGCGGGCCTGGATGGAGGTCTTCTCGTCCGCGCTGATGACGTACTCGTCCTCGCCGAGCCGGACGCCTCGCCAGGTGCGGGCGTACAAGCCGAGCACCCGCTCGGCCTTGGTCCGGAAGCCGGGGTCGGTGATGAAGATCCAGGACTGGTGCTGCCAGGGCTTGAGCGCGTCGTCGGTGAGCCAGCGGCGCACGGTGGAGGCGGAGACCCAGCAGGCGATCGCCTGGGCGACGACCTCACGGGCCAGTTCCGGGCACGACCAGCCCGCCAGCGGCACGCCGCTCTCGGCTGGCAGCCGGCAGGCCAGGGCCTTGACCTGGGCCACCTGCAACGCGGTGAACGACGGAGGCCGCCCTGACCGCTCGCGGTCGGACAGACCGGCCGGACCGTGCTCGACGAACCGGCCGCGCCAGCAGCGGACCGTGTCCAGATGCAGCCCCGTCTCACGGGCGATGCGCGCGTTGGAGCGTCCGCGTGCGGCGTGCAGTACCACCTGCGCGCGCATCCGCAGCCGGTGCTCGGTCTTGTGGCCGTAGGCCATCTTCTTCAGTCGCTCGCGCTCGGCGGCGCAGGAGACCGGCCACCTGGTCATCACGACCGCGCGCGCGATTCTCGACGCCCTCGCCGACACGGCGCCCGCCACCACCTGAGCAACGCCCGCCGGGGGCCCGCCACCGGGCCCCCGGCCCTCCCCGAACGCACCCACTGAAAGGGGCACGAGATGTTCACTCCCCGCCGCATCGGACCGACCCTGGTCGACGCGCTGCCGCACGTGCGGGCCAAGAACCTGCAGCCCGGCGACCTGATCGCCCACCGGGGCCGTCCCGGATTCGACGAGGCCGGAGGCCGCCCCGTCATCCGCATCGACCCCTCCAAAACCGAAGGGCGAGTCCGCAGATGTCTCAGCTGCTCGGGACCGGGGGCCGGGCGTCAGCCGTGCAGCCCCGCTTCCTGTGCCAGCACCGCCGCCTGGACGCGGTTGGTGCAGCCGGTACGCGTGAGGATGCTGCTGATGTGGGCCTTGACCGTGCCTGAGCTGAGGTGAAGCTGTGCTGCGATCTCGGCGTTGGAGAGGCCGGTGCCCAGTAGCCGGAGGATGTCCCGTTCGGCCGGTGTCAGGTCCGCGATCCGACGTGACGCGGCGTCGCTGCCGTGGCCCGACCGGGTCCGGAAGTCGATGAGTTGGCGGGTGACCTGCGGGGCGAGGACCGGTTCTCCGGCGGCGGCGCGGCGTACGGCGGCGATGAGGTCGCGGGGTCCGGTGTCCTTGAGGAGGTAGCCCACGGCTCCGGCGCGCAGGGCGCGGGTGACGCTCGGTTCTTCGCCGAAGGCTGTCAGCATGACCACTCGGGTGCGGGGCGAGAGGCGGGCGATCTCGGCGGCGCCGGAGATGCCGTCGCCGGGCATCCGGATGTCGAGGAGCGCGACGTCGACGGGGTGGGCTCGGCAGGCTTCGACGGCCTCGCGGGCGTCCTGCGCCTCGGCCACGATACGGACCTCGTCGTCGTTCTCCAGGATCAGCCGGATCCCGGTGCGCATCAGCGCCTCGTCATCAGCGATCAGGACTCGGATCATCGGCTCAGTGTAGGACCGCCATGATCAGCAGGGCGAGGGTGCCGCCGACTGTCGGGAGCAACACCAGCATCGCTGCGCAGCCCCCGCCCAGGAGGCGGGGCCAGGTGAGGACCTCCGTGGACAGGGGGGGCCGGGAGCCCGCCCATGCGGACACCGGCTCGGACGAAGTGGCGTACACGGGCGGCACATCGGGCCGGGCGGGCATACGGGCGGAAAGGACGAAGCCGCCCTCCGGACGCGGTCCGGCCTTGAGGGCGCCACCGAGCAGGGTGATCCTCTCCTGGAGCCCGACGAGCCCGCTCCGGTTCCCGTCCCCGGGCGGACTGGCCACCGGTGGGGCATCGTTGACGACGGTGACCGTCACTGTGTCCCCCTCGTCGTGGAAGGTCACGCGGACAGGCGCTCCGGGCGCGTGCTTCAGGGAGTTGGCGAGTCCTTCGCGGGTGACACGGTGGACGGCCTGCCGAGTGCGGGCGTCCGCGTCCGCCGGCCCGGTCGCGTGCCAGTGCAGTTCGGCGTCGGCCCCCGCGCTCCGGGAGTCCGCCACGAGGGCCGAGAGATCCTCGCGGGTCCCTCGCTCGGCGGTCTCCTTGTCCGACTGGTGGCGGAGGACGCCGAGGATGCCGCGCAGCTCTTCCATGGCGGTTCCGGCGGTGGTGTGCAGGAGTTCGGCCTGGGCGACCAGCGGGGGCGCCTGTCGTTCGGCAGCGAGCTGGAGGGCTCCGGCGTGCATCGAGATGAGGCCGATGCGGTGGCCGAGCAGATCGTGCATTTCCGCGGCGATGCGCGCCCGTTCCTCCATACGGGCCGCCTCGTCGGTGAGGAAGCGGGCCTGTTCGAGGTAGGCGTTGCGTTCCCGCAGCAGACCGGTCAGCGGACGGCGACGCCCCAGCATCAGGCCGGACAGCGCGGGCAGCACGATGAACAGCGCGCTCATGCCGACGCCCGCGGCCAGGTACGGCATCTTCGGGAGTCCGCTGAGGGATTGGGCGGCGATCGACGCGAGCACGGAGCCGGCAGTGCTCGCCCCGATCACCCTCCAGGTGCGCAGTGCGGGGGCGATGCGGCGTGTGGCGGACCACACGACGCACGGCACCACCATCGTCGCCCACATGTTGTCCCCGGCCATCAAGGGCACGCAGCCCAGGACCGCCAGGGCCGGGTACATACGCCGTGCGGGCACGAGTAGCGCCGCCCACACCCCCAGGAGAGCAGAGGAGACCGGATGGACCGGCGGTACCAGCGGAAACGGCGCCAGAGTCCACAGCAGGACCAGGCCGGCGAGTACGGACTCGGCGACGACTGTCCGCCGGGGCGCGGCGCGCACCGCGTCCTGGATCGCGGTGGCCTCGCGGCGCATCCGCCTCCATGGTCGCAGTGCCGGGATCATGGTTTTCCTCCGTATGGGCGCTGTTCTCATCGGCTGTTGTCGGGCGAACCGCTGCGGGCTCAGGCAGTTCGGGCCGTTCCTCCGGGGACCTGGAGCTCGGGCTCCGCCCGCAGGCCGGCGACGTCCACCCCGCTCTCGGTCAGTACCCGCTCGATCTCCGCCGCGGACTCCGCATCCGTCCCGGTCTTGTCCAGCAGGGCGGCCAGCAGGTGGGTCGTGCCGACCGTGGGCGAGTTCTGAGCGGAAGCGGTGAACTGTGTGACATGCAGGAGCCGTTGTTCGAAGTCGGCGGCGCCGGGGATCTCCGGGGGCTCCCCCTCCGCGACCCCGGTGGAGGGAACCAGCACTCGGGTGACAGCATCCTGCCGGGCGCCGTGTCGGCGCAGCAGTTCCGCCCCCTGGTTCGCTCCTGTCAGCTCATCGGGCAGCTCACGTCCCGCGATGGTCAACGACCGGTCCAGCGTCAGGATTCCCAGCAGTGTATCGATGGGCTCCTGCTCCGGCGCCCCGCGCCGCACTGCCCCCCGTAGCGCCTCCGCGCGCACCGCGCTCACGACCGAGGAACCGAATCCCGCGCCGCCCCCCAAGATCCAGGCGGTGAACTTCCGGGTCAGCGGATTTCCGCTCTTCCCGAACGTCCCCGACTGGCGCAGCATCACCACCGAACCGGGCTCCGGCGTGCTGTCGCTCCCGCGCAAGGCGTCGAGCGCAGCAGAGGCGGCGGAGACGTCCAGCTTTTCGACCACCATGGCCTCGCGAGCACGCGAATCGGGCAGCTTGACCAGTGCGTGCGCCACATGGCGGACGCGCACCGCAAGGGTGCCCTCCTCCCGTGCGGTCTCCAGCGCCTTGCGCAGGCAGCTCCGCAACGCACCGGTCATCGGCGGGAGTTCGATGCCTCGCTGTTCCTCTTCCTTCTTCTTCCGGTTCTTCCAGCGCAGCCTCTTAGCCTGCTCCTGCCGGACCTCCCGCCAGAATGCGTCGATCTCCCGCGCGTCGTCCGGGGCTTCCGCCGCACCGTCACCCGCGTCGTCACTGACCCACACGGAGGTCCCCCGGCTCCCGATCGACCCGCCGAGCGAGCCGGCGGCCTTCATTCCGGGGGCGATCGCGGAACCTGCGGCCGAGTCGCCCGACACCAGCGCGTTCAGCACGCTTTCCGTACCGACGTCCTCGCGTTCCTCCTTGGCCACCTGGCTCATCGTCGCCAGCAGCAGCTCGACGACGTCTCGCTCGAACTCGGTGGTCGCGCCGGCGTTGCGGTCGGAAGTTCGCTGATCCATCGGGGCTTCCTCTCCCTGGTGTTGCTTGGTGAGAAGGACGCTAGCCCGCGTACTCCCGGCTCCGCGACGGCCGACCGGCCATGCTTCCCGTCCGATCGGCCGGGTTCTCTCGTCCTGGCGGGCGAGGCCCTGCGGATCCGACACGGCACCTCGGGCGGATATTTCGTGAGCATCTGCCAAAGTCTGCGCCGGCACCGGGAACGCACCTGTGACCAGGCATGTACGTCTGCGCAGAGTCAGTGCGTTGTGGCAAAGGGAGTCCCTGTTCGGTGAGCAGGGGCTTCTTCGTGTGCGGGGAATGATCGCGGAGGGGTGGGGGCAGGCAGCGGACGGCTTGCTGTTGATCGAGGAGGGTGCGATGCCGTCGGTGCTGGGGCTGATGGAACGGCGTGAGGCGCGGGCGAGGCAGGATCTGGAGTCCTGGACGGAGGTCCTGGAGCAGGCTCAGGCCGGAGGTGGATGCCGCGCGGGAGCGGGTCGAGCGGGCCCGGGTGGGGCGTGAGGAGCTCGTGTCGGTGCTGGCCGAGGCGAGCCCGGTGAATACGCCGGCTTCCGTGCCGTCTGGTGGTGAGGCGGCTGCCGCTGGGGGATCGAGCGGCTCCGGTGCGGGCCATGGTGAGCGGCCGCCGGTGTGGCGGTCGGGCATGGGTGAGGAGGTGCTCGGCGGTGTGTATCGGGAGGTGTTCGCCGCTGCGGTGGCTGCTTCGGGGCCGGTGAACGGGGTGGAGCTGACGCGGGTGGTGGGCCGGGAAGCGGAGATCAAGAACGAGGTGGAGAAGATCCGTCACCGTGCCTACGTGCTGGAGAAGCGGGGCTGGCTGGTGCGGGCGAAGGACGGACGGTTCATGCCCGCGCCCGGGGCAGCCGGCCGGGGCGCTTCTCCGGCCAGCGCGGAGCGTCTGCGGCCAGACGCTGGGACAGCCTGATGACAGCAGCCCACCACACCATCTGGGCGTGGTGGTCGGGGCGGCGTTCGTGGTCGCGGTTGAGGCGGCGTGAGCGGGCCAGCCAGCTCAGCGTCCGCTCCACCACCCACCTGCGGGCCAGTACGACAAATCCGCGTTGCCCGTCGCAGCGGCGCACGACCTCGATCCGGACTCCGTGGCGGGCGAACGCCTTCGCCAGCGCCGGACCCTGGTAGGCACTGTCGACCCACACCAGCTTCAGCAGCCGGCCCGGCTGGTCCATGAACGTCTCCAGCAGCGCGGGGGCGGCCCTGGAGTCGTGCACATCGGCCGTGGTCACGGTCACCTCCAGGAGCAGGCCCTCGGTATCGGTCAGGATGTGACGCTTGCGCCCGTCACGTGACTTGCCGCCGTCGTATCCGCGACTGTCCTCGCCGACAGTCTCGGAGGCGTCCACCGACTGACTGTCGATGACTCCCGCACTGGGCTCGGCGTTGCGGCCGATGCGTTCCCTCGCCGAACATCGCAGGCGTTCGTACAGCTCACGCACGTAGTTGTAGGACCGCAGCGGCGGAAGAAGTCGTAGACCGCCCGCCAGTACGGAAAATCGACCGGCAGAGCCGTCCACTTCACGCCGTTGTCGACCAGGTAGCGCACCGCGTCCAGCATTGTCTGGTGGCAGTACGCCTCGGGGCGCCCGCCCCGCTTCAGGAGCCAGGCCGGCACCGGCATCGCGGCGCCGGGGTGCCGGTGATCCTGCTGGAGATCGCCCCCCGTACTGAGGACGCCGACGACCTGGTGCACAAGCTGCGCCGGTATTGGGAGTGGGGACGGCCGCTGGCACCGGACGCGGACAAGCACACCGTGAACCTGGTTCGCTCCCGACCGGACGCGATCGCGAGCATCCGCGGTTCGGCGCCGGCGAATTCACGGGCGGCGCCGACGTCGTTGGCCTGGACGGCCCGGAGGTAGTTGAAGGGAACGGCTGGTCCGTGCCTCCTGAACCGCTCGGAGGTAACGACCGTCAAGGGCGGTGAGACGGGTAACTTTGTCGCTGATCGTCATGCGTATTGCCACACTCTGTTACTGGGTGGTGCACTTGGCCGCCTTGGATGATCTAGGGGTGTGGGTGCGAGCCACAGGGTCGTCAGTCAGTTCTGTGTCGCCTTACGGGCGCCTGACGTATCGGGGCGCCGATGTCTGCAGCGCCGGCTGACGGCGGACGCCGAAGTCGGCGCGGCTTCGCCTACCAAGACGCGGTGACGCTTCTGGACTGCCTCGACATGCACGAGGGCCTGTGGACTCAGGTCTCTTGGGAGGACCTGGAAGACATCGTCTGTAGGGACGGTGACGCGCCCGCATACCGTCAGGTGAAGACCATTGAGGAAGCGGGTCTGCACGGTGAGCGGTGTAACTCCCGAGCTGGAAGCGACAGTTGATGACTGACGTGACGAGTGACACCGAGGCCGGGAAGGCCGCTGTGGGTGCGACGAGTGCCGTGGATGACGGGCTGGTCGCCGAGTTGGTTGCCCGGGCTCAGGCCGGTGGGGTGAAGCTCACCGGGGAGGGCGGCCTGCTGCAGCAGCTGACGAAGCGGGTGCTGGAGTCGGCGCTGGAGGGCGAGCTCACGGATCATCTGGGGCACGAGCCCGGTGAGCGGGCCGAGGGCGGCAGGGAGAACTACCGCAACGGGCACCGGTCCAAGACGGTGATCACCGAGTCGGGGCCGGTCGAGATCGCGGTGCCGCGGGACCGGGCGGGGTCGTTCGAGCCGCAGCTGGTCAAGAAGCGTCAGCGGCGTCTGGGCGGGGTGGATGAGATGGTCCTGTCGTTGTCGGCGAAGGGGCTGACGCACGGGGAGATCTCCGCGCATCTCGCCGAGGTGTACGGCGCGGAGATCTCCAAGTCCACGATCTCCACGATCACCGACAGCGTGATGGCCGGCATGACGGAATGGCAGAACCGTCCGCTGGACAGCGTCTACCCGGTCGTCTTCATCGACTGCGTGAACGTGAAGGTCAGGGACGGGCAGGTCGCCAACCGGCCTGTCTATATGGCGGTGGCGGTCACTGCCGAGGGGCACCGGGACATCCTGGGCCTGTGGATCGGCGACGGCGGGGAGGGCGCGAAGTACTGGCTCCAGGTCCTGACCGAGGTCAAGAACCGCGGCGCGGCCGATGTCCTGATGTTGGTCTGCGACGGTCTGACCGGCCTCCCGGACGCCGTGAATACGGTCTGGCCTGCGACGATCGTCCAGACCTGTGTCGTTCACCTGCTGAGGAACAGCTTCCGTTACGCGGCGCGCCAGGACTGGGAGAAGATCGCGAAGGCGCTCAGGCCCGTCTACACCGCGCCGACCGAGGAGGCCGCGCTGGAGCGGTTCGTGGAGTTCACCGACGCCTGGGGCGGGAAGTATCCGGCGATCGTCCGGCTCTGGGAGAACGCCTGGGCCGAGTTCGTGCCCTTCCTCCAGTTCGACGTCGAGATCCGCAAGATCGTCTGCACCACCAACGCGATCGAGAGCATCAACGCGCGGATCCGCAAGGCCGTCCGGGCCCGGGGACACTTTCCAACCGACCAGGCCGCCCTCAAGTGCGTCTACCTGGCCGTCATGAGCCTGGACCCGACCGGCACCGGACGCAAACGCTGGACCATGCGCTGGAAGGCCGCGCTCCAAGCCTTCGACATCACCTTCGACGGCCGGCTCACCGCCGGACGCCGCTGAACTAAATCGACTGAGTTCCACCGTTCGCTACACAGACCCGCCGTTCGATGAGAACTCATTGCCCTCGGGATCGCGCAGCGTCACCCAGCCGCGGGCCCCGGGACCGCGGGATCTTCGTAGATGGTGGCGTCGAGGCCGTCGACCCGTTCGACTTCGTCATTGCGGGATCGCCCGTCGGGCTTCCCATCGAGGTGGATCCCGGTTCGTGGCCGCGCGCGGCTCGGACGAACAGCGGGCACCGGGGGGGGTAACGGGCATGCTTCGCCGGCCGAGGACTGGGGCGGCCTGGTGAAGTCAAGCGCCGAGCGCCGACAGCATCCGCCGCACGTCCCAGTACCCGCGCATCGAGACGATCCGCCGGTCGTCGCCGATCGTGTAGACGAAGACGCCGTCGTAGTCCGCGACAGCGCCGTCGGCGAAGGTGACGGTGACGGTGGCGACGACGGCGGCCTCGGCCCCCGCGGCGTGCACCGCTGCGATATCGAAACGCACCCGGTTCGGAGCGATAGCCACCTGCCAGAAGCCGTCGAGCGCATCCCGGCCACGCAGGCCGGAGCCTTGCGGGTCCAGGGGCGAGCCGCCGACCGGGTCATGGAGCACCGCGTCGTCGGCGTAGCAGGCCGACCAGGCTGCACGGTCACCCGCGGTTACCGCGTCCATAGCGGCGCGAGCGGCCAGGGCCGCCGGATGGGTGGTGTTCATGGTTCCTCCAAGCCAGACTTGCTTGACACGCGTCAAGCTAACGGTACGCTTTACAGGTGTCAAGCACACCGTTCCGCATCATCGAGGCCACCCGACGGCTCATGGCGCAGCGAGGGGCCCGGATCGCCATGGCTGATGTGGCCCGCGCGGCCGGGATCTCCCGCCAAGCGGTCTACCTGCATTTCAGCTCCCGGGCCAGCCTTTTCGTAGCCGTTGTTCGGCACATGGACGATCAAGAAGACATCCGGCGCCGATGCGAGCAGGCTCTCGCTCACGACGACCCGGCCGAGGCTCTGGAAGCGTTCGTTATCGCCTGGCTGCGCTACGCCGCGAAGATCCACCCGGTGGCCTCGGCGCTACTAGCCTCCCGGCACGAGGACCCGGACGCCATGACCGCCTGGAACGACCGCATGGGCGAACTACGCGCGGGCTTCTTGCACGCCACACAACGCCTGGCGACCGCCAGCCGGCTGCGGTCCGGCCTCGACCCAGCCACCGCCGCCGACCTGGCCTGGGCGATGACCTCGATCCCCGTGTGGGAACAACTGACGATCGACCGCGGCTGGACGCCCGACGCGGTGCGGCAGCACCTGGCCGACGCGGTAAGCAGCGCGGTGACAACGGCGCACGGCGCGCCGAAGCCAACCCATTCCCACCGCCGAAAACCCGTACTACCCCCGTAAGCACCAGAATCTTAGTGCCCTGATCTGGCCGCGATCCGGGCGTCGGCTCGCCTCTGCCGATTACTCCCTGTGAGCAGTGGTGGGGTCAGCGGGCTCGCCGCCGTCATGGCGCTTCGGTCGCGGGCCTCTGCAGATTTGGCATACGCGCCTCTGCACTCTTAGCCGTATGCCGACACTCAGCTTCACCCGCACCGCCGCGGACTGCCACATCAGCCCCGCCACGCTGTCCCGGACCGTGCAGCGGCTCGAGGCCGCTACCGGACACAGACTTCTGGAACGCGGCCCGCACGGAGTATCCCTGACCCACCACGGCCGCTCCTTCCGCCGTTACGCAACAGAAGCCCTGGACCTATGGGCCTGCTACCACAACGGAGACACAGTCGACGACCTCAGCGGGCACCTGCGGGTGTTCGCCTCCGTCACGGCTTGCGAAAGCCTGTTGCCCGACCTGCTCACTCCGCTCCGCACCACGCACCCGCGCGTACGCATCTCCTTACGCACCGGGGACGCCGCCTCTGCCCTCGCCCTTCTCGACCAAGGCGAGACTGACCTCGCCGTCGCAGCCCTCCCCGACCGCATCCCCGCGACCCTGCTCACTCGGCAGATCACACACACCCCGCTCGTCCTCATCCAGGCCGCGGCCCTGACCGCCGAGCAGGCACCTGACCTCAACAAGCCCTTCGTCCTGCCCCGTCAAGGACTTGTCCGCACCGCAGCCGACCATTGGTTTCGAAGCCTGGGTATCCACCGCACATCGCCGCCGAGGCCGACGGTCACGAAGCCCTGCTCACCCTGGTGGCCCTCGGCTACGGCACAGGAATCATCCCCGACCTCGTGCTGCAGCACAGCGGCGTCCGCACCAGACTTCGACAGCTGCCCACCCCCTCCGGCCCCGGCCAACTCGCCATCGGGATCTGCATCCGACGGGCCGACCTGCATCGCCCCCTTATCGCCGCCGCCTGGGCAGAAACCCGGCCTGGTCAAAGCAACCGGTCAGAGCATGCGGCCCCGTCGTAGAGAGGATCAAAAACACCTACTCACCTTCACCGGCGCACCGCTCACCGACGACCTTGAGGTGATCGGCGAGGTCACCGCAGACATCTGGGTGCGCGCGGACCGTCCCAGCGTCGATGTCTTCGTGCGACTGTGCGACGTCGATCCGAACGGCAAGTCGCTCAACGTGTGCGACGACCTCGTTCACCTCGACGTCGGCGACGACACCACCTGCGCGACGGTTCGGCTCTCACCGACCGCATACCGCTTCAAGAAGGGACACCGACTCCGCGTGCAGGTCTCCGCCGGCGCCTTTCCCCGCTTCGCCCGCAACCTCGGCGGCGGTGAACCCGTCGAGAGCGCAACAGCACTGCACAAGACGAACATTGAAGTCTGCCACGACGAAGCGCACCCCTCTACGGTAACCATCCCGGCACGATGAATGATGATTGCCGCGCCCCAGCGGGCGGTGGACCGGGCGAGGCAGATCGTGCTGGCGTACGCGCCGCTCATGGTCACGGTGCGGCAGGTCATGTACCGGCTGGCCCACGACGCCTGTCAGCCGTCCGCGGTGGTAGGAACGGTGTCTGCGGGCGTGCGGGTGGAACCGTCCAGGGAGGCGAGCAGGCGCAGGCGGTCTTCGGCATCGCTGCCGGGGCGGGCGTGATAGGTGACGAGGGTCTGTCCTCGGGTACCGGGGATCAGCAGCTTCTCGTAGTGCAGGTCCAGGGTGCCGACCTGTGGGTGTAGTAGTCGGCTGGTGCCGGTGGCCTTGTGTTTGACGTCTTGGCGTGCCCAGAGCTTGCGGAAGCGGTCGCCGCGTACGGAGAGTTCGCCCACGATCTCGACGAGGCGCGGATCGTCGATGTCCGGTCCGGCGACAGACCGGAGGTAGGGCACGATGCGGGCGGTCATCTCGTCCCAGTCAGCGTGCAGGGCGCGCAGTTCCGGTTCCAGGAAGGCGGCGAGGATGCTGTTGTGGCCAGGAGCGTTGAAGGTAGAAAGGGCGATGGCCAGGGCGTTGGCGGCGAGTACGTCCATGTAGGTGCCGTGGACGTACGCCGGGGTCAGCGGCCACGTGTTGATCAGGGTGCGGATGCCGTCACCGGCCTTCTCGGGGCGAGGGCGTCTGCGGCGGGTGCTGGGGGAGGCGGCGAGCTGGAGGAGGTAGGCGGTGGCTTCCTCGTCCAGTTGCAGTGCGCCCGCGATGCTGACCAGGACCTGTTCCGAGGGGTGCCGGTCGCGGCCTTGTTCCAGGCGCACATAGTAGTCGGAGCTGACGCCGGCGAGGAACGCGACTTCTTCTCGGCGCAGGCCCGCCACCCGCCGGTTGCCGGTGTCGGGGATACCCGCCGCGGCGGGTAGGACGAGTTCCCTGCGGGCGCGTAGATATGTGGCCAGGGGGCCCGGGTCACCGGTGGCTGTCATGCGTTCCAGGGTAGGCAGGTGTCGCCCCGTCCGGGTGGCCCTGCCAGTCCCAGTCTCAGCCGGTCCTGGGCGGCCTGCCATGGCTGCCGCACAGTGGCAGAGCACGGCCGAAACCGGCAGCACCAGTCGATGAGCATGACCATGGCGCGGCGGAAGCCGTGGGAGGTCAGTGACGAGTTGTGGGCGGTGATCGAGCCGCTGTTGCCGAAGCATGAGCGTCTGGTTTCGTAGGTTGGAGCTGACAACACTTGTCGACGGTTTCCGGCAGCACTTAGCGATCACTCGGATCGGAAATGTCGATGAGAAGTGACAACACCGGAGCCGTAACCGATCCAGGCCCTGGGCCTGGGGGCGGTGAGGCGGGCGGTGCCTGTCCGCTCAACGGCTCGCGCTTCGGCTACACCTGCGAGGCGGCGAGCAACTGCAGTGCCTTTTCCTTCAGTCGGGGACTGGCCTCTGCGGCGTTGCCGGAGTCGAAAGGGGGGTGGGGGTCGTATTCGACGGCGAGTTGGATCGCCTTGGCCGTGTCGTCGTCTGTGATGAGGGAAGCGAGATACAGGGCCATGTCCACTCCCGCCGACACCCCGGCCGCAGTGATGATCTTCTCTGAGCGTACGTAGCGCTGCGGCAGGTAGGTCACGTCGAACGTGGACTGGAGGTACTCGGCGGAAGCCCAGTAGGTCGTCGCCCGCCTTCCGTCCAGCAGCCCGGCCGCGGCGAGGATGATGCTGCCGGTGCACACGGAGGTCGTCCATTGGCTGTGCCGGTGGATCTGGCGGATCCAGCGCAGGAGCGCCTCGTTGTTCATCGCCGCGACGGTGCCGCGGTTGCCCGCGCCAGGCACGAGGAGGACGTCGAGACGGTCCACATCGTCGATGGACTGCTCAGCGACCACGGCCACGTCCGCTGTATCCGTGCGGACCGCGCCGCGCTTCTCGGCGATCATCGTCACGGTCGCGTCCGGCAGCCGGGACAGCACCTCGGCCGGACCGGTCGGGTCCAGCAGGCTGTAGCCGTCGTACAGCAGGATCCCGATGTTCGGCCCCGCGCCGCCCCGCGGAACGGCGTGTGCCCCCGTCGGGGCCGCAGCCGTGGCGGCCAGGGCGGCCGTGGCCACAGTCCCCCGGAGTACGTTTCTGCGTGTCGTCGAATGCCTCATGGCCCGGGAGTCTTCTGCCCCGGCGCGACGCGCGCAGCCGGCATGTCCGGCATCCTGCGAATCCTGTCCCCCGTGTTCCCATAGTGGTCCAGGAACGCCTGCCGCAGCGTCTCCGCCGACCCGAAACCGCAGCGACGGGCGATCGCCGCCATGGACAGTCCGCTGGACCGCACCAGATGTGCCGCTGCTTCGGTGCGCGCCACGCGCACGGCCCGTGCCGGAGTCGTACCGAGGTGCGCGGTGAACAGGCGTGTCAGGTGCCGGGGGCTGACTCCCGCCCGCGCTGCCAGGGTGGCGGGTGTGAGGTCCTCGGCCAGATGACCGGCGATATGGCCCACCAGGTCCCGCACCAGCCGGTCCTCCGGCGGAGGAGCGGCCAGGAACATGGAGATCTGCGACTGATCGGCCGGCCGGTGCAGGTGGGTGACGAGTTCCCGGGCGACGGCACGAGCCAGCGTCGGCCCGTGGTCGTCCTCGATCAGCGCCAGGGTCAGGTCGAGTGCGCTGGTGACCCCGGCCGAGGTGTAGACGTGGCCGTCGCGTATGTAGAGAGGAGCGACGTCCACGGCCACGGCGGGGTGACGCTCGGCAAGTCGTTCCCCCCATCCCCAATGGGTTGTCACCCGCCGGTGGTCCAGCAGCCCGGCGGCGGCGAGCACAAAGGCACCGGTACAGACAGAGGCCACCCGTCGACTGAAACCGGCCAGTCGGCGCACCTGGCCCAGTAGGCGCTCGTCCGACGCCGCGTCCTCACAGCCGATGCCGCCCACCACGAACAGGGTGTCCAGATGCCCCGCGACCGTCTCCAGCCCCTGCCCCGCTCCCATCAGAATCCCCGCCGAACTACGGGCGACCCGACGGCCCAGGGTCCCCAGCTCGATGGAGTACGGCGGCTCGGCACCGTACCGGTTGGCGATGTCTAACGCGCCACTGGGACAGGCGATGTCGAGAATCTGCGCACCGTCGTAGGCGACGATCAGCACGCGCCGCTTGTTGTCCATGCCCCGATACCAGCACATCCCTCAACGCCACCTGCGGGCGCGGCAGCGATGGTTCAAGACCGTGGACGGCTTCCTGGAAGCGGGCCGCGTGGCGCGGACGGACCGAAGTCCACCTCCGCCTCGGCCCCGGCCTGTGGGCCTGCGGAATGAACGCGCGCGTACAAGTCGACCCTGGACTTCGGTGGTGCCATCGCAGCCTCATCCCGCACAGCACGTGCATGCTCCCACCGCAAACCCCCGGGCGTTGCCAGAACTCAGAGACATCGTCCTCCGGCGAAACCGGGCGTTCCCCGCTCTGAGCAACAAGTGGTGTCAGCTCCCACGTACAAAACCAATCTGCCGAGCGGGGTGTGACGGTTCTCGAATCCAACACCACCGAGCGGTCCCGCCGTCAGACGGGACCGCTCTCTTGTCGAAGGAGCCTCAACCTTGATCGTTTCCATAGTCCGGAAAAGGGCCAGCGGGCCTCATCGAAATCCTTGCCCGCACACTCCGCGACTGCGGCCGCGAGGTCGAAGTCGAGGACCTACGCGTCCACTTGCCGCGCGTGCTCAAGACGCCGCCAACGTCATCGCGCACCCCAGCTCCACCCATGAAGCCACCCGATGAAGCGTTCTCTTCCGCCGCTGCGGCCACGCGCCCGGCGCCCTCAGCCTCGAGGAGCGGGATGAATTGCATCTGATGCAACACCGCGCGACGTAAGAGAATGGCCGTTTTCCCCGGCCGGGGGCTCATGCCCTCGGTCGGGCCTGGACGGGTCGAGGTCCTTGACCAGGACCCTAGCATGCAAATTCAACAATGTTGCATCTGATACAACATCTCTATGAGTACTCAAGCGCCGGGATCCGCTCATCTCGTGTTGGCAGGGAACGTCGTACATCTCGACCCCGGCCCAGCCGTGTTCAAGGCGATGCTTGAGGGCTGGGCACGCCAGCAGTCGGCTCGCTTCCTGAGATCAGCGACGATCGACCCGCGGATACGCCTACTTGAGCGCTTCGAGGAGTTCTCCGGCCAGTACCCATGGCAGTGGTCGCCCGCTGAAGGCGAGGCGTTCATCGCCCACCTGCGAAGCGGTGTCAAACCGATCCAGATGTCCACGGCCCGGACGTACGAGGTCACGATCGGCCTGTTTATGGAGTACCTGCTGGACGCCCGCTATGGGTGGGGGCACACCTGCCTGGAGCGCTTCGGGGAAGCGCCGCAGGCGGTGTTCCACGAGGGCAACTCGGTTCTCCACACCGTCGAGTACGAAGGCGATCCACGACGACGGCCGCTGACCTACGACGAGGTCCAGGCCCTGTTCGATGCTTTGGACGCCCGGCCCGGCAAGATCCGGGCCAGTGGCCGTAAGGGAGCCCTGGGCGCGCTACGGGACGCCGCCGTCATCAAGACTGTCTACGCTTTCGGAACGCGTCGCACCGAAACCTCTCGCCTGGACCTGACCGACCTGCGGCGAAACCGCAAGGCCCCGCAGTTCGGGAACTTCGGCACCCTGATGGTGCGATTCGGCAAGTCCAAGAAGGGGGCACCACCCAAGCGGCGGTCGGTCCTGACGATCCCGGAGATGGACTGGATCGTTGAGACGTTGCAGCACTGGCTGACCGAGGTGCGCCCGCAGTTCTCGCCCGGCCGACACCCGGCACTGTGGATGACCGAACGCGTCGGACGGCTGTCGCCCCGGTCGATCAACGAGGCGTTCGTCACCGCTCGTCAAGACGCTGGCCTCGACGAAGACCTCGATTTGCACTGTCTCCGGCACTCCTACATCACGCATCTGACCGAGTTCGGCTACCCCGCGCGGTTCGTCCAGGAACAGGTCGGTCACTCGCATGCTTCCACCACGGCGATCTACATGGGGGTCTCGAACGAGTTCCGCAACACACTGTTGGAGGCTTCGATGAAGAACCGGCTGGGCGACTACTGGGACGTGACACCGTGATCAAGAAAATGGGTTACCAATGGCAGCTGCGGCAGCTGATGGCCGAGCGGCAGATGTTCCAGACCTCGGACCTGGTGCCCCTGCTCGCGGAGCGGGGTATCGTCCTCTCGCGCGAGCAGATCTATCGTCTGGTGACGCAGCCTCCGCAACGGATGAGCATGGACACCCTCGTGGCGCTCTGCGACATCCTCGACTGCACACCGAACGATCTGATCAAGCCGGAAGTCGTCAACGCCCAGCTCCGCAAGACCGCGGACGGCGAGGCGGGGGCGACGCCGATTGCCGCACCTCGCAGCGTCGTTCGCCGCCCCGGGAAGAAATGAGACGTCCTGCGGCAGCCCCGCACCTCCGCAGGCGCGAGCTCGCCGAGGCGCGAGCACGACTGATCGCCCGAGTTGTCCAAACGGTTGGTCCGGCCGTGACCGCGGAACAGGTTCAGTCGGCTCTCGAGCACGTGAAGGCCTGGTCCTCCCAGGCGGCACGCGTGCTGGATGCCCACTTCACCGAGAACCCCGCCGCGCTGACCGCTCCCTCCCCGCACTGCCCGGCAACCCTGCCCCGTCTGCTTCAGCACCTCCAAGCCCTCGGTCACGGCGACAGCATCACCCCACTTGGCTGTGCCATCTGCGGCGAATCCACCCGCGAACTCGACCGCCTGTCTTCGCAGGGACGCTGTTGCAGTTGGTGCTCCGAACGGGACGTGGCGAAGCTGTGCGCGCGCTGCGGCCAGAACGGGCGGATGATCGCCCGCCGACCAGAAGGGTTGGTCTGCAACCGCTGTTACCGCCAGGAGGCACAATTCGTCGGCGCGTGCGCGGGGTGCGGCCGGCACGGCACACACGCCAGACGAAAGAGGAACGGGGTCGCGGTCCTGGTGTGCTCCGGCTGCCTCAGAACTCCGGAGCACGAGTGCGTCCGGTGTGGTGTCACCGGACCCGCACATGCCAACCCCAAAGGAGAGGGCCCCGTCTGCAAGCGCTGTTACCGCGCACCGGAACGTGTGTGCGGGAAGTGCGGCCAGCTCCGCCACATATCGAAGCGTGGCGAGAGCGGCGAACCCGGGCTCTGCGAAACCTGTCGCGTCATCGAAGGCGTTTGTACTGCCTGTGGCCGTTTCCGCCGGGGAAGGCACGTCCGGGAGGTGGGCGGAGCCTTCCGCTGCAACAGCTGCCGTCCTCGTCGACTGCACCAGTGCGGAGACTGTGGCCGCACGGACCGCAGCCTGGCCTCCTGGCCGGCCGGTCAGCTCTGCCCTACCTGCTACGGACGTCGACGCCGCAACCCGGCCGCCTGCGCACTCTGCGGCACCACTCGGGTGCTGGTGGGATCGACCGAAGCCGGCGGCGAGGCATGCGGCCCCTGCTGGGGCATCGACGTCGACTTCGCCTGCCGACACTGCAACTACCCCGGCGACATCTACGCCGACGGATGCTGCACGCGGTGCGTCGCCAGCGACAGGGTTCACGATCTCCTCAGCGGTGAGAACGACCAACTTGTCCCCCAACTCGTCCCGCTGGCGGAAGCACTCATCTCGGCCGCTTCCCCCCGCTCCGTTCTCAACTGGCTGAGCCGCAGCGGTGGCCAGCTCCTGGTGAGCCTGGCCGCAGGCCAGGCTCAGATCACTCATGACCTGCTGGACGACCTCCCTCAAGACCACGACACACGCGCGGTCCGGAACATCCTCGTCACCACACAGATCCTGCCCACCCGAGACGAGTTCCTGGCCCGCCTGGAGATCTGGCTCCCCCAGGTTCTCGAACCCCTCCCAGCCCACCATCTGCGGATCATCCGCCCCTTTGCCGAGTGGTCCATCGTGCGCGAGGCCCGGCGGAGATCCTCCCGAGGCCGCTATCTCCAGTCCACAGCAGGCGTGGACCGGGGCAAGATCCGAACGGCCATCGAGTTCATGGCCTGGCTGGACGCGAACGACCTCGCATTCGCGGACCTGACTCAGCCCCAGCTCGAACTGTGGCTGGTCACAGCCCCACCGACCCGCCGCAAGGCAATCGGCGCATTCATACGCTGGACGAACGCCCGCCGACTGACCCACCGGCTTGAAGCCCCCACGCGACCGCGAGCGCAACCGAGCGTGTTCCATGACGATGACGAACACCATGACCAACTCCTTCGGTGCCTCACCGACCAGGCTCTCCCTCTCGACGTCCGCATCGCAGGAGCATTCGTCCGCCTCTATGCCCTACCGGTCACCCGAATCGTTCACCTCACGACGGACTGCTTTCAGCGCAATCAGGACGGTTCCTACATCACGTTCGACAAGGCACCCGTCCTACTTCCTCCGACACTGGCCCGCCTCATCGAACAGCAGATCGCCAGCCCCCTGACGCGCTCCATGCTGCAAGCAGCCCCCGGCAGCGGACCGGTGTTCCTCTTCCCCGGGCCATTGGTACATCAGCCTCGGCGCCCCCACGGACTGGCGATGCAACTCCTTGGGCTCGGGTTGCCGACTCTCGCCGCACACAACACGGCGATGATCGCCATAGCCGCTGATCTTCCGCCGATCGTCGCCAGCGACCTCTTCGGCATCCACGTCAGCACCGCGATCGAGTGGGCCGTACTGGCGCAGGACAGCTGGGCGGACTACCTGGCGGCCCGGAAAGCCACCGAATAACACATGGTCGGAACACTGACTCTTCACCAGTAGACCAGGCCGCCGTCGACGCGTTCCGCGCGATGCTCACCGCCCGCAAGAACCCGCAGCCCTGAACGCCGCGCTGTGACCAGGACGCCGCCGTATTCGCCGGCCACTAACTTGACCTTGACACGGTGACAAGGTTTTCACTTGGGCGCAGGAGGTGGTCCCGATCAACACGACCGACGTAACCCCGCAGAACACCCGTGTGACCAACGCCCTGGGCGCCGAGGACTCGTCGGTCCGGCTTCAGACGGCCCTGGCGGTCGGCTCGAACCCCGACCCCGTGTTTCTGGAGACGCTCGTCGAGCGGTGCGCGGTCGAGCCGGACTTCTTCGTACGAGACATGCTGTCCTGGGCGCTGACCCGCCTCTCGCCGGAGATCACCCTGCCCTTGATCCGCCAGGAGATCGACTCCGAGCGCACCCAGGCCCGCAGCCAGGCGCTGCACACGCTCTCCAAGATCGGCGACAAGAGCACGTGGGCCTGGATCACCCGCGACATGCTGCGCGACGCCGACGACGAGGTCGCGCGGACCGCGTGGCGCGTCGCGGTCGTCCTCGTGCCCGAGGGCGAGGAGAAGGACCTGGCCGACGAACTGGTTCTGCAACTCGGCCGTGGCGACCGCACTGTGCAGCTGAGTCTTAGCCGGGCCTTGGCCGACCTCGGTGACGTGATCAGGTCGGCCCTGGAGAGGGCCGCGGAGAGTTCCGACCCGGCGGTGGCCGCGCACGCCCGTGCCACCGAGTTGCTCCGGCAGAACCCGGAGACCGGTTTCGACGTGGCCCTCGACGAGGCGAAGCGAGTGGTCGCACTCGGTCCGGAACGAGCCGCTGCCGCCGCGGCTGCGTCGGCAGGCACCGAAACCTCGGAGGCCGCCGAGCCCGCGGAGACGACCGAGTCGATGGAGGCCGCGAAGGCTGCAGAGGCATCGGAGGACGGGGATTGCTGATCGGCGATGTGGCCCGCCGCTCCGGGGTGAGCACCCGGATGCTCCGGCACTATGACGCCCTGGGGTTGGTGCGGCCCACAGGCCGCACTGGCGGTGGCTACCGCGAGTACTCCGCCGAGGATGTCCGCAGGATCTTCCATGTGGAGAGCCTGCGGTCCCTCGGGCTCTCGCTCAAGCAGATCGGGCGCGCGCTGGAGGACCCGGCCTTCACGCCGTCCGCCCTGGTCAGCGACCTCATCCGGCGGACTGAGGACCGCCTGGCGCGGGAACAGGAGCTGCTCGAGCGGCTCCGTGCGATCGACGCGTCGGCGCCCACCGACTGGCAGGGAGTGCTGCGCATCGTCGCACTCATGCGGGAACTCAACTCGCCCAGCGCCGCGCGCAGACAGCAGGCCGTCCTGGCCCGGCCGGAGGACGTGTCGGTACCCGCCGACCTGCTGGCTGGGGCGGTCCTGACCGAATCAGACCCGCACGTCGCAGGCGCCCTGCGCTGGGCACTCGCCCGATCGGGCGGCGATGGTGTGGCAACACTGTACGCCGGCACGCACTCGGGGGACGCCGACATCCGGCGGCGCGCGGTGCTGGCGATCGCCGAGCTGCCAGAGGCTCCGGGTGCTACCGCGGTGCTCGCGGACGCCCTCGGGGACCCGGACACGACGGTGCGCAGGCACGCTGCTCTGGCTCTGGGCAGGCAGGGCGTGGCCGCGGCCGTGCCCACACTCGTCAGCATGGTGGTGGAGGGCTCCAACGACGTGGACGCGGCGGAGGTTCTGGGAACGCTATCCCTGGACCCCCGGTGCACGGACTGGATCACGACCGCCCTGGTCGACGAACTGGCCGCGCCCACCGCGGACTCCGTGACACGGATCCGCCTTACTCAGGCGCTGGTCGAGCTCGCGGGAACCACCGCGCAGGAGGTCCTGCGCCGACTGGCCCACGACGACGACAGCGCTGTCGCCCTCGTCGCCTCAGCCCTTGTCGGAGTTCTCAAAGAGAGGTCCCTCGAAGACCAAGCTGACGAGCATTCCTGAAAGCGCGATCTGAACGAGGCATCAGCCATGGCCTCTCAAGGCGCTTCACGAGAGGCTCGCCTGGGAGGCAGAAGGTGTCACGGGCATAGCTGGACGGCAGTGTGTGCACACCGCAGGTGCGTCTCGGCCCGGGAATCGCCGGGTGAGCGCCTCTGCCACCCGGACGCTGGCAGAGGGTCGGTGCTCATACGTCGATCCTCCAGGCGGCCGAATAGCGCAGCCCTGGAAAACTGCCCCTTCACCAGTAGACAGGCCGCCGTCGACCAGTTCCGCGCGCTGCTCGCCGCCCTGCGCGACCCGCAGCCCTGGCCCCCCGGCCAAAGCCAGGACCTCGCCGTCCGGGTCAGCCCGTTCGTAGAACGCGCTCACCCGCGCCCAGGCGACGACCACGGACCCGACATCATCGCCGTCACCCTGCAACACCCCGGCGGCGGTGGAAGGCCCTGCGGAGACGCGCATGTTTGCTTCCGGGTGCCGCGCACGGCGTCTGCGGTAGTGCAGCAGCACCGGGCCTTCGACGCGGCCGTCAGCCGGGCGTGCCGCCGGACAGCCCACTTGTCTGGGACGCATGTGGTCCCGCCGACCACTCATGCTGGGCGCCACGGCCTCGAAGCCCGCGTCGCCGCAGGGGATTGTGTCGTTGGGGATCGATGGGGACCACGGTGGTGATTGGTCCACATCCTCGGGCAGGAG
This sequence comes from Streptomyces europaeiscabiei, assembly GCF_001550375.1. GTDB lineage: Bacteria > Actinomycetota > Actinomycetes > Streptomycetales > Streptomycetaceae > Streptomyces > Streptomyces europaeiscabiei. The sequence continues at coordinate 81,119 of NZ_LRTR01000829.1, read as the reverse complement.
GTGGAAGTTGACCCAGTGCGGCTCGACGAACCTCGTGACGTCTTGAGCTCGCACCACGGCGCCGAACGTGGCCGGCCTGGTCCCCCGACCAGAAGGCCCTGGCCACAGCCAGGCCTGGAGCGGGCCGGGGCCGCCCCGGCCGCGGTCCAGGAGAACCCGTCAGCGGCCAGGCCCCTGGCCAAGCTCGACGTGCGGGACGTGGAACGCGAGCCGCAGCTGCGGCCGTGAGGTGAGGTGGCTGGTGTTGACGGCGGGTCCGGTGGAAGGCCCGCCGTCAGTCGGACGGGCAGACGGATGCGTCTGATTCGTCGGGGAGGTAGGCGGCGCGCTCGTCGGAGGTAAGGGGGCGGTTGAAGGTGCGGCAGATCTGCTTGATCGCTTGGGCGGGTTTGACGGAGGTCCCGACGTCCCACAGTCTCGCTGTCCCGTCATAGCCGGCGGCGGCGAGGGTGCGGCGGTCTGGGCTGAAGGCCAGTGCGCTCACTCCCTCGGTGGCGCCGACGAAGCTGGTGCGGGCCTTGCCGGTGGCCGCGTCCCACAGGCGTACGGTTCCGTCGTAGCTTGCGGTGGCGAGGGTGTGCCCGTCAGGATTGAACGCCACACCCGTCACTGCGTAGGTGTGCTTGGTCAGAGTGGCGCGCGATTTGCCGGCGGCCGTATCCCACAGGCGCGCTGTCCCGTCGTCGCTTGCGGTGGCGAGGGTGTGGCCGTCAGGACTAAAGGCCAGTGCGGAGACCGAGTTGTCGTGCCCGGTGAGTCTGGTGCGGGTCTTGCCGGTGGCCACTTCCCAGAGCCTTGCGGTGGAATCCGCGCTACCGGTGGCGAGGGTGCGGCCGTCCGGACTGAATGCCACCGCGCTAACCGACTCGTTGTGCCCGGTCAGTTCGGTGCGGGTTTCGCCAGTGGCTGTGTCCCACAGGCGTGCTGTTTTCCCCTCGGCGCTACCGGTGGCCAGGGTGCGGCCGTCTCGGCTGAAGGCCACCGTCCACACCTGTCCATCGTGTCCTTTGAGTGTGTGGCGGGATTTGCCGGTGGCGGGGTCCCACAGGCACACAGTGCCGTCTTCGCTTGCGGTGGCGAGGGTGCGGCCGTCTCGGCTGAAGGCCACCGCGTTCACATCGCCATCGTGTGCTTCGAGTGTGCGGCGGATTTTGCCGGTGGCCGGGTCCCAAAGACGTACGGTGTCGTCGTAGCTTGCAGTGGCGAGGATGTGGCCGTCGGGGCTGAAGGCCATGGACGCCACCGTGTCGGTGTGCTTGGCCAACGTGGTGCGCGTTTCGCTTGTGTCCGCGCTCCACAGCCGTACCGTCTTGTCACGGCCTGCCGTGGCGAGGGATCGGCTGTCCCGACTGAAGGCCAGGGCAACAACTACGTTGGCGTGCCCGGTGAGGGTGGATCGAGGCGAACCGGTTGCTGCGTCCCACAGCCGTACGATGCGATCGCTGGCAGTGGCGAAGGTCTTGCTGTCGGGACTGAAGGTGATGATGAGCGCCGTCTCGTACGTGAGCGTGGTGTGAGACTTGCCGGTGACAGCGTGCCTCAAGCGAGTGTCGTAGCCGTCGGTGGTAGCGAGGGTGTGGCCGTCGGGGCTGTAGGCGACTGACGTCACCGGCTGCGTGTGTTCTTTGAGTGTGGTGCGGGTTTTGTGGGTGGCCGGGTCCCAGAGGCGTACTGTCTTGTCGGCGCTACCGGTGGCGAGGGTGTGGCCGTCGGGGCTGTAGGCGACTGATGTCACCTGGTCCGTGTGTCCCTTGAGTGTGGTGCGGGTTTTGCCGGTGGCCGGGTCCCAGAGGCGTACTGTCTTGTCGGCGCTACCGGTGGCGAGCGTGTGGCCGTCGGGGCTGTAGGCGACTGATGTCACCTGGTCCGTGTGTCCCTTGAGTGTGGTGCGGGTTTTGCCGGTGGCCGGGTCCCAGAGGCGTACTGTCTTGTCGGCGCTACCGGTGGCGAGCGTGTGGCCGTCGGGGCTGTAGGCGACTGATGTCACCTGGTCCGTGTGTCCCTTGAGTGTGGTGCGGGTTTTGCCGGTGGCCGGGTCCCAGAGGCGTACTGTCTTGTCGGCGCTACCAGTGGCGAGCGTGTGGCCGTCGGGGCTGAACGCCACTGCACGCACCTCGTCGGTGTGTCCGGACAAGCGGCGATGCACAGGCAGGGCGGCAGCGCTTCGCAGACTCTCGACGGCCTCGGTCGTGTGGCTGCTGCGGTACGCCTTGACGGCCAGCAGCGAGGCGAGTTCGGGATTCGTGCCGATGAGTTCGTTTGACTGCTCGGCAAGCTGCCGCGACAACGCCGCCTCCCGCGCATCGATCACCGTTCTCCACTGCCAGATCGCACCCCCCGCCGCCATCAGCGCAAGAGCCAGCAGCCCTCCAAGGATCACATTGAGCCGCCTGCTGCGGCGGATGGAGGCCCGTTGGCGCTGCCTGCTGGCGTCGAGGTACGCCGTGATCTCGGCCGGCAGCCGGCGTCGCCGCGACCATTCGAGGCCCTCGGCCAGCGCTGTCCCGCCCAGCAGGTCCCCCGGGTCCTTCTCCGCTGCCCAGTGGGCCTGCCTCTCGCGGGTGTGCTCGAGCCATTCCTGGAAACGGTGGTCCTGATCGACCCATGCCCGCAGCGCGCCCCAGTCTCGGATCAGGGCCTCGTGGATCAGTTCGGCCACCGGTTCCCCTGAAGGAGCGCCGGGGCGCTGCGGTGCCCGGAGTGTCTGGGTGGTGATGATGCGATGGCGCGTTAGGGCGGCGATGACTTCGTCGACGGCCGTCTTCTCGCCGTCGGGTGTGTCGCCCGGGTCGGCCGCCAGCTCGCGCAGCTCGCCAAGGGGGACTTGCGTGCGGACGGCCGTGATGTTGTGGCTGGGGTCAGCGGGATGCACCAGCGAGGTCAGCGCGCGCTGGGCGATGGCCCGTTGCTCGGGGGACAGATCGCTCAGGGCGCTGTCGCACCACGTGGTCACGCTTCCGCTGACCGCTCCGATGCGGCGGTACGCCTCGTGGGTGAGGTAGCCGTCCTGCCGCCGGAGCCACAGCTGGCTGAGCGTCATCTCCAGCAGGGGCAGCACGGTGACGGGTGCCTCGCGGGTGATCGCCGCCTCGGGCGTGGTGGCCAGGACGTCGGTGATGATCTGCTCCGGCAGCCCCGGCTGGAAACGGAGCCCCACGTCCAGGGCGGGCAAGGTGATGATGTCGTGCAGGTCCTGCCGGCTCAGGGTACCCGGCACATTGAGGAGTCCGGGCATCGCGGCCTCCAGCAACCCGGGCTCCTTGGCCGCCAGTTGAGGGTAGAAGTCGTCGCGCATGACCAGGATCACGCTGAGCTGGGCATGGGAGCCGACCGCCGTGGTGATCTGGTCGGCGACGGTCAGCTGGAGCCCTTGCGGGCCATTGCCCGGCTGGGTGAACAGCTCTTCGAACTGGTCGATGATCACCAGGATGCGCTCACCACCGGGCTCGGCCGCGAGCCTCCGGCCGACCGCCGCCGCGATCCCGTCCTCGGCCGCCCCGGGCAGCCCGGCTCGCTCGATCTCCGCGAGCATGTCCTGCCTCGGCCGGGTGAGCACGGGCAACCACCGGTCACTGCCCGGCAGTTCCCCCGCGGCCAGCGCCCGCAGTACACCCGCCTGAAGCAACGACGACTTGCCCGACCCCGACGGCCCGAGCAACAGGGTCAGCCGCCGCTGCTGGGCGAGGTTCGTCACGACCTGCCGTACCGCCTCCTGACGGCCCTGGAACCACCGCGCATGCTCCACCGTGAACGGCTCCAGCCCCCGGTAGGGGCACACCTCCCGCTCGGCCAGCCCCGGGAGGATCTCCCGCAGCACCTGCGTCGGAGTGACGTACGCGATGCCCTGTCCTCGTTCGTACTCGTCGGGGGCGGTGATCTCGGTGAGCATGCCGATGACCAGGCCGGTCACCTCGTCGAGGACGAGTCCGCCGCTGAACCCGGTGGTGAGGTCGTTGGCGGCGGTCAGCTGAAGATGCGCACCCCTGCCGTCCGAGCTCGGCAGTAGATCACCAGTCACGCCGAAGCCGAAGTGTCCCTCCGGAGGAGCCTGGGCGGGGAATCCGAACGAGCGCACCTGGTGACCCCGGCACCCCTCTGCGGAGCCGAGCGGCAGCGTCCGCAGACCTGCCGACGGGGTGCTCAGCCGGATGAAGGCCACGTCCTCGCGTTCGGCGGCACGCCACAGCTCGGCCGGAACGTGCCCCTCCACCCGGACCGCGCCGTCCACGTGGGGGAAAGCCAACAAGACCGTCCGACCGGGCCCGGCCCCGGCCGCCGCGACGACATGCGCACAGGTGACCACGAATCCCGCCCCGGCCACGGCCCCGTCGGGCCCGAGGACCTGCGCCACGGCAGGGAGCAGGTCCGCCGCCAAGCCGTCGCCCGGCTCCTTCTCCGCGCCGGTCACCGGGATCAGCCCGTACTCTCGCCCACGTGCGGGTGGCCGGCGCCGTCACTCTTCCACGCCATGGTCACCTTCAGGTGGCAACTGGCCTGACTCTTGGTGATCACGGCTCCGGCCTCCATCGCGAGGTCGACGCCGAACTCGACGGTGATCTCGTCCGGCCGGGCCTTGCGTAACTGGTCAAGTGTGGCGCGGGCGGCCTCGGTGACTGGTTCCAGTGCCCCTTGCAGAGTTCCCGGCAGCTCGCGCACGGCATCGCCGACGCGGCCGGCCTTCACGGGCCCGTCCCCCACGGCCGACTGCTCGACCAGCAGGTAGCCCCCGTCGTCCAGCGCGATCCGGGTCAGAGGTGCCAAAACGCCTCCTCCGCTTCTCGCGTGTGCTCTCCAGGGACACCCAGCATCCGCAAGGACCGGCAGGTATCGCATCTTCGAGTGGGCCGTACGTGTGACGTGCTGTTTCGGCGGGTGGTGCCGCCAACGGAGGTGATACGTCCGCAGGGTGGTGGCCGGCGGCGGGCCGGTGACCGCGAGGCGCTGGCCGCGATCATCTTCGTGGCCACCTCGGGCTGCACTTGGCGGCAGCTCCCACCGGTGTTCGGTCCGAGCTGGCAGACGGTCTACCGACGGTTTGCTCAGTGGAGCCGGGCCCGCGTCTGGGCAAGGCTCCACCGCGTCGTCCTGGACGAACTCGGCGCCCGCGGCGAGCTCGACTGGCACGGTGCGCGATCGACTCCGTCAGCCTCCGGGCAGCAAAAGAGGGCCACTGACCGGACCGAATCCGACCGACCGCGGCAAGCTGGGATCGAAAATTCACCTGATCACGGACCGGAACGGACTCCCACTGTCGCTGGGCATCTCGGCTGCCAACATGCACGACAGCCAGGGCCTTCAGCCGCTCGTGCGTGGCATCCCGCCCATTCGTTCTCCCCGCGGACCCCGTCGCCGCCGCCCGGCAAAGCTGCACGCCGACAAGGGCTACGACTATGACCACCTGCGCCGATGGCTCCGCAAGCGGGGCATCCGCCACCGCATAGCCAGCAAAGGGGTCGAGTCCTCGCAGCGGCTCGGCCGCCACCGATGGGTTGTTGAGAGGACCGCGTCCTGGCTCGCCGGCTGCCGTCGGCTCCACCGCCGCTACGAACGCAAGGCAGAACACTTCCTCGCCTTCGCCGGCATAGCCGCAGCCCTCATCTGCCACCGCCGACTCGTCCGTGCGGACAAGCAGGACCAGTCAGCGTGAAGCTCCGACACTGCTGACCCAGACAGCGAAGGGCAAGATCTCCGGCTCGGTCTCGGTCTTCCCCGAGAGGCACTGCACGTCGTCCAGGTCCGACCAGGCGATGAAGCCCGGCTCGCTGTCGGCCAGAAATCCCTCGGCGACCGGACCGAGGTCGTCGGAAGCCACATAGGTACCGCTGAACGGCAACGCATCCGGGGGCACAGAACCGGTCGAGCACCGAAGCTGTCCTGCCTGCTTGTCGTGCCACACATAGAACGTCGCCACCCCGGAGAAGCGCAGATCGCGAATGCGTTTCCGGATGGCAGCAGCAGTCCGCTCGAAGGCCGCCACCACCTCGGCGACGGACAACGAACTCCTGTCCTCGTCAGCCGCACCCAGCGACCAGGTGTTGGTCTCCCACTCCACCCGCCGGTCAGCCGGCTCCAGCACCAGAGGCTCGTCCGCCACCTCAGCAATCCACGTCAACAGCACCACAGCAGTATCCCTGCACAGCTCGAGCTGTTTCCCGGCCTGCCCCGGCAGAAGTGGAAACGCCGTTCCTGCGGCGAGGGAGCCCATGGCCGGCGGATCTACGACTGGGCCCGCGTCGAGGTGAGGCCCTGGCACCGCGAGGACCGCCGACACTGGGTTCTCGCCCGCCGCAGCGTCAGCCGGCCCGAGGAGATCTCCTACTACATCGCCTACTGCCCCGCCCAGACCACGCTGGACGAGCTGATCCGCATCGCAGGCAGCCGCTGGGCTGTCGAGGAATGTTTCCAGACCGCGAAGCAGGAATGCGGCCTGGACGACTACCAGGTCCGCCGCTATCCCGGCTGGCACCGCCACATGACTCTGGCCATGGCCGCCCACGCCTGCCTCACCGTCCTGCGGGCCCGAGAGCTGGACACGGACAAAGCAGAAACGGATCCTCCCAGCTCATCCACCTCAGCCTCGCCGAGATCAGACGCCTGATCACCCGCCTCACCGGCCGCCGCCCTACCCCGGTCGACGACATCCTGCACTGGTCACACTGGCGACGACGACGCCAGTATCAAGCCCGCATCAGCCACTACAAACGACGCGGACACAGCCCATGACAACTGTCCAGCAATCAGAACAAGCACCGTTGCAGTACTAGGGTCGGTGCTCATTGACCTCACGTACATGAGTTCTGGATCTTGGCACCGTTCTCGGCAGGGGTCCCACCCCCCAGCACGGCCTGATTCCGTGTCCCCGGAAGGCAGGTATCGGATCGGCGAAAGCCACCTTGGTTCCGGTGACGGCGGACGAGTGGATCAACCGCGTCGTCGCCGGCCCGAACGGCGATGGCGACTTCCACGACGGGGTCCGCCTGATCCATGGACACTGGCTACTCCTACGGCTCCGACGGACGTGAACTCCTTGCTCTCAGTGATTGCGCCGGCCTCGACGACGGCGCCGGCGCGGTCGGTGGGGTGCACCACATAGTTCGGTCCGGAACTCCCGGCCCGCGTAGAGAAATTTCGATGCAAAGCGTGGACAGTTGCCTGGTATTGCTCGAACTCCCGTGATCTGTCAGGGTTCGAGGTCGACCGCTCCTTTGCCGCTCGCGATGTCGAACGGCACCGAGACCTGGTCGTGCGTGATCAGCCAGGTCCCGTCGATCTTCCGGAAGCAGTACGTGACCCTGACCCACATACCGCTCATCGCCGTCCCGTCCTTCAGCGTGCCGCTGAGACGAGCAAAGGCGTGCCCGAAGGCCACGTCATCACCCACGGTGAGGGTCAGCTCGCGAACGTCGTAGGTCACGCTCTCGAAGAACGCGAACACGGGCGCCCAGTTCTTGAGTTTCGCCTCCATCCCCACACTCTGGAGCGGCGGCTCGATGTCGAAGGACACGATGTCCGTTGCGTACAGCGTCTTCAGGCCCCCGGGATCCTTGGCCTGGAGTCCCTGGGCGATCATGTCGACTTGCCGGCGGATCTCGGCTTCGTCCATCTCGCGTTGCGTAGGCATCGCGACCTCACGTTCCCTTTCGTGGTGAAACCTTGGCTTCTCACACGCTCCGCGCTGCGGATTGCGCTCCACCTATCAGCGCAGAATTTCGGCCCGCACCCTCTCTTTCGGCGTTGCGATGTCCCAGTAGCGAACGGTGCCCCGCGCTTCACGGAAGTCGCCCGTACCGCCGGTGATCGCCATGTCGAGCAAGCTCGTTCCGCTCCCCCAGAGCGACTGCATCGTCAGAGAGCCGCGCTTAAGTTCCATCGTGATCAGGCACTGGGTCGTGAGTTCGTCGCCCTTGATGTGGATGACCTGGCACGACCCGCCCCCGTGTCCGACACTGCGGCCGTCCTTTATCGCGGTGCCGGAGTAGACGTACGTATCACCCAGGCTCGGCCCTTTCGGGTCGAGATCGGTATACGCGTACTGATCGTTCTGAACCTTGAGTTCGAGGACCTCGACTTGTCGCCTTTCCGGGGTATCGGCGTCTGCGCTATTTACGGAAAAGACGCCGACCAAAGCGGTAACCAGCGAAATGGAGAAGAGTTTTGTGAGCGACGCTCGTGTGTTGTTGTTCGTCCGTTCCCTGTCATGCACGCCGACGGATCCCAGTCTTCTGGTGACCATGATGGAAACCTCCTCATTTGCTCAAGCAGTTTCTGCTCCTGGTGGGCGTTGCCGGTTAGCGGGCGCCGGAGGGGCGACCTCGTGGCCGGCCCTGGAGCACCCGGTAGGTACGCCGACGAGCTGAGCGCCAACGTCTCGCTGGGCGATGTGTTCGTCTCAGCGGTTCGACAACACAGCCCCGCGGAATGTGAGGCTGGTGCGTCGCCTCACATTCCGCGGGGCTGTGTTGTCGAACCGGTAAGGGTAGATACGACGAAGGGAGCCTTCGGCACCATGAGCACCCGATCCGAGCCAGGACACGGCCTGCCCGATCCGCGCCTGGACGCGCTCATGAGCGAGCGGCGCCAACTGATCAATCGCGCGTACCGGCTTCTGGGCTCCCTGGCCGAGGCCGAGGACGCCGTCCAGGAGACCTACACCCGCTGGTACGCCATGTCTCGGCAGCAGCAGGACGCCGTCGAGAACCCCGGCGCCTGGCTGACGACAGTCGCCGGTCGCATCTGCCTCAACCTGCTCGGCTCGGCACGGGCTAGGCGAGAGACCTACGTGGGCGAATGGATCCCAGAGCCACTGCCCGAGAATTCGGAGTGGATCTTTGGGCCGGCGGACGGTGCGGCGGCCGATCCGGCCGACCGGGTCACCCTGGACGAGTCGGTCAATCTGGCCTTCTTGGTCGTGCTCGAATCGATGACCCCGGCCGAACGCGTCGCTTTCATCCTGCACGACGTCTTCTGCCACTCGTTTGCCGAAGTGGCCGAGATCGTCGGCCGTACCCCGGCGGCATGCCGCCAGTTGGCCTCCTCGGCCCGCCGCCGCATCCGGGCCGCGCAGTCTCCCACGACTTCGGCAGCCCAACGCGCCGCCGTCGTCAGGGACTTCAAGCAAGCCTGGGAGGCCAAGGACATCGACGCCCTGATCGGCCTGCTCGACCCCGATGCTACGGCGATCGCCGACGGCGGTGGCCTTGCCATCACCTTCCCACGCCCCATCGAAGGCGCCGAGCAGATCGCGCACGTCTGGCGAGAGATCGCCCGTCGCAAGCCCGACACCATGACGTTCCTGGAACGGACGGTCAATGGTCAGCCCGGTCTGGTGGCCCAGCAGGACGGCGTCATCGTGTCGGTGTACGCGTTCGAGGTCGCGGACGACCGGATCAAGCACATCTGGGTCGTACGCAACCCCGAGAAGCTCCATCGCTGGACGACGGGTTGAGGCGTGTTTACCTACCGTCCGGTCCGCTCACAGCCGCCGCCCAGCAGCGGAACACCTTCAAGGCCAGGGGCGACCTCGCGATGGGCGGCGCCGTAGGAGCGGAGCTTGTCCGTGACGACCACCCTCGGCACCGCGCTCGTCTTCTTCATCAGACGGCGCAGGAAGCGCCGGGCCGCGGCCTTGTCCCGGCGGTTCTGCACGAGGATGTCCAGGACGTTGCCGTCCTGGTCGACGGCCCGCCACAGGTACTTCCGCTCACCGTTGATCTTGATGAAGACCTCGTCCAGATGCCACTTGCCCCCAGGCCGGGGCCGGCGGCGGCGCAGCGAATGGGCGTACTGCTGCCCGAATTTCATGCACCAGCGGCGGATGGTCTCGTAGGAGACGCTCACCCCGCGCTCGAGCGTCAACTCCTCGACCTCACGGAAGCTGAGCGGGAAGCGGAAGTACAGCCACACGCAGTGGGAGATCACCTCGACCGGGTACCGGTGACCCGTGTACGACAGCGACGCGCTCCCCACGAACGATCCCCCTCCACCATGATCAACCCGGCGATCGTCTCACCCGCCCAGCCCACGTGACAGCGCCCGCTCGAACTCAACCGCCGCGGGAACGCTTGACCACATCAATCGCGGGTCAGGGCGTAAGGAAATCCGTGGACGGGCCCGCGGTAGATCACTTAGTGTGTGGCTCCACGCCCTGAGATGGCTGGAAGGAGGCGAGTGCCGTGCGGTTCACACCTTTCCAGCGCTCCCTCTTTCCGCTGTCCCGGCGTGGTTCGTGAGTTCTGACCGGGAGCGCTCCAAGCAGCCTGTATCCCGGAGGAATCCATGACCGATCCGGTCATCCGCGCGCTCTCCGCGAGCGACGCTCATCTCTTCGACGCACTCCCCGACCCCCTGGGCGCCCGTGAAGGCCATCGGCGTACCCAGTTCCGCCCCGACTGGAAGCGCGTCGCCCTGCGCGACGGCGAGGTCGTCGCACGCGGCGCGTGGTGGGGCGGCCCCGACGACTCGGAGCCCGTCAACATCAACTGGTTCGACGTGGCCGAGGGCGAGGAGGAGGCCGGCGCCGAGCTCCTGCGCTCCGCTCCCTGGCAGGTCGAACTCGAGATCAACCTGCCCGGCGGCTGGCGGGAAAAGACCGACCTGCGCGCCGGCGCCGAGGCGCGCTTCGCCGCCGCACGAGCCGCAGGGTACGAACTCCTGGTGGAACGCTTCCTGTACCGCTGGACCCCGGAGCGAGGTCTGCCCGAGCGGCCCGGACGCCTGCGCTTCAGCGCCGAACCCGACGACACCGTGTTCTTCGACGCGTTGCGCCGCATCCACTCCGTCACCCTGGACGCCCACGCGCTCAGGGCCATCGAAGAGGGCGGCCTCGACCAGGCCGCCCGGGAGGAACTCGACTTCTTCCACTGGTGCCCCTCCCCACGGGAGTGGTGGCAGATCGCGCACACGTCGGAGGGCGACCTGGCCGGCATCCACATCCCCGCCCACAACCCCTCCGGCCCGACCATCGGCTTCATCGGAGTCGTCCCGGAACAGCGCGGTCGCGGCTACGCCTACGACCTCCTCGCGGAGTGCACCCACCTCCTCGTCGAGCAGGGCGCGGAGTTCGTCAGCGGAGCGACGGACCAGGGCAACTTCCCCATGGCCGCGAACTTTGCCAAGGCTGGCTTCCCCGTCATCAGTGAACGCATCAACTTCCACCCGGCGGGCCAAGCGGCCTAGCGAGGAGTAGCACGCGCTGAGGGGTCCGGTCCGAGCGCAGATCCGGACCCCTTGTCAGCGACATTCGGGATCTGCGCTGTGGCCAGCGGCCACCATCTCGCCGTCAGACCACGTACCTCACGGTGATCAACGATGGACGCACCCGTTTCTCGGACCAGCCCCACCAGCAAGATCACGATCTACAGCTGGAGTACTACCGGTAGTTCAAATCCGGCGGGGTTGACGACGGGTCGAGTTGGTCGTAGGCCGGTGATAGGGGCCAACTGCCGTGCTGGGGGCTGAAGATGACCGCTTGCCGTCCGTGTCCGCCTGCGCCGGGGCCGCTGGAGGACTACGCGGCCCAGTTCGACGACCTCTTCTTCAGCCTGGCCCAGCGGCGTGGTTTTCGTGAGTATCTGACGCGGCGCTGCTGGCGCCGCGAGAGCGGAACAAGACGATCACCTGCCTGGCAGGGGCGGAGCCGGTGGCCGGTGCGGGGAAGCCGGGGATACAGCGGCTGCAGTTCTTCCTGTCCGAGTCGCCCTGGGAGGCCGAGCAGATCAACGACCGGCGGCTTGAACTGCTGCGCGAGGAGCCGGCGACGGCTCCGCACGACGGCGGGGTCATCGTGATCGACGACTCCGGGGACCGTAAGGACGGAACCGCGTCCGCGAATGTGGGCCGGCAGTGGCTGGGCCGACTGGGCAAGACCGACAACGGCATCGTCACGGTGACCACGGTGTGAACCGAGGGCCGCGTGTACTACCCGCTGGATCGTGCGCCTCTACGGCCTGCGGCCGTGGATCGAGCAGAGCTACAAGCAGATCAAGGACGAACTGGGCTGGGCCGACTTCCAAGTCCGCTCCGACCGCGCCATCCGCCGCCACCAGACCCTGGTCAACTGCGCCTTCTCCTTCTGCTGGGATCAGTGGTTCACCCCATCCAGGCCCCTGGGCGCCAGCGCGCCGGACCTGTGCTCCGACGAGGGGCCAGAGAGGGGGACCAACCGGACACCACCAGCCCCAACAGCCCTGCTGGCCCAGGGCCTTACGGGCCATCCGTTCCTAGCTCACCCCCGCCATCACCCTCAACCGATGATGGCGAGCCTGGACGGACAAGGACCCACCCTCCGAGCTCCAAACCCTGATCGACGCGGTCACCACCGGACACGACATTGACCTCTACCGCCGAATTTAACGAACTACCGGTAGTACGTCGTATCCCTCGCGAACCCGGACACGAACGGCAGTGTCCCACCGGCGTCCGGCCGGGACAGCACGCTGTCCCGGCCGGACGCCGGTGGGCCCCAAGACCAGCCCCGGAGCCAACCCCCGAAGGACTTTCGGAGCCGACACTTTAGGCTGCGGGCGTGAACTACAGCGAAGTTGAGGCGGACATTCTCCGGCTGATCGTCGAAGCCACCGAGGGCAGTGTTCGTGCCTTCGGAGAGCAGACGGTCACCCGTCTGGTGCGGCCGGAGCTGCTGCGCGGTGCGGCCGACGACGAACTCACCGAAGACGCCCGGGCGGCACTCACCACCGCCTGCGTGGACGTCCTGACGATCAGCGCCGCCGAGCTGCACGACGCGCTTGCGACGATCGATGACGGCATCCTGGTCGATGACGATCTGGACACCGGAGTCCTCACTGCCATCAGCGCGTTGGCGCACTGGAAGAGCTACTTGGAGCAGAACCGGCGCGGCGAGCTCTACGAACTCGCCGTCCGTTCCATCGAGGACGTCGACCACGAGGTGTCCGCCGATCTCGGCCATTTCCTCGCCACGCCGGAGATGGCGGCCGAGTACGAGCGCATCCGCCAGCTGCTGGACCCCGGCGCGAAGTAGGGGCGCCGGACCCACTATGTACGGTCCAGGAATCTAGCCCGTGATCTTCCCGACCCGCAGCACCGAGGCGTCGAACCCGGGATCATCCAGCTCCAGGCCGAGCCTGCATTTCAGGTCCATGCCGTACCGCACCCGATGCGCTGCCGCCCGGTCGGTGAGGTTCTCGGCGAACTGCAACACCGTCACCAGCGCCAGCTGGCCCGGTGACCAGCCCGGCCGCCCTCCGGATCCGAACGCCTCGGCGAACTCGGCGTCCGCGAACAACTCGCCAAGCTCGTCACGGACCCGCATCGCCAACGGATACGGGCCCCATGCCGCCACAGCCCGCGCCACCTGCACGGTTGTAGTACAGGCGCAGGCCCTCGCGGCTCGCGTCGCACAGGATGGCGTGGGCCTTCTGGATCAGCGTCGTGTAGAGCTGCGGCACCGGCGCCTTCACGAGTTCGTCGATGACGGCCTCGTAGTCGATGCCGAGGTCTCCCCAGTCCTTGCCCTGCTTGTCGAGCCAGAGGGTGACGTCGGAGAAGAAGACGGCCTTGCCCGGCCCGTCGGCGGGGTCGCGGGCCAGGCCGGTCGCGAGGTCGAGCGCGGTGCCGGCCTCCTTGCTGACGAGTCTGCGGGGCGATGGCCAGGGCGCACTCTCCCCAGCCGTCTTGGGTCTGCTCCGGCCAGGGCAGCCCCAGCACGAGCCAGCCGTCCGGATGCAGCAGCGGGTTGCTCACCGCGTTCTTCCCCCTCGATGGTGACGTCCATGATCTGTGCCGACGTTTCCGCCCGGTGGTGACAAGGCGGCCGCCGGCCAGCCGTACGCGGCCGGGCCGGATGGAGCCGTGTTTTCTGCCCCGGCCGCCGCGGAGTCAGGGTGGGCCTCTAGCGGCGGCGTCCGAACAGGCGGCGGTTCTTCTTCGCCTCCGCTTCAGCCGCCTCGCGCGCGGATGTCTCTTCCGCCTGGCGGCGCGCGACTCGGTCGGCTTCGGCGCGGTCGGCGGCTTCGTGCGCGCACGGCCCGAACAGGTCGTCTCTCTCACTGCGCCACGAGGACTGCCGGGTCAACTGCCAGCGATCGTCGGTGAACTTGTTCCCGCAGCGCGTGCACACCGGCCGCTGCGCCTCGCGTTCTGCCTGGCGGCGGCGGGCCTCTTCCCACTGCACCGCGTACAGCCGGTCGCCGTCGGGGTTGTCCAGGGCCTCGAGGAGCGTCTGCCATTCATCGCGCCCGAGCCTGCGCCACACCGGGCCCGCGGCGCCGGCCGGGTCGGCGGTGATCCGCTCCAGTTCGGTGACGACCACGGGCACCGCCTGGTGGTAGTCGACGGCCGTGATGCCTGCAGCCTGTCCCGGGTACGGCTCGCCGGCGAAGTAGGCGCGGGCGGTCTGCTCCAGGCGTCGGATCCGGGCTGGCGCGTTGCGCAGCGGTCTTCCCGGTGAACACGAACGCCACCGGCACGTAGCCCTCGTGGCCGGGCGCCAGGTAGATCCGCGACCACAGCCTCAAGGCGTGCACCGCCGCGCCCCGGGCCGTCCGCGCCTTGTCCTTGTCGGCCTTCGGTGCCAGGAGCTCGAACCACAGGTGTAGCGGCGCAGCTTGGCCACCAGGTCGTCGACGGGCTCGTTGACGCGGTCGACCTCCAGGAGCATCGCGGGCACTCCGGCGTCCGGGGCGCGCTTTGTCAGGTCGGCGTACTGGGTGTAGCCGTAGGGGAGCTTGTGGCCGATCTCGGTCTGCCAGGAGAGCGGGGTGCCGAACCCGGCCCCGGTGAGTACGGCGGCGGTCGAGGTGACGGCTGCGGCGTGTTCGTCGTAGCCGTCACCTCGACCGGCTCGCCGTCGGCGTCGTACTCAAGCTTGCGCAGCGCGGAGATCCGTACGTCCTTCGGCAGCAGCTGCTTGGCTTCCTTGTGTCCTCGCTCGGTGAGCACCCACAGCTGATGGCCCCACTCCAGACGCGTCTCCACCCGGACCTTGCCCTGTTCCTTGAGGGCGTTGAGGGTGTCCCTCGTGATCCGGTCGTGTGAGTCGCCGGGGCGCAGCATCCGCCACAGCTGATCGGCGGTAGCCCTCTGGAAGATCCCGAGAGCCTTCAGCACTTCCTTCCTTCGGGTGCGGGTGGGCTTCCATGTCTGGCTCGAAGACTTAGAAGGGTTGTCGAACGCGTCGAGGGACCTTGTCCGTTGGGGCTGACCTGCGGATACGCGTCCGGCGGGCGAAGTGGCCGTGGAGGGGGTGATGGAGGGGGCCGGCTGCGCTTGGTCCAGGTGCCCGCCGGGCGCCTGGTCGTCGGTGGCGCGCGGCTCGTGGGCGGGGTCGGGTGTGAAGTCGGCGGGCACGGTGTCCTCGGTTTCTTCCGGCCTGCTGGCCGGGTCGGCGGTCATCGCCCGTACGCGGATCTGCGCACGGGCCGGTACCACCGTGAGAAAGCACCCCTTGTCCGTCGCCTGACGGTCCCCGACGATCGGTGTCCGTTTCTGCCTCGACTAGGCAGCGGCTGAGCGGTTTGTCCGTGACCGACGTCATGGGCAGCACCCTGCCGAAGCACGGCCTCTGTCCACAGGGCCGGGCCCGCACCGTAGGGCGACCGGCCAGGCGCAGCAGTCACCCGGCCCGCGAACAGCAAGGAGTTCGTCACGGAGACGACGTCGCCGAACGATGCGCCGGCCCGAACCGCAGGAGTGGAGATCGGATGAGTCTTCGCCAACCTGAAGTCACAGGTCAAAGGGCTGGTGTGACTGATTCTCGGGGTGCTCACGCTGGTCGTGGGCGGGAGTGCACGGACGAGATCATCTGACGGAGCCGCGCTTGTCTCTGAAACGGAAGTCAGTCCAGGCGGGTGCTCTGACCGGTGCACCTGGGCTGCGAGGCAGTCCGTCCTGCTGGCCAAGCACGTAACTCACTGGCAGTGCCTGTTCAGCACATGACATTCTGACTCGGTGCTCCTGAATGATCCCGCAAGCAGTGTCGATCTCCGCCCCGTGCGCTATCAGTTCGCCGCGGTCCGGGGTGACTCGTTCGACGACAACTGGCTGGTCATTGCTGGCACAGTGACGACTCCGGAGGGCAGCTGGTCGTTCGTCGATCCGTGTTTGCTCACCCATGAGGCACGCGGGGTGGCCGTGTGGCTGCGCGCGGTGGCTGCGGGGGCGGTGGCCGTAACCGAACCTGATGCCGAAGGCGAGCTGTCACCGGGCGCTTCGTTCATTGAGCCGCTCGTGGCCTTCAGTCTCGCCGGTCGGAGCGAAGGTGGAGCCGCGGTGATTCGCATTCATCTGTCCTTGCAGGCAGCGCCCCCGTGGCAGCAGGGTGACGACCGGGCTGGCATCCACCAGTACGTCGTGGAGGTCAGGATGGACGCTGCGGCGCTGCTTCACGCGGCTGATCAGTGGGACCTCGCTCTGGCTTCCTTCCCGCCCCGCTGATCACCGTTCATGAGCGATAACCCGACGTACATTTACGCAAGATCCACCTCAGCCGGGGCGGCACCAGACACTCCCCGTACCGCTGATTCCTGCTCGCAGTGCCCGGGGAGTCTTCTACGATCCGGTGCATGGATCCCGAGCTGCTGGAACGGATCACCGCGCGGCGCGCGGACCTGGACGAACTCGAGGAACAGCTGGCCAAGGAGCTGGCGGAAATACGGGCGGAGCGGGACGAACTCGCCGTCGCCGAACGTGTCCTTGAGCGGGTGAGCGAGCAGCTCGCCGACGAACGCGCCTCGACCGCGCCAGTTCCTGGGCAGGTGGGCGGCCGAGCGGTGATGCTGATCCCGCACCGCGAGCCGGGCGTGGAGGAGACCATGCTTCCGCCGGACTACCAGCGCATCCTCGCCGCCGCGCGACAGGCCGCCGGACCGGTCATGACTCGGCAGGTCGGCGAGATGCTGGGAGTGGACGTCAGTGTGCGGTCCAAGCTGGAACCGCTGCGGGGGAAGCTGGTCAGACTGACCGCGGCTGGCTGCGGAAACTACCCGACGGCCGGTTCACCACCCGCCTATGAGCAGTGACGCAGCCGCCTGGGTGGCTCTGCTCCACGAGAACGGATTCTGACAGCGCCAGTGCGGGGGCGTAGCTGCCGTGGGTGTTCGGTGACCGGGGATGCCAGGCGTCTAAGGTCGCGTCCATGACGAGGACCACGCCCCCGCGCCCTCTCGATGTCGAGGCGCTCTTCCCGGAACTGGCGGCCTTCCGGGGGACGACAACTCGGCTCCATCCGCGGCCGGGCAGACCAGACCATTCGGCCAGTTCCGTGGGCGGTCCTATGCTGTGGCCGGCGGACGAGCCGTGGCCGGTGTGCGGCGAGGCCCACAGCCGTGGGCGTGGTCGACGCCCGGCCGACATCCACCGCTATCGGCAGGTTCTGGCTTCCGCGTGGGCCCGCGAGCAGGCTCCCGGCCCGACGGACGAGGAACGGGAGCTCCTGGGCGAGCTGCACCAGGAGCACCGGATCCCCGGGGCATCCGAGATCGACCCGCTGCCGATGATCGGCCTCGCGCAGCTGTACAGGCGGGATGTACCCGACCTGCCGGCTGGGCCGGGCGACTGCGATCTACTTCAAGTGTTCTGGTGCCCCTTCAACGCGCACGGCCCGGGCCGGTATGACCTGGAGCTGCACCTGCGCTGGCGGCGGTCGTGGGAGGTCGGCGAGGTGCTGACCGCGCCGCCGCAGCCGCTGGTCGTCGGGTCCGACGGCTTCGTGCCCGAGCCCTGTGTGCTGCACCCGGAGCAGGTGGTCACCTACCCGTTTGCCGGCCTTCTGCCGGAAGAACTGTGCGCCCGGATCGACGCCTGGGAGGAAGCCCTTGACGAGGAAGCCGAACAGTCGGCGGACGAAAGCACGACAGAGCTGCTCGGCTACCAGTACGACCTGTCCATCCCGCCCGGCTGGCACGTGGGCGGCTTCGCTTCCTGGCACTCGACCGACCCGTATCCCATGGATTGTCTGACCTGCACGGCACCGATGCACCTGCTGCTGACCATCGACAGCTCGGAATGGGACGGCGGCAGCGGCAGCTGGAAACCGCTGGAGGACCAGAACCAGCCCACTCACCGCTGCGCCACGCCCACGGAGATCACTGTGGGCCGCTGGGGTGAGCTCAACGTATTCGCCTGTCCCAACGAGCCCGGGCATCCGCACCGCTGGAGCATCCAGTAGCTTGTCGTGCCCCTGGGGAAGCGCGGCAAGCGTAACCGCGGCGCCTCCGGCGGCCGTTGGAATTGTGTGACGAATACCAAAGAGCGCGCCGAGGACACCTGCCCGGTTGTCTACCAGTGCCGTCTGCCGCTGTCCACGCGTACCGTCAACCATCTCGCCGATCTGCTCAGGCGCCATCTGAAGGCGATTCGGTCCCGATGGCGGATCCTGCAGCCGGGGAAGATCGCGGTGATCGTCCTGGCCGTACTGCGACACGACCAGCGCCTGGCCGACATGGCTGGCGGCAACGACGTGTCCGAGTCCACCGTCCGCCGCTGGCGGGACGAGCTGATCAGGCTGCTCGCCGCCCAGGCACCGCGTCTGGACCGTGCCCTGAGGAAGGTCGCCAAGCAAGGCGAAGAGGTGGTCCTCATCGACGGCACCCTCATCTCCACCCAGCGCCGCACCGGCAAAGCCAACAGGCGGAACTACTCCGGTAAAAACCACCATCACGGCCTGCACTTCCTCGCCCTGACAGACGAGAAGGGCCGCCTGATCTGGATATCCGCCGCCCGGCCCGGCCGCACTCACGACATCACCGCCGCCCGCCACGACCACATCCTGGCCCACCTGCGCGCCGCCGGCCTCGGAGCGCTGGCGGACCTCGGCTTCCGCGGCCTGGACAACGACGCACGCGACCCCGTGATCATCACCGGCTTCCACGCCAGCCGCACCCACAAGCTCACACCCGGCCAGAAGACCGCCAACCGCGTCCTCGCCGTCGGACGTGCACCCGTCGAGCACGGCTTCGCCCACCTCAAGAACTGGCGGACCCTCACCAAGCTCCGCACCGACCCCGCCCATGCGACACGCCTCCTGCGCGCCTTGCTCGTTCTGACGAACCTCGAAGTCAACCGCTGACAGACGATCTGCTCCGCAGACAGCCGCCGACGACCAGCGTGAGCACCCCGAGAACCGGTCACACCAGCCCTTTGACCTGCGAATTCAAGTTGACGGAGGCTCATAGCGCACAATCTCGCCCCGCTGGCGGACCAGCCGTGACGGCGGCGGAGAAGGCCCCGGAGTGCGAGCACGGCATGCACCTGCTCTGGCCCCGGCGTGATCCGGCGGGAGGGCGCGCCCTCGTGGGAGGCACCGCTGATGACGCTGCGCTGCGACTGCTGGTGCCACGGCTGGACCCCTCGACCCAGGCGAGCCCCCCGATCCTGACCGATCGGGAACGAACATCCGCCCATCCCTGCACCCCATGAACTCTGGTGCGGGCGGGGCCAGGCCCGGGAACATACGTCCAGGCCGGGGCCGCTCCATGCAACATCATCGAGACCGGCACCGACTCCTACCGACTGGCGCACGTCAAGGCCCAGCAGGAGAACAGCTGATCACAGCCGTCACTGCCACGGTCGCGCTCGGTACGGTGTCAGCCATGGCGGAACGAGGCGAGATGCAGGGCGGGGAGGAGCGGGGACGGCTGGGCGGCACCGTCGAGCCGCCGCCGAATGCGCCTTTCGGTACGGTGCGGGTGGTCACCGGCACGCAGGCACGGCAGGTGAACGACCAGGAGGCGCAGGACTTCGGCATCTCCACCGAGCGGGCCTGTCTGGAGATCGAGCGCGTCTTCTACGACGCCGACGACGACGTGCTGCGGCACACGGTCACCGTCGACTACAGCGGCCACCCGTACGTGACCCGATACCAGCCCACCCTCGAGGACCTCGCACGGCGCGAGTAGCCGGCCCGCCGTGGAGCCCCCACGAGCCGAAGTCCGGCGCCTGAACCAACACCCCCTCAGTCAGTAGCACGGCGTTCGTCGTTCAGGTGGGCCATGGCGTAGCCGCGTTCGTCGGGATGACGGCCCGGTCACCCATCTCGTCCGGCGCATGGAAGCGCACGGCATCGTGGTGGTACTGCCGGCGGAAGCCGATGATTCCGCCGCGACGGTCGATGCGTTCTCCGCGCGTTCGGCGCGCCCGTTGGTGGTCCTCACCCGTAACCGGGCCAACGACGTCTACCGCCATCGCTTCACCGCGGCACACGAACTCGGCCACCTGATGCTGCACGGCGACGCCACCGGCGACAGCACGCCAGTGCTGCGACTGGTGTGCGAGCGTTCACGGATTTCCTCACGACCGAGGCCTTGAGCGTCCCGTAATTCCCCAGGCCGAGGTCCCCTCTCGACGGGGCGCTCCTTCGGGGAGCGTGGTGAGGGCAGCCACGAGTTCGAAACCCCACTCGGGCGAACGAAGGGCTCCACCACTGACGGTGGAGCCCTTCGTCATGCCGTGATGCCGGTGGACTTCTGGGCTCGCGCCGCGAGCTCAAGGCCTGCGCGGCCGTCACTCAGCGTAGTTGGAGCACGCTCCGGACGCCGGCGTGGTCGGAGGGCCACAGGCCTGACGGGGTGCGGTCTGCCTGTGTGTGGCCCACCAGGGTGACCGTCAGCGCGTTGACGCTGCCGCGGAGGAGCACGTAGTCAATGCGCTGGCTGAGGCTGGAGGTGGGGTTGCGCAGGTCGGGAGTCTGGCAGCAGGTGAAGCCGGGGTTGCGGCCGCGGGTTGCGGTCCAGGCGTCGGTGAAGCCGGCAGCCAGCAGGTGGCTGTAAGTCTGGGTGGCGGTACCCGGTGTTGCGCCGACTCCACCGGCGGCCGAGTTGAGGTCGCCGAGGAGGACGGTGGGAAGTCCGGTGTCCAGCGGGCCGTCGAGCAGTTCGTCGGCCTGCGCCTCCTGGACAGTGCGGGAGAGGGGATCCAGATGGGTGCTGACCACCCGAGTGGTGTGCCCGCGCAGGGTGGCATCGGCAGCGACCCAGCCGCTCAGGAACCGGAGGGGGTCATTGGGCGGGCAGCCCAGCACCGGGCTGCAGATGGGGACGTGGTTCTGGAACTGCGCCCACTTCGGGTTGGCCACGGAGAAGACCCGCGCGGGCAGGTCGGTGCGGGCCAAGAGTACGTTGCGGTCGGTGAGGCGGATGTCCTGCAGGCCGGCAGGCGTGGACCGCGGTGCCTCGAAGTCGCTGAGTCCTACGGTGGCCACGGCCGCATAGTGCTTGCTCTGGGCGGAGAGCTTGTCGAGGAGGATCTGCAGGAAGTCGTACTCGATGTGGGTGGCGCTGCCCGGTCCGGCCGGGGTCTGGCTGCGCCAGAGTACGGCTTCCTGCAGACCCAGAGGTGGGGGTCGCTGTCGGCGATCTCGCCGGCCAGCGCCTCGGCGCTCGGCGCCCGAGACCCTTGACTGCCCTCCAGGTCACCGCCATTATATGTGCCACATCCTGGCATATCATTCCACTCTTCGGCATTCAGCTCTCAGAGGGATCCTGCCGATGTGAGGTGAGGCCTCGAAGGCAGGTTTGAGCGGGTGTCGCCACCGCGCCGCATGCCCTGGGAAATGCAACCTCGCCCGATTCGCGAAGGAGACGGTCCGCTGTGGATGCCATCGACGAAAAGATCATCACCGAGCTGACCCGCAACGGCCGCATCTCGCATTCCGAACTGGCGAGCAAAGTGCTGTTGTCCCGCAACGCGGTGCGCCAGCGCATCGAACGGCTTGAGCGCGAGGGGCACGTCGCCGGTTACACCATCGTCCGAGCTGGCGGTGACACCAGCGACGTGGTGTCGGCGCTCGTACTGGTTTACCGCCAGGACCGTATGCGTGGCGGCGATGTCCTGGCCGCGCTCAAACGCATTCCGGAGGTCGCCATCTGTGAAATCCTCAGCGGCGACTTCGACATCATGGTGCGCCTGGAGGCGGCCTCGCTGGAACGCATACGGAACATCTGGGAGGACATCGCCGAGATGCCCGGCGTACGGGACACGGTCACGGCGCTCACCTTGTCCAGGGTTGTCAACCGGCCGCGAGGAGAGCGGAGTTCTGTGGCGGCGGGGTGAGCAGCGCGGTGGCCTGCTCCCGGCCACTGCGCTGCAGGACGGATCTTCAGTGTCTCGCCACTCGCGCTCGGGTCATTGGACCACGTCAGTGAGGTGGTTGATGCAGACGACTTTGGGCTGGGTCATCTCCTCGAAGGCGAAGCGCACGCCCTCGCGGCCCATGCTGCCGTACTTGAATCCGCCGAACGGCATGGCGTCGAAGCGGTAGTCGGACGAGTCGTTGATCATGACTCCGCCGGCTTCCAGCAGCCGGGCCGCGTTCAGGGCGTGGTCCAGGCGCGAGGTGAAGAGGGCCGCGTGGAGGCTGTAGTCGATGGCGTTGGCCTGCTCGATGGCATCCTCGAAGGACGTGAACGGCTGCAGCGCGACGACCGGGGCGAACACCTCCTCCTGCCAGATCGAGCAGGTCGTCGGGACGTCTTCCAGGACGGTCGGCGCGTACAGGGAGCCGTTGGCGTCGTTGCCGCACAGCAGCACCGCGCCCTCGGCCACAGCCGTGTCGACCTTGGCCCGGGTGGCGGCCGCGGCCTCCTGGGTGATCATGGGGCCGACGTCGGTGCGCTCGTCGAGCGGGTCGCCGACGCGCAGCAGCGCGGTACGGGCGACGAAGGCGTCGCGGAAGCGCTCGTAGACCTTGCGGCCGATCAGGATCCGCTGGGTGCCGATGCAGTTCTGGCCCGCGGCCCAGAACGCGCCGGAGACGCAGGAGGTCACGGCCTCGTCCAGGTCGGCGTCGTCCATGACGATGACCGGGGCGTTGCCGCCCAGGTCCATGGCGAGCTTTTTCAGGCCGGCCGTGCGGGAGATGGCCTCGCCGGTGGTGAATCCGCCGGTGAAGGAGACCATGCGCACGTCGGGGGCGGCCACGATCGCGGCGCCGATGCCGGCATTGCCGTTGACGACGGTGACGATCTCCTCGGGCAGGCCGGCCTCGATGAGGGTGTCGACCAGGCGCAGCGCGGACAGCGGCGTCAGCGCGGACGGTTTGAGGATGACCGCGTTGCCGCCGGCGATGGCTGGGCCGAGCTTGTGGGCGACCAGGTTGAGGGGGTCGTTGAACGGAGTGATGGCGGCGATGATGCCCAGCGGTTCGCGGGTGAACCAGCCCTGCCGTTTCTCCGAGCCCTCATAGGAATCGAAGGGGATGACCTCGCCGGCGTTGCGCCGTGCCTCGGCCGCGGACAGGGACAGGGTGTTGACCGCGCGGGCGACTTCTTTGCGGGCCTGGGTGATGGTCTTGCCGGCCTCGCTGACGATCAGCTGGGCGAAGGACTCGGCGCGCCGCTCGATCAGGCGGGCGGCGCGTTCCAGGACAGCTGCCCTGGAGGCGCGGGACAGCGCGGCCGCGGTGCGGCGCCCGCACCTGGCCTGCTGCAGGATGCCGCCTGCGGCGCCCGCGTCGACGGTGGGCACCGAGGCGATGACCTCGCCGGTGTAGGGGTTGCGCACGGGCGTCGTGTCGGTGCCGAGTTCGATGCCGGGCGGCACGGCGGTGTCAGACACGGTGAGTCTCCTTCAGAACGGGGCGCGTGGGGGCGGTGTCGTCGTCCGTGTGCCGCTGGTGGATGGCGATGATGTCCGACAGCAGGGCGTAGGCGGTCTCGATGCGGCCGGCGCCCGGCCCGCAGACCGTGACGGTGCCGAGGAGGTCGGTGTGGAAGGCGACCGCGTTGAGGGGGCCGGAGATCCCGGCCAGCGGGTGCTGGGCGGGCAGGGCCAGCGGAGCGACGCGGGCATCGACGCTGCCGTCCGCATGGCGGGTGGCGGAGCCGACCAGCTTCCAGCGCAGCCCCTTCGAGGCCGCGTCCCGCACCTCGTGCGGGGTGATCGCCAAGATGCCCTCGCAGAAGACGTCCTCGCGGCGCAGGTCGGCGCCGAGGACCTCGTTGGCCAGGATCATGACCTTGAGCTGGACGTCATGGCCCTCGATGTCCGCGGTGGGATCCGCTTCGGCGTACCCGAGCTCCTGCGCTTCGGCGATGGCCGCCGAAAGCTCGATGCCCTCTTCGAGGCGGCCCAGGATGTAGTTCGAGGTGCCGTTCATGACACCCTGGACGCCGGTGATCTGAAGGCCGCCGAACATGCGCTCGGCGGTGCGCAGGATGGGGGTGCCGCTGAGGACCGAGCCCTCGAACTCGAAGCCGACACCACGCTCGGCAGCCAGCTGCTTCAGTGCGCGGCCGGCGAGTGCGACCGGTCCCTTGTTGGTGGTGCACACATGCTTGCCCGACTCCAAAGCCCAGCGCACATGAGAAAGGGCAGGCTCGCCGTCGGTGGGATTGGTGAACGTCGCCTCCACGACGATGTCGGCCGGGACCTCACGGATCACCCACTCGTTGCGCGGATCCGCACTACCACCGGCCAGGCCCGCGAAGTTGAGCTCCCCGGGCTCGCCGGCCAGCAGCGGCGCCAGATCGATGCCGTCGGTGTCCACCAGGGAACCGGCCCGCAGATCGGTGATCGCCACCACCCGCAGGGAGAAGCCCAGCTCCTTGGCCAGGCGCTCCCCGCTCTGGGATATGAGCTCGGCAAGCGCGCGATTGACGCCACCGAAGCCGATGAGGGCGAGATCGTATCGGCCCATGAGATCGCTCCTTCGCAGTCCGCCGCCTCCACGGTGCGGCTGCTCAAAGCCTCACTGTCCGGCCTGTCACCCGCTCCATGCCGCAACGACCGCACGGCATGTCGATCTGCACCGTTGTGATGACGATTCGCCCACCCTGGGTCCGGCGACTCACGAGGCCGTGCAGTGACGGCAAAGCGGCAACCACTCCCGCACGCACGGGGCGCTGTTGGCCGCTTCCTTCTGTTTTTCCGGGGTCGGTTCTCGCTACAGGCCCACGACGGGGGCTAGTTGGGAGCGGAGGGTGCCGGCGTGGGGCTGCAGGGTGCCGTCGAAAGCGGCGGATCCGATGGTGAAGGCGTCGGCTCCGGCTGATGCGAGTGCCTGTATCTGGTCTCTGTTGGTGATGGAGCCGGCGACGACCAGACGGCCGGTGGTGGCGGCGCGGGCGGCGCGGACCAGGTCGAGAGGGTCTGCATCGGTGGCGCGGTAGGCGAGGAGGTCGACGCCGGCGCAGCCGGCGGCCTCGGCTCGTCGGCAGTCGTCGGCGATGCGGTCCGCGTTGCCGGCCAGGCGGGTGGGGTGCCCCAGGGGTTCTCCGGCGAAGGGCAGGTAGCCGATGGATGTGCCGTACAGGAGGTGGAGGGTCTCCTCGATCCAGGTTCCTCCCATCAGCCAGTCGACGCCGAGTTCGGTGGCCGTCCGTACGGAGGCAAGTGCCTGGTCCCGGTGGGTGCTGACGACTTCGAGGTAGGTGGTGGCGCCCATGTTTTTGATGCGGGTGTGGAGCTTGGAGAGGGTGTCGGGGTCAACACCGATGTCTTTGAATCCGATGTGGGTGATGCCGAGGTCCTCGATGGTGTCGAGGACCTCGAGGCAGTCGGTGACGGTGCGGTCGTCGCGGGTGAGCATGAAGATGAAGTCCATGGTGTCCTTCGGTTCCTTTCCGGGGCTGATGTGAGTCGGTGGGTCAGGGGCGGCCCGGTGCCCCTGAGGACAGGCGGTCGGCGTGGGTCAGGGCGGCGAGCAGGCTGGTGTGGTCGGCCGTGCCGAGACCGGCGATGTCGAAGGCGGTGCCGTGGTCGACGCTGGTGCGGACGAACGGCAGGCCGATGGTGATGTTGACGCCGTGTTCGATCCCGAGGTACTTGACGGGGATGAGGCCCTGGTCGTGGTACTGGGCGACCACGGCGTCGAAGGCTCCGGCACGGGCTCGCATGAAGACGGTGTCGGCGGGCCAGGGTCCGCTGGCCTGGATGCCTTCGCTCTGCGCGGCCTGGATGGCGGGGGTGATGATGTCCAGGTCCTCGCGGCCGAAAAGGCCGTTCTCCCCTGCGTGGGGGTTGAGGCCGGCGACGGCGATGCGGGGGGCGGGCAGGCCGCTGCGCTGGAGTGTGCGGTGGGTGAGGCGGATGATGTCGAGTACACGCGGGGTGGTGATCGCGTCGATAGCGGTACGCAGTGACTGATGCACGGTGACCAGGACGATCCGCAGTTCGTCGGTGGCCATCATCATCGCGTAGTCCGTGGTGCCGGACAGGTCGGCGAGGATCTCGGTGTGACCGGGGAAGGGCACGCCGGACATCCGCAGCGCTTCCTTGTTGATCGGCGCGGTCACCAAAGCCCGTACCTCGCGGGCCATCGCGAGCTGGATACCGCGGCGGACATACTGGAAGGACGCCGCTCCGGCTCGGGCGTCGAGTGTGCCCCAGGGCAGGTCGGCCGGAAGGCCGTTCTCGGCGAGGACGTCCACCGTGCCGGGTGCGAACGTCGCCTCTTCGACCGATGAGATGGGGCGGAGTGCGAGCTGGGTGTCGGCGGTCTTGTTGGCGCGGTCGAGGACGTCCATGTCGCCGATGACGATGACGGGCACGGTGCGCCGGGGATCGGCGAACGCTTTGAGGGTGATCTCGGGGCCGATTCCGCAGGGGTCGCCCATGGTGATGGCGATCGGGGTCATGTGTGCTCTCCTGGGTCGGGGCGTTGTCGGATGAGGTGGCACAGGCGCAGGAGCAGGGCGTCGTCGCCGAAGCCGCCTGCCTTGATCAGCACGGAAAGGGGGAGTGAGCCGGTCAGGGATCCACGGACGACGCCGGGTTCGGGTTCGTCGAGCAGGTCGATGCCGGTAGCGCCGAGGGGCTGGAGCACGGTGGTGGCCGTTTCTCCCCCGGTGATGACGAGTGCGTCGACCGTGTGGTCTTCGGTCAGCGCCTTGACGACCGCTGCCTGGGAGCGGGCGAGTACTTGCGCGGTCTGGGGCGTGTGGCGTTCATCGGGTGTCTGCAGGGTGAGGATGGGGGCCGTCAGGTCTCGCAGCGTCTCCACGGCCGGGGCCGGATCGGCGCTGACGGTGACACCCTGGGCGTCCGCCCTGGTGTGCAGCGTGGCCAACTGCCGTCGGGTCGCCGGGTTGGTGCTGCCGACCACGATCAGTGGACGTCGGGCTCGGGCCGGCAGTGATGCGGTGCTGCCCGTAGCGCGTGCACACCTTCGGGCCAGGGCGGCCGCCAGACCCGGGGAGCCGACCCACAACACGTCGTCAAGCCGCGGCACCGCTGCCACCAGACTGTCGAGGTCGCCGTCTTCGGTGGCGGAGCAGACGATCAGGTCACCGTTTTCGATCAGTTCGGGCAGCTCGGCTGCGCGGTCCGGCAGCGCGAGAACGGCCTTCGGGAACAGCATGGTGAGGTCCGAGCAGCGCACGGGGTGTACCGGGTCGCGGGCATAGTCGCTCTTGTGGACCGGTACGCCCCGCACGTACTGGACCCCCTCCACCGTCACTCTGCCCTCCGCGGGGAAGGCCGGAGCGATGACGACGGCCCGCCTCCCCGATCCCGCCCATGCAGCCCGGACCTCTGCCGTGACATGACCGCGCAGGGTGGAATCCACGGTTTTGAAGAGCAACTCGGAGCCGGCGAACAGGCGGGCCGCCCGCCACGTACGCGAAGCGGCGGCCTCCTCGTCCAGCACCCGGCTCCCCAGGTCGACCGCGCTCACGCCCACGGCGTGCCGCGGCACGCTTGCTGGGGTGGTGAGCAGTATCCGGGCGTCGTGGCCTGCCTGGCGGAACGGCCCGGCACCGTCCCCCGCGCTGGTGAGGTCATCCGCCAGGATGACAATTTCCTGCCGTACGCCGTTGCGGGATGTCATGCCCCACCTCTCCGTCAGCCGCTCTTCCCTGTGACCAGATCAATAGTCATTCAGATGAAAGAGCAGGACAAACGATTCATTCTCACAAGACCTGTGAGTAGAATTCACGCATGCGATGGCCGGACCTTCCTCCTCTGAATACTCTGCTGCCCTTCGAGGCGACCGTCCGGCACGCGAGCATGACCGCGGCGGCACAGGAACTGCACGTCACGCACGGCGCGGTGAGCCGACAGATCCAGAACCTGGAACGGTCCCTTGGAATATCACTGTTCGAGCGGCAGACACGCGCCCTGCACCCGACCCCACAGGCACGCCAGCTGGCGGCCGTCGTGCGGGACGCACTCGATCAGCTCGATGCGGCAGCCCGGCAGATCACACACCGCACACCCGCAGGACCGCTCACCCTCTCGTGTGAGCCCACACTCCTGATGCGATGGCTCATTCCCCGGCTTCCCGATCTGGCCGTGAACGTGCCGGACGTCGCCGTCCACCTGTCCGCGGGCGGCGGCCCCGTCTTCTTCGAGCGGGACGACATCGACCTCGCGATCCGCCGGGACGACTTCCCGTTCCCCGAAGAGGCGAGCCGGACCCGCCTGTTCGCAGAGCGGATCGGCCCCGTCTGCCGACCCGATCTCGCGGCCCGCCTGACCGGCTCCGCCAGTGTGTCGCAGGTAGTCCTTCTGCACACCGACACACGTCCGCGGGCGTGGGACGACTGGCGGCGTATCACCGGCATGGAAGCAGAGCCCGCCTCCCAGCAGACCCTTGAACACTTCTACCTGACCCTCCAGGCGGCCGCGGCAGGCGTCGGGGTCGCGATCGCCCCGTATGCCGTTGCCCGCGACGACCTGGAGCGAGGGCAACTCGTCGCACCCTTCGGGTTCGTCCCCGACGGCACCAGCTACCACCTCCTCAGCCGTCAATCACCCGAGCAAGACGGACGCGTCCACCGGCTGACGGCATGGCTGCGGGCCCAGACGAGCCAGCTCGAGAACGATTCCTAGGGCATTCCCAGGACACGATTCCGGTGTATTGGGGACAGGCGTATTCAGAACGCCGTGTAGCCGCCGTCCACGGGAAGCACGGCGCCGGTGACGTATGACGACTCGGGGCAGGCGAGGAAGAGGACCGCGTCGGCGACCTCTTCGGGGGTGGCAAGCCGGCGGAGCGGGATGGAGTCCTCCCTCACGCGCCGGTAGGCAGCGGGATCCGGACGTCGCTGGAACGAAGCCTCGATGATCGGCGTCGCGGTCAGACCTGGCGCCACCACGTTGACGCGGATGTTGTGGGAGGCCCATTCCATGGCAGCGCCGCGCGCGAGTGCGATGAGGCCGCCCTTGGCTGCGGAGTACAGGGTCTGGTTCGGCATGCCGACCATGCCGAGGCGCGAGCTGACGCACACGATCGACGCTCCCGGCTCGGGAGCCAGCGGCATCAGGTGTTTCATGACCAGGAACGCGCTGAGCAGGTTGCCGTGGAGCACGTCGCGCGCGGCGTCGTAGGTCATCTCTTCGAGCGGGCTGGAGGCCTGCAGTCCATGGCAGAGGACGACCACTCCCACGTCGCCCAGGTGGTTCGCTGCTCGGTCGGCGAGCTCGCAGACGAAAGCCTCGTCGTTGAGGTCGCCCGGGAGGTAGAGGTCCTCCGGATGGTTTTCGGGCAGCTCGGGCCGCCGTCCGGTCAGCAGGAGATTCGCCCCCTCCCGGCGGAAATGGGAGGCCACAGCCTGACCGATCCCACTTGATGCACCGGTGATCACGGCGTTGACGTCCTGGAGTCTCATGTTCGTTCCGATCCAAGAAGTGGTGGTTTCGTCGTCGAGCGTGGGCTGTCTGTTCAGGCCAGCACCTGGCCGCGGCCTGCGACGGTTTCGGGCTGCAGCAGGTCCGCGAGCGTCTCAACAGACAACAGTCCTCTTTCCAGGACGAGTTCGGCGACGCCGCGGCCGGTGGCGAGTGCTTCCTTGGCGATGTCGGTGGCGGCCGTGTATCCGATGTGCGGGTTGAGGGCGGTGACCAGGCCGATGGAGTTCTCCACGCTCGCGCGCAGCGCCTCCGTGTTGGCGGTGATGCCGTTCACGCAGCGCTCGGCGAGGGTGAGGCAGGCGGCGCGCAGGTGGGCGATGGACTCCGACAGGGAGTGCAGGATGATCGGCTCGAAGGCGTTGAGCTGGAGCTGTCCGGCCTCGGCGGCCATGGTGATGGTGACGTCGTTGCCGATCACCTCGAAGGCGACCTGGTTGACGACCTCGGGGATCACCGGGTTCACCTTGCCCGGCATGATCGACGAACCTGCCTGCACCGGCGGCAGGTTGATCTCGCCGAGCCCGGCGCGCGGCCCCGACGACAGCAGCCGCAGGTCGTTGCAGCTCTTCGAGAGCTTGACCGCGACCCGCTTCAGCACCCCGGACATCTGGACGAACGCCCCGCAGTCCTGGGTGGCTTCGACCAGGTTGGCGGCGGTGACCAGCGGCAGCCCGGTGATCGTGGAAAGGTGACGGCGGGCCGACTCGGCGTATCCGGCGGGGGCGTTGAGGCCCGTACCGATCGCGGTGGCGCCGAGGTTGATCTCATGGATCAGCTCGACCGCCTCCGCGAGGCGGCTGCGGTCCTCCTCGATCATCACGGCGTACGCGGAGAACTCCTGCCCGAGCGTCATCGGCACCGCGTCCTGCAACTGCGTACGGCCCATCTTCAGCACATCGCGGAACTCGACCGCCTTGCGGGCGAAAGCCTCCTGCAGCACGGTCATCGCCTGGAGCAGCTCATGCACCGCGAACACCGTCGCGACCTTGACGGCGGTCGGGTAGACGTCGTTGGTCGACTGACCGAGGTTGACGTCCTCGTTGGGGTGCAGGTGCCGGTACCGGCCCTTCCCGTGGCCCAGGAGCTCCAGCGCCCGGTTCGCGATCACCTCGTTGGCGTTCATGTTCGTCGAGGTCCCCGCACCACCCTGGATGACGTCCACCACGAACTGCTCGTGCAGCTTGCCCGCGCGGATCTCCCGGCACGCCTCGACGATCGCGCTCGCCTTTCGCGGCTCCAACAGGCCCAGTTCCTCGTTGGCGAGGGCGGCGGCCTCCTTGACCGCGGCCAGGGCGTCGATCAGATGCGGGTGGGCGGAGAT
Source organism: Streptomyces europaeiscabiei (assembly GCF_001550375.1). Taxonomy (GTDB): domain Bacteria; phylum Actinomycetota; class Actinomycetes; order Streptomycetales; family Streptomycetaceae; genus Streptomyces; species Streptomyces europaeiscabiei. Next base: position 50,257 of record NZ_LRTR01000829.1, on the reverse strand, counting down.
CGGAGTGCCGGTGATGGGGAAGTTCTCGGTGGCGCGCAGGGTGTGAATGCCCCAGTACGCGTCGGAGGGGACGTCCCGGTCTCCGAGCAGGTCGTGTTCGCTGCGGGTGACTGAGGCGGTCATGGCGGGAGGGGCCTCCTTTCTCGGAGCACTTCAGGCATGGGTGGAAGGGCGGCAGCATCACTGCGTAATCGGCCCCCGTGACGACATCCCCGTGACCGTTTGCGGACACGTCCCCGCAGCCTCACCGCCGACGTGGGTGCTGTGGCGCCGTGTCGCCGCGGGTCAGCAGCCGAGCAGCTTCGGCAGTTCCGTCAGGTCGGGCAGCTCGTCGTAGGGCTGGTAGTCGGCGCTGCCCGGGCGGCCGTAGCGGTTGATCCACACGCGGCGCTTGAGGCCGAGCCCGCGGGTGGGGATGAGGTCGTACTCCCAGCCCTGGGCGGTGTGGATGATCTGGGACGGCTCGACACCGATGGCGTGGAAGGCGTGCTCGAAGGTCTGCCGGTCGGGCTTGTAGGCACCGGCCTGCTGGGCGGTGATGACGTGGTCGAACTCGACGCCGATGTTCTCGACGTTGCGTGCGATCAGGTTGTCGTTGGTGTTGGAGATGATGGCGATCTCGTACTTGGTCTTCAGCTGTCGCAGGGCGTCGGGGACCTCCGGAAAGGGGCCGAAGGTGGGGACGGCCTCGACGAGGGCGTCGCCGTCGCACTCGCGGTACTCCAGGCCGTGCAGGCGCATGGCGTTGCGCAGGCTGGAGTGCAGGATCTCGTGGTAGGGGCGGTAGGCCTCCAGGACGGCCTGGAAGCGCATGACGCGCAAGTCGTCGAGGAACTCGTCGACGTCCAGGTTGTCCAGGTCCAGCCGGCCGGAGTCGGCAAGGATTTTCAGGGTGGTGGGGCCGAGCTGGAAGTCGATCAGGGTGCCGTAGGCATCGAAGGTGACGATCTCTCGCACGGGTGCAGCCTCGATTCGCGGATGTCGAAGAGCTGGGCTTTAGACGATGCGCTCGCCGGGGGCGACGATCGCGTCGAGTGCGGCCAGGTCGGCCGCGTCGGGGACCCAGCCGGCCGCCGCCGCGTTGGCCGTGACCTGCTGGGGAGTCATGGAGCCGCAGATCATGGAGGCGACTGCGGGGAGCGCGGCCAGGGCGCCCACGGCGACCTGGAGGAGGGTCAGGCCGCGCTCGACGGCGTACGCGGTGAGGGCCTCGACTCGGTCGAGGGCGGCGTCGGTGAGCCAGCCCTGCCGCCAGGACAGCCTGCTGCCGGGCGGTGGTTCCTCGCCGCGCCGGTACTTGCCGCTGAGCAGGCCGTTGGCCAGCGGGTAGTAGGGCAGGAAGCCCACGCCGTGGCGCAGGCAGGCAGGGATCAGGTCGTTCTCGGCCTTCCGGTCGAGCAGGTGATAGCGGGCCTGGCTCGAGACGAAGGCACCGGTGAGCTGCTCGGCCGGAAGGTTGGAGCACCCGAGGTACCGGATCTTGCCCTCGGCCACGAGTTGTTCCAGCACGGTGACCGTCTCCTGAAGCGGGGTGACGCCGTCGGTCTCGTGGTACTGGTACAGGTCGATCCGGTCGGTGCCGAGGCGTCGCAGGGAGGCCTCGACGGCGTACCGGATGTAGGGGCCGGCGCCGCGCCGGCCGTACAGGTCGGCCTCGGTACTCATCTGCATACCGAACTTCGTGGCGAGGACGACGTCGTCACGGTGGCCCTTGAGGGCGGCGCCGAGGAGGCGTTCGCCGTCGCCGCGTGAGCCGCCGCCCTTGCCGAGTCCGCCGTACACGTCGGCGGTGTCGAACAGTGTGATGCCCGCGTCGAGGGCGGCCTGGACGACGGCCTTCGTACCGTCCTTGTCGAGGCGGCTGCCGAAGTTGTTGCCGCCCACGCCGACCACCGACACGGTCGGGCCCCGCTCTCCGATGAGGCGGTACCTCATGCTCAGTTCCGGAATCCGATGCAGACGTTCTTCGTCTGCAGGTAGCTGGACAGGCCCTCGATGCCCTTCTCCCGGCCCCAACCGCTGTGCTTGTAGCCACCGAAGGGAAGCTCGACGCCCGTGCCGACACCGGTGGCGTTGACGAAGACCTGACCGGCCCGGATGCCCTCGGCCAGACGCATGGCCTTGTCGATGTCGCGGGTCCACACATAGGAAGCGAGGCCGTACGGACTGTCGTTGGCGATCTCCAAGGCCTCGGCCGCGTCGTCGAACTCGATGACGGTGACGACAGGACCGAAGATCTCCTCACGCGCGCAACGGGCCTGGTTGTCCAGTCCGGTCAGCACGGTCGGCTCGACGTAGTACCCGTCGGCCAGCTCAGGGTCCGCAGGGGCGCCTCCGCCGGCCCGCACAACGGCGCCCTCCTCCCGCGCCAGTTCCAGATAGCCAAGGACTCGGTCCCGTTGCCGCGCGGCGACGAGCGGGCCGACATCCGGGTCGGTGAGACCCGGGCCGATACGCAGGGAGGCAGCGTGTGCGACGAGCTTGTCCAGGAACTCCTCGGCGCCGCGCTGGAGCAGCAGCCGTGTACCGGCCGAGCAGGTCTGCCCGGCGTTACCGAACGCGGAGGCGGCCACGGCTGCCAGCGCCAGGTCGAAGTCGGCGTCGGCGAAGACGACGACCGGGGACTTGCCGCCCAGCTCCGTCACGGAGGGCACCACGTTGGCGGCGGCGGCCTGGGCGACCTTGATGCCGGTCGGCACCGAGCCGGTGAAGGTGACCTGGTCGATGCCGGGGTGGCCGGCCAGGGCCGCGCCCGTCTCAGCATCGCCGGGGACGACGTTCAAAACACCGGGCGGGAGGCCGCACTCCAGGGCGATCCTGCCGATCTCCAGCGGGGTGAGAGGTGCCTCCGGGGAGGGCTTGAGGACCACCGTGCAGCCTGCGGCCAATGCCGGAGCGGAGCCCCGAGCGGTGTTCTGCAGTGGGTAGTTGAACGGGATGATCTGGCCGGAGACACCGATCGGCTCACGGACGGTGTAGTCGATCAGACCGGGGCCGAGCGGGATGGTCGTGCCGCCGAGCTTGTCGGCGACACCGGCGTAGAACTCGAAGTAGCGGGCGGCGGCCTCCACGTCCCGCTGGGCCTGGCTGAGCGGCTTGCCGACGTCCTGGCTCTCCAGGCGGGCCAGCCGTTCGCCCTGGTCGCGGATCGCCTCGGCGATCCGGTAGAGCAGTCTGCCCCGGTCGGCGGCGCGCATCGCGGCCCATTCGGGTGCCGTGAAGGCCGCGCGCGCCGCCGCTACGGCCTGGTCCACGTCCGCCTTGCCGGCCAGCGCGACCTCGGTGATGGCCGTGCCGTTCGACGGGTCGACTGCGGTGAGCGTGCGGCCGTCAGCGGCCGGCACCTGCTTGCCGTCGATCAGCAGGTCCATGTGCCTTGTCTGCTCTCGTTCGCTGGTCACGGCCGGATCTCCCCTTCAACGGCACCGAAGATGACTACTTCGTCGCCGGGGCGCACGGTCCGGATGCGGCGGACCCAGAGCACGATGCCGTCCTGCGGGGCCGACACCTCTTCGAGGGTGTTGCCGTAGTGGTCGGTGATGGTGGCGATCAGGTCGCCCTCCTTGCAGTTCTCCCCCGGCTCGGCGTGAGCGACGAAGAAGCCGCCGGCGGCGGAGCGGGCGAAGGTGCCGGAGACCGTCGTGTAGGAGTCCCGCAGCTCCGCCTCGCCGTCGGTCATGCGGAGTCGGCGCATGATGTTGCGGATCGAGTTCATGTGGTGCGCGACGTTGACCTCGCGGTACGTGGCGCCACCGCATTCGATGGTGATGGCGGGCTTGCCGGCCTCGAGGACGGGGTGGCGGATCGTGCCGCCCCACTTGCCGCCCTTCCAGACCAGTTCGTGCCCGGCGGCGAGGGCGATGTCCGTCGCCAGGTCCTCGTATCCTCCCTGGAGGATGACCAGCGGGGCGATCTCGCCGTAGGCGCCGCCGGTGTGCAGGTCGACCACGGCATCGACGGCGGGGACGACCTGCTCGACGAAGGTGGCGGCCAGACGCTGGGAGTACGAGCCCTCCGCGTCGCCGGGGAAGATCCGGTTGAGGTTCAGGTGGTCAAGGCCGCTGGCGCGGGCGGCCGCCTCGAAGGCGGGGGTGTTCATACAGGGGATGCCGACGACAGTGCCGCGCAGGGTGGCAGGGTCGATCTCGGCGAGGACGCGGCGGATGGCCTCCTGGCCGTCGTACTCGTCGCCGTGCACGCCCGCGTCCACGCACAGGACCGGGCCGTCCTCGGTGCCGTTGACGACGATCAGAGGTATGCCGAGCTCAACGCCGTAGCTGCTGGTGCCGACGGGGATCAGACCCTGGGCGCGCTCGCCGGGGGCGACGGTCAGCGGACCGATGGAGTACATGTGGTTCCTTTCCAGAACGTGCGTCAGATGGAGCCAACGCTTCGGCGAGGCGGGACGACGAGGTGGTCTTCCCCGCGGAGCCGAGCGATTCGTGGGTGGTCAGCAGGTGCCGTTGAGCAGTGGTGGTCATACGGCCTCGCCCCCAGGAGTCGCGACCCCCACCGTGTTCTCGACCGACAGCAGGGAGTCCTGCCGTCCGGAGCCGAGCCAGCGCACCAGGGCCACCAGACCGAGGGCCAGGACCGCGAAGGCGATGAGAATGGCGCTGATCGCGGTCACGCTGGGGTCGATGTCGAAGGTCAGGGAGTTGTAGACCTGCACCGGCAGGGTGACGGTGTCGACGGAGGAGAGGAACTGGGAGATGTAGAACTCGTCGAAGCTGGTGATGAAGGAGAAGATCGCCGCGGCGATCATGCCGGGGGCGGCGAGGGGGAAGGTGATCCGCCGGGCGATGGTCATGCGGCCGGCGCCCATGCTGGCGGCGGCGTCCTCGAGGCGTTCGTCGATGCCTCGCAGGGTCGCGATCAGGATGAGCACCGCGATCGGTGAGGCGAGCACGGTGTGGCCGAGGGCGATGGCGAGCGGGCTGCCCAGCATCGCGGCGGGTTCGAAGAGCAGGAACAGGCCCAGGGCGGTGACGATCTGCGGGATGAGCAGCGGTCCGAGGACCAGGGCGTAGACCGCGGAGCGCAGCGGGAGTTCGCTGCGGGTCAGGGCGGTCGCCGCAGTCACGCCGATGATCAGTGAGAACACGGTGCTCAGGCAGGCGACGAACGCGCTGAGTGTCAGGGCGGTCGGCCATTTGCTGCCGTCGGCGAACAGCGCCTTGTACCAGTTCAGCGTCCACGCCTCGGGAGGGAAGGCGGCGAAGGCGTTGTTGCTGAAGGAGGTGACGATGATGACGACGATCGGCAGGGCCAGGAATAGCAGGATCACGGTGGCGATGGCGGTCAGGGCGATCCGCCCGGCCATTGTGCTGCGCAGTTGCATCATGACGCGCTCCTCTTCCTACGGCTGGCGCCGAGGGAGCTGACGAGCTTGACCAGCAGCAGTCCGGCGAGGGTGAGCAGCAGCAGGATGACTCCCTGAGCGGCCGCCCCGTTCCACTGGTTTTCCTTCGTCACCTGCTGGTTGATGAGGGTGGCGATCATCGTCTGCTTCGGGCCGCCCATCAGGGCGGGGGTGATGTAGTAGCCCAGCGACAGGATGAAGCTGAGCAGTCCGGCACTGGCAAGGCCAGGGGCCACCAGGGGCAGGTAGATGCGGCGGAAGATCGTCACGCGTCCGGCGCCCATGCTGGCCGCGGCCGCGAGCAGGCGGCGGTCCACGCCGCGCATCACGCCGTAGAGCAGCAGAACGGTGTAGGGCAGCATCATGGAGGTGGTGCCGATGACCACGCCGAGTTCGTTGTAGAGCAGCTGGAACGGTGCCCCCGGTACCGGCAGGCCGGTCAGGGTTTCGTTCACCAGGCCCTTGTCGCCGAGGAGGATGATCCATCCGTAGGTGCGTACCAGGGCGCTGATGAAGTGCGGGACGACAACGATCAGCATGGCCAGTGCGGCCCACAGGGGCTTGAGCCGGGAGATCGCGTTGGCCAGGATGAACCCGAAGACGAGGCTGAACAGCGCCGTCTCCGCGGAGATCCGCAGCGTGGTGAACAGGACGGAGAGGTTGACCCCGGTCAGCGCGTCGGCGTACCAGTGCAGCGTGAATGACCCGTTGGCGTTCTTCAGGCTGAGGAAGAGTGTGCTGAAGATCGGGTAGATGAACAGCACCAGCAGGTAGACGACGACCGGCAGTGCGTAGAGGACCCCGGCCCGGGTGCGGCGGGAGGCAAGGAGCTTGCGCGGGGGCGCGGGTGCTTTGGTGGTGAGGGTGGCGGCCATGGCTCACCCTGCCTGTTCGGTGGGGAAGAGGTTGACGTCGTCGGGGTCGGTGGTGATCCCGACGCGTTCGCCGGTGACGGGGCCGCGGCCGGCCGGTACTTCCAGGCGCAGCAGCGGTGCGTCAGTGCCGTCGATGCGCACGCCGGCGCGGACCAGGGTGCCGACGTAGGTGGCGGTCTCGACCGTGCCGGTACAGAACCCGTCGTCGGTGGCGCAGGCCCGCAGTCGGCCGGGTTGCACGGCGACCTTGACCTGGGTGCCGGAGACGAGGTCGTGCCGGCGCGCCTTGATCAGGCCGGCACTGCTGTCGATGCGGATCAGGGTGTGCGCGTCGGTGTGCTGCTCGATGCGGCCGGGCAGGAAGTTGGCCGCGCCGAGGAAGTCCGCGACGAACGGGGTCCTGGGCCGTTCGAACAGCTCCCGGGGCGTGTCGAACTGCTCGATGAGGCCGTTGCGCATCACCGCGATGCGGTCCGACATGACCAGCGCTTCTTCCTGGTCATGCGTCACATAGATGACGGTCAGGCCGAGTTCCCGCTGGATGGCCTTGATCTCGACCTGGAGCTGGTCGCGGAGTTTTTTGTCCAGCGCGCCCAGCGGTTCGTCCATCAGGATGACCGGCGGGCGGTAGACCAGTGCCCGGCACAGGGCGACACGCTGCTGCTGGCCGCCGGACAGCTCACGCGGCTTGCGGCCGCCGAAGCCGGACAGGCCCGCGATCTCCAGCGTCTCCCCCACCCGCCTGCGGATCTCGTCCTTCGGCACCCCGCGCAGCGTGAGCGGAAAGGCGACGTTCTCGCTCACGCTCATGTGCGGGAACAGCAGGTACTGCTGGAACACGAAGCCGAGGTTGCGTTTTTGCGGGGCGAGCTTCGTGACGTCGCGGTCTCCGACGGTGATGGTGCCGGAGTCGGGTTCGCAGAACCCTGCGATCATCATCAGGGTCGTGGTCTTGCCCGACCCCGAGGCACCGAGGAAGGTGACGAACTCCCCCGCAGCGATCTCCATGGACGCCTCGTCGACCGCGACGACGTCCCCGTAGGTCTTGCGCAGGGCCACCACCGACAGCGCTTTGCCCGTCGCTGTGGTCCGAGCGCCTGCGACCGGTGTGACGGACGGTGCGGCGATACCGAATTCAGCCACGAGCCCACTCCAGCCAGCGCTTGGTGACGGCGGCCTCGTTCTTCAGCCACCAGTCCATGTCCGTGTCGAAACCCTTGTCGTAGTACTTCGGCGCACCCGCGAGTGCGTTGCGCTGGTCCTCGGTGAGCTTGGCGTAGGCCACCGGGGAAGACGGGTTCGACGGGAAGAACTTGACGAGGTTGGCCTGGATCTCGGGACGCAGCGAGAAGTCCATGAGCTGGTAGGCGGCGTCCACGTTGGCCGCGCCCTTGGCGATGGCATAACCCTGGAACTGGCGGCGCATACCGTTGAGCTGCCGCTCCACCGGGACGCCCTGCTTCTGCAGATCGGCGACCCGGCCGTCCCAGACGGTCGACATCGTCACTTCCTGGCGGCTCAGCAGCACACCGGGCAGCGGGCCGCTGTCCCAGAACTTCTTGATGTCCGCCCGCAGCCGGGTCAGCACCTTGAAGGCACGGTCCACATCCAGCGGGTACAGCTTGTCCATCGGGACGCCGTCGGCCAGCAGCGCGAACTCCAACTCCGGCAGGTCACCGTCCGGGCTGACCATCGCGCGGCCGCCCTGGAATGCCTTGGTGTCCCAGAAGTCCGCCCACGACTCGGGCTTGCGGCCGTCGAAGGCGTCGGTGCGGTACGCGATGCACTGGCCGTAGAAGGAGTTGCCGATGGCGTGCTCGGTGATCTGGTTGTCGGGGATCTTCGCGCTCTTCAGGCTCTTGACCCGGCCGAGGTCCAGCGTCTCCAGGGCGTCCTGCTTGACATACTTGAGGTGGGACATCATCGCGTTGTTGATGAGGTCGCACTGCGGGCGGCCCTGCTTGATCTGCGCGAGCAGCGGGGCGTCGTCCAGGTTCAGCACCTTCACCTGGATGTCGGTCTCCTTGGTGAAGGGCGTGTAGATCGCCTTCTGCACGGCCGCGCCGTAGGAACCGCCGCTGTCGCGGACGACCACCGTCTTGCCGCCGCCCTTGCCGCCTCCGGCCGACGCACGGCTGGTGCCGGTGCCACAGGCAGCGAGGGACGGAAGAGCGGCGAGGGCGGCCAGGCCGCCTGCTCCGCGCAGGAGCGTTCTACGGCCGATCACGGGATCACTCATGACAAATCTCCTGGAAGTAGCGCATTGAGGGCCAGCTCAGCGGGATAGGGGGAATCAGGGGGGTCGATGGGGTATGCAGCGCGTCAGTCGCGGGGGACGGCGATCTCGGCGAGCAGCATGCCGAGGCGGACAGTGAGCCCGTTCATGCCGTAGATGACCGTTCCGGTGGTCGGGGCGGCGACCTTGTGCTCGGTGCCGTCGGCCGGGTCGATGACGTGGCCGATGGTCTGTCCTTCGGTCACCTCGTCGCCTGCGATCGCGTCCGGGTACCACAGGCCGGCGACCGGGGAGACGATCTCGCCCGTCCAGACCCACTCGCGGGGCTGCAGGGTGACCGGTGCGAGGTTCTGCGGGGCCTCGATGACACCGAGGTGGTGCAGCAGCCGGTACAGGCCGTCGAGGAGCCTGCGCACGATGGCAGGGTCCCGGTCGCCGAGCTGCCCGGTCTCGATGAGGATGCCGGGGATGCCCTGGCGGTTCGCCGCGGCGTGGCTGTTGCCGCCGTCCGGGAGGGGGCGGGGCATGACCCGTTCGTAGCCGACGGCGTGGGCCATTGCCTTGATCTTCGCGGCCAGCTCGGCATCGGAGGTCACGCGGTAGCCGACGAAGTCGAGCAGGTGCTGGTCGATGCCGCCGCTGTGCAGGTCCACGTAGGCGTCGGCGCCGTTGACCACGTACTCGAAGAGCCAGGCCGCCATCCGCTCGGTGGGGCCGCCCTCCTTGTCGCCGGGGAATACGCGATTGATGTTGACGCCGTCGAGTGGGGAGATGTTGAGCCTGCCCCCGTAGACGGCCGGCGGGTTGGCCACGGGGCAGATCACCAACTGACCGGTGATGTCGTCCGGTTCCAGCAGCCCGGCCAGATGGGTGGCGCCGTCGATGCCGATGAATTCGCCGCCGTGGACACCACCGGTGATCACGACCCTGGGTCCGGGACGGGAGCCGTTGACGAGGATCAGGGGAACGTCCGCTGTGGTGGTGCCCAGGTCAGCGGTCAGGCTCCCGCGGGTCTTCTGGCCGGGCTCGGCCCGCAGCGGGCCGATGGTCAAGGTCATGTCTTACCTCGTAGTGAACTCAGGCCTCGGTGCGGCCGTTTGTGGTGATGAATTCGATCGGCTGGGAGGTGCGGCCCTCCAGCGCGAGGTCAGCGGCGATGTCGCCCATGGCGGGTGAGATCTTGAAGCCCTGACCGGAGAAGCCGGCCAGCAGGACGATGTCGTCGCAGCCCTGCAGGGGGCCGACCAGCGGCCGGGTGCTGCCGGTGTAGCCCTCCATGAAGACGGACAGCCGTACCGGGTCGGGGTTCAGGCCGGGCAGGTAGCGCCCCACCGCCATGGTGAAGGCCTGCAGTTCCTCCGGTGCGACGGTCCGGTTCAGCCGGTTCGGGTCGTCCACGGGCTTGTGGTACGCCTGGGGCAGGCCGAGCTTGACAGCCAGGCCGTCCGGGGACGGGATGCCGTAGAAGGGGAACTCGCCGCAGCGTATGAAGGCGGGACGCTCGGTATCCGCCGGGTGGTCCTGATGAGGCAGGAACCAGGCGCTGATCGCGCGGTAGATGCTCACCTCCCACGGCAGGTCGGGCAGCAGGTCGCCCACCCACGGGCCTGGGGTGACGACCGCGGCGTCGAAGCGCTCCGCTTCGGTGTCGGTGCGGATCTCCACGCCTCCCCCGGCAACGGGAGTGATGTCCCGCACCGGGGTGTAGCGGCGGATCCGGGCACCGAGCTCCTCCGCGCGCCGGGCCGCGGTCTGGACCGTCAGCTCGGGGCGGACGAAGCCCGCGTGGGAGTCGAGGACCACCAGGTCGCCGTCGTCGACGCGGAACTGCGGGAAACGCTTGGCCATCGCCTCGGTGTCGAGCACCTCATGGTCGAGGCCGTGCTCAGCGATGCCGTCCATGACGGTACGCATCTCGGGGTCGTCGGCCGGCCCCATGACCAGGGCTCCGGTGAGCCGGCGCAGTTCCCGCCCGGTCTCCGCCTGCAATTGCTGCCAGAGGGCGTCGGCGTGCCGGACGAGCGGAACGTAGCGGCCGTCGTGGGTTTGCACGCTGCGGAAGACCCTGGTCTCACCGCCTGCGGCGCTGCGGTCGTGACCGGGGGCGAAGCGGTCGTAGGCGACGACCTCGGCGCCCCGGGCCGCCAGTCGCCAGGCGGCCTGACTGCCCATGGTTCCCGTTCCGACGACAGCGACGCGCTTTCTGGTGGCCATGTGGTTCTCCCTGTGCATGTACCGGGTGGTGGCCGGGCGGGGTTCAGGCCTCGGTGCGGCCGACGGTCGACATGAAGTCGATGGGCTGGGAGGAGGAGCCCTCCAGCGCCAGGTCCGCGGCGATGTCACCGAAGGCCGGGGAGAGCTTGAAGCCGTGGCCGGAGAACCCGGCGAGCAGGATCATGTTCTCGTTGCCGGCCCCGGGCAGCGGACCGACCAGCGGTCGGGTGCTGTCCGTGTAGCCCTCCATGAAGACGGACACGCGGGTCGGGTCCGGGTGCAGGTCCGGCATGTGACGGCGGATCAGCTCCGCGTAGATCTCCAGCTCCTCCGGCTGGACGGTGCGGTCCAGGGCGTTGGGGTCGCCGGCCGGGCGGTGCAGGTCCTTGCTGAGCCCGAGCTTGACGGAGATGCCGTCCGGGGAGGGCAGTCCGTAGCAGTGGGTGGGGGTGGTGCGGATGAAAGCGGGACGCTCTTCGCCGAACCAGGCGTCGGTGGTGGGCACGAACCAGGCGCTGATCACGCGGCGGATCTGGACATCCCACGGCAGGCCGGGGAGCAGGTCGTTGACCCACGGGCCGACGGTGACGACGACCGCGTCGAAGTGCTCGCTTCCGGAGTCGGTGTGGATCTCCACCCCGCCGTTCACCGGCGTGATCTCCCGCACCGTCGTGTAGCGGTGGATCGTGGCACCCAGCTGCTCGGCGCGGCGGGCTGCGGTCTGAACGGTCAGCTCGGGACGGATGACACCGGCGCGGCGGTCGAGCACGACGGCGTCGCCGTCTTCGAGCCGGTACTGGGGGAAACGTTTCGCCAAGGTCTCGGCGTCGAGCACTTCGTGGTCGAGGCCATGCTCGGCTATGGACTCGAGGACGGTGGCCATCTGCTGTTCCTCGGTGGACCCCATGAGAAGGCATCCCGTGAGGGTGCGCAGTTCGCGGCCGGTTTCCTGCTGGAGCTGCTCCCAGAGGACGTCGGCGTGCTGGAGCAGCGGAACCCATCGGGAGTCCTCGAAGTGGGCGCTGCGGAAGATGCGGGTCTCACCGCCGGCAGCGCTGCGGTCGTGGCCGGGGGCGAACCGGTCGTAGCCGACGACCTCGGCGCCCCGGGACGCGAGCCGCCAGGCGGCCTGGCTGCCCACTGTTCCGACTCCGACGACGGCGACGCGCTTCCTGGCTGCGGACACAGGGCTTTCCTTTCGTACCGCCGGGCCGCATGCTGGGCCCCGAGCGTGAGGATGGTCGATTTGCGGCGGCTTGGAGGGGCGAGCCCTGGAGGCCTCGATCGCTCGCATCCGTCCGGGTTCGGGGATCCCCCAACCCTCGGAACTTTTCTGCCGTGCCACATTGTGGAATGCTGTGCTAGGATCTGGCACAGAGAATGACAGTGGCTCCGAAGGGAGTCAAGAGGGCGTCCAGCAGAATTTCTAGGGATTAACAGGGAGAAACCGGATGGAAATGAAGAGCGTCACCAGGTCACTGCGCATCCTGGAGGCGGTCGCCCAGCACCAGCCGGTCACCGTCGGGGAACTGACGAAGATCTTCGGCCTGCCGAAGTCGACCGTGCAGCGCACCCTGGTCACACTGGCCGAGGCCGGCTGGCTGCGGGCCAACCGCAAGGACACCACCCGCTGGGAGATCGGCGCCCGCGTCCTCGCCGTACGGCCCGCCGCACTTCAGGGCTCCAGCCTGCTCACCGCCGCCCGCGAGCCGATGGTCCGCCTGCGCGACGCCCTCAACGAGACAATCCACCTGTCGGTACCGGACGCCCTTCAGTGCATGGTCGTGGTGGACCGCGTCGACTCCGACCACCCGGTACGCACGTTCCACACCATCGGCGACACCTCACCCCTGCACGCCACCGCGGTGGGGCGGGCGGTTCTCGCCCACCTGCCGAAACAGGACGTCGAGGAGCTCATCGCGCAGGGGCTCGAGCGCTTCACCGACACCACGCCCGCCGATCCCGAAGAACTGCGCGCCGAACTGGACCGGATCCGCACCGACGGATATGCGGTCAACCGCAATCAGTACCGGCCCGGTGTCTGCGCCATCGCCGCACCCGTCCTGGACGAGGCCGGCGCCCCGCTCGCCTCCGTCGCCGTCTCCATGCCGGACTCCCGCTTCGACGCCGAACGGCTGCCCGAGTGGAGCCGCATGGTCGCCGAGACGGCCGCGGAGATTACGGGCCGTCGACGCGGCTGAATGCCAGACGGAAGCACTTGACAGCCGCACGGCGACATCGGCCCCTCACGCACGAGCGTGGGGGGCCGACTCGTATGACCCACGACCGTCACCGCTCTGTGCCCGACCGGGGGAGCGGGCCCGGCACAGAGCGGCTGTATCGCGCGGCTCGGTAGGCGGGTCAGGGCACTACCGCTGTCCATCGCCGCGCGGACGGGGGATGTGGCACCTCCACGGCGCCGGCCCGATGCCTGGTCCGATCATGCGTGCCGCATTGTGGAATGCTGTGCTAACATCCGGCACGAGCTTGCCCGAGGCTCCGGAGAGAGTCAAGAAGCGAAACCGAGCCTTTTACCCGTACCGCGAGGCCCCAGATGGAGATGAAGAGCGTCACCAGGTCACTGCGCATCCTGGAGGCGGTCGCCCAGCACCAGCCGGTCACCGTCGGGGAACTGACGAAGATCTTCGGTCTTCCGAAGTCGACGGTGCAGCGCACACTGGTCACACTGGCCGAGGCCGGCTGGCTGCGGGCCAACCGCAGGGACACCACCCGCTGGGAGATCGGCGCCCGCGTGCTGTCCGTGCGGCCCGCCGCACTTCAGGGCTCCAGCCTGTTCGCCGCCGCCCGCGAGCCGATGGTCCGCCTGCGCGACGCTCTGAACGAGACGGTGCACCTGGCGGTGCCGGACGCCCTTCAGTGCATGGTCGTGGTGGACCGCGTCGACTGCGATCACCCCGTGCGCACGTTCCACACCATCGGCGACACCTCACCCCTGCACGCCACCGCGGCCGGACGCGCCGTCCTGGCTCATCTGCCGCATTCCGAGATCGACCAGTTCTCAGCGGGCGCGCTGGAGGGGTACGGCAAGGAGACCATCACCGACCCGTCGGAACTGCGTGCGGAACTGCGTCGCGTCAGGCACCGCGGTTACGCCGTCAACCGCAACCAGTACCGACCGGACGTGTGCGCCGTGGCCGCGCCCGTCCTGGACGCCGGCGGCTCACCCCTGGCCGCCGTCGCCGCCTCCATGCCCGACTCCCGCTTCGATCCCGCCGGCACGGCCGAGCTGGGACGTATGGTCGCAGACACCGCGTCGGAGATCACCGCCCGCTACCTGGGCTGACGGCGGTAGGGCCGGACCGGCAGCCCGCAACGCAGCTGCCCGTGCCACCGAGTCGCTGTGAAGACTCTGGGTGTTGGCGCCGGAGGCGCTTACTGACAGTGGGCCCACAGGCGTGGGGCGTGGCCGTGGTCGGAAGATACGTAACCGATCTACGTAGACTCACGGTTGTCACGCGTGGACGCGGACTGGAGGCTCGTCCTCATGACTCCAGTCACCCCCGTGTCTCCCGAGGTCGCCGACCTGGCCGCCCGGCATCGGCTAGGGCCGGTCCAGGGCGTGTTCGCGCCGAAGCGCCTCCGTCGCGCGGTGTTCGCCGCCCATGTCTTCAACTGCCTCATGCTCATGCCGTTCTTCCTGGTCCCCGGGCTGTTGTACTACTGGTTCTGGATGCGCCGTTTCCCCGACTTCAGCCGGAAGCGGGCCGCCCAGCGGCTGCACCTGTTCGAGGAGGGGCTGGTCGTGCACCCGCCGTCCGGCGGCGAGCCGGTCGCCCTGCGTTGGGACTCCCTGCGCCTCCAGCAGGAGATCACCCAGCTGATCGTCTACGGCCGCCCCCACCCGACCAGATACGTCTACTCGGCAAGCGCCCCCGGCCAGGGGTCGGTGCGGATCACGGAGTTCTATGAGGATCCCGACGCCTGGGGTCCCTGGATGCAGGACGCGGTGGTCCGCGCGCAGGAAGCGGCCGTGCTGGAGATGCTCCGCGAGGGCGGCACGGTCCGGTTCGGAGCGCTCTCGCTCTCCCGCACGGCCGTGTCAGCCCCCGGGAAGGGCAGCCTGCCCTGGCCGAAGGTCCGGGAGGTCCAGGCCTCGGGCTTCCTGGTCCGCATCATGACCACCGGCTCCTCGAGCGACCCTGTCCGCTGGTCCCACCACCCGGCCAAGGACATCACGAACCTGCACTTGTTCCTGGCGGTCGCCCACAACCTGCGCGAGCAGTCCGCCGCCTGATACTCCAGCCGGACTTCTGTTCCTCCTGGTCAAACCGCTTGGTGGAGGGGAGCGTAGCGGGGGTGTGGCATGGGTGGGACGCATCGCCACCGGAGAGAAGGCCGACGGCGCGCTCCGCGCGAAGGGCCTCTGCCAGACGCAAGCCGAGGCCCGCACCCGGGAAGCCCAGAAGACGCCCCTGACGGACGATCACGTGCTACCGATCTCTACCCTGCCCAGCACGAGTACCCCAACAAGACGGCACACCAGCCCCGCCGACCAGCAGAAATCAGGCTGGCGGGTCCTCACTCTGTCTCGTTTGTCGAAGTAGGAGCCCGACTGTGTCCCTGCGACATCGCCACGAGTACGCCGTAGTCCTTCCTCGTGGCCTCCCGGTTGGCTTCGAAATACCGCCCTGGGAGTTCCCTGCCATCTCATGACAGGTACGCATCGCTCTCGGCCCAGATCCGCCAGGTTCGAGCCGGTACATCATTAAGAGACGTAAAGACGCCGGTTCCTCGCGTACTCCTCTCCGTTCCGCTCGCCGGACCCGCACCATCTGGCAGTGCTGGTACGTCCCGGCTTTGTCAGGGCCGCTCCCGCCCTTCCCGGCACCACCCGAGTCAGGCTGCCCTCAGCTCCACCTCCCCGCTACGACGGGTTGGAGGCGAGGGTCTCTCACCCTCGCCCGAAACACAGCGCCTCACGGCGCAACTCGAAGCAGATATAGCCCCCACAGGCCGCCCGGGCCCTTTTACCTCCGCCCAGGTCGCCTCCTTCCACACCTTCACCGACTCCTCGTCACGCTCGGCGACCCGCCGTGCGGGGACCTGCGGGCTGAAGCCGAGCCGGTGCATCAGCCTCGTCGCCCCGGAGACGCTGTAGGAGACGTGGAACTTCCTGCCGATCAGCGTGGCCACCCTCGCCGCGGTCCACACCTGGTCCTCCGTCCAGCCGTGCGCGGCCGGCCCCTGCTCGAGATACCTGGCGAGCCTTTCCAGACAGCGTGGCGACAGGCGACACCGGCCCCCGCTCGGTCCTCGCGAAAGCAGCTCGTCGGCACCGCCTTGCCGCCACAACTGCTGCCACCGGTAAGCCGACTTCAGACTCACACGCAGCTGCCGGGCCACCTCGGGCGGTTTGACCTGCTGCGCGAACAGCTCCGCCGCTTGTATCCGCACCGCTTCCCGACGCCGCCGTGCTGCAGGCGTCAGCCCGCCCCCATCCGCGTATCTCACACCCCACGGACTACCGACAACACCACACCCGCATCGGCAAGTTCAGCAAACATCACCCTAACGAGCCGAGATCAGTAACAACACCCAGCGAGCCGCGGGCCGCCCGATCACCTTCTCGGCCCCGTCGGTGCATCGGAGGCCCCCAAGGGCCGAGGATGTACCGACCCGTAGGCGCGGAGAGCGGCAACGCAAGGGCGAGGTGCTGATCCACCCGCTCCTGGCCAGCTCCACTTCGCTCGCCCACATCGTCAACCACCTCAAGGAACATCGACACGTGCGTTGGCCGCTGAACTTCCCCACCGGCCACATCCGGCCCCCGCGGGCCCGCGACGCCCGGACAGGCACCGGCTTCGACCGACCCGGACTGCGTCGAGGAAGCCCCGGCCCTCGAGGCCCAGCCCGTCCTCCGGATAGCCGACTGAACCGCCGCCCCACCCGCACGACCACGGCGCTCTCCAGACCAGGAGTGCGCCGTCGTCGTTCCCGGCCGGGAGGGGGCAGCGCGCCGGTAGCACCAGCTACACCGGATCATTCTGGAGCAGCAGAACCAGCGTCACCCGTCGCACCTCCTGGGGCCGGCCTCCGACCCGTGCAGCACCCTTGTGCTACGCGGGCCCATGCAAATACTGCGCTGCATCCACGACACCACCCTGCCGCCATCCGACGACCACCACCAGGTCCCCGCCGCAGGCCGTCGCCTCACACCTGACAGCCTCACAGCGCACCCCGTCCACCGGGGAAAACGGGGTGTGTGGCTCACAGCAAAAGTCGGGTCTCAGTGAACGGCGACGGTCACAGGACGGTGCCGTGCAGCGCGCGGCGGTCCCCGGACATCGCGTAGCGGCGGGCGGCGAGGCCGTGCTCGATGGGCTCGCCGTTCTGCTCGCACAGCAGCGCCAGAACGCCGGTCGCCGCCTCGGTGTCGGATAGGTAAGCCGGCGCGACTTCGAGCATCAGCTCGCCGATCGCGTGCGCGCTGGTGAAGAGGTCGTCGGTGAGCTGGCGCCCTGCGGCGACTACGGGATCCGCCGACGGATCGACGGGGGGGCGGAGGCGGGGCGATGCGGACGTCGCCGACGGCCTGGCGGACCACCGCGCGCACCGTCGGCTCATCGAGGGCCGTCAGGCCCCTGTGGGCGAGCGCGGCGAGGCGCCGGGTGATCAACTCCGCGACGACGTTCGCGCGGCCGGAGACGGCGATCAGGGCGCGCTGAGACAGGCCGTAGTCGAGCGCGGCCGCAGTGGCCGGGTCGGTGTCTCGCGTGCGAGACGTCTCGGTGCCGGCGGCGACGGCGCCGTGGATCGCGGACAGGGCGCGGGCGACGTCCAGGAGCCGGTACGCCTGGGCGCGGCTGATGCCGAACTCCGCGTCGCAGTACGCCTCCCAGTTGCCGTGTCCGAGCGGCACCCAGACGCGGGCGGCGTGCGCGTCGCGGACCCGGGCGGCGAGCACCGCCGCGGAGCGCCGGAGGTCGTCCATCGCCTCGCGCAGCCCGGCCGTCATCTCCCGGGCCTGCACCGCGCTCAACGGCGGCCGCGCCGGTTCGGCGACGTCGTCCTGGTCCTGGTCGTGCTCGCCCATGACTCCATCGTCCTCCGCGGCGGCGGGCCGGACCAGGGCGTGTGAACTGTCCTCTGACACTTGATCTTGGCCGTTTGTCACTCGATCTTGACCATTCCCCGGATCGTGTATGCCAGTACTTCGGGATCGCCAGGCAGCCACACCATCGCGCCGGTGCGCGACGGCAAGACCGTCACTGGTCCGATCGTGATGTTCTCCGTCGCAAGCCTGGCCAGCCCCCAGGTTCCTCGCCGACCGAGTAGTCGCACCGATGTCCCCCGGGCTAAACACTTCCTGCAGGGCATTGCATCATTTGTAATGAACTCCGCAGGTCAAACGGGTGGTGCAGGCATTTCACCCCTCATGATGTGGTCGTTCCCCCACCCCTCCTGCGAGGAGACACGGCCATGTCCGAGACCACCGAGCCCGAGATCGGCCCGATCAGGATCGGCGACCCGCTCGACGCACCCACCCATCCGATCGACGTCCCCGATCACGAGGTGTGGGACGACATCGACAAGGGCTTCGCCTGGGTCTTCCACGCCGGTGACGACCACCGCCTCACCCGGCCGGTGATCATCGCCGACGGCTTCAACCACGGCAAGAGCGAACTCGACAAGCTCTACCAGTTCCTGGACGGTGAGGACTATCCCTTCCTCACCGAACTCCGTCGAAGCGGCCGGGACGTGATCCTGCTCGGCTTCGACAACCGCACCGCGTCCATCCTGGAGAACTCGAAGGCGGCCGAGGCCACCATCCGCAAGACCATCCAGCTCCGCGAGGGCTCCGAACGGCTGATCGTCGGCGGCTTCAGCATGGGCGGGCTAATCACCCGATACACCCTTGCTCGGATGGAGACCGACTTCACCGAGGACGAGCACCAGACGGGCGTGTACTTCTCGTTCGACACCCCGCACCGCGGCGCCACCATCCCCATCGGCGTCCAGGCGTTCGCGTACCTGCTCCCGCCAGTGAACTTCAGGCCCCACCCCTTCAGGCAGCAGATGAACAGCGCAGCGGCCCGTCAGATGCTGTGGCAGCACTACGACGAGGCGACCAAGAAGACCGGGGTGGCCCCCGAGCGCACGGCGCTGCTGAACGAGCTGGCGCGGGTCGGCCAGTGGCCGCAGATTCCGCGCAAGCTGGCCGTCGCCAACGGCCGCGGCGACGCCATCGGGCTGCCCGACGTAGGGCCCGGCGAGGTCGCCCTGCGGGTCGACGTCCGCTACCCCGGCACCACCTTCTACGCCCAGGCACAGGGCGACGACGTGACGGTCGCCTACCTGTACCGGAAGTTCCCGGAGACCGAGCAGACCATCACGACCAGCGGCTTCCCGGACCTGGACGGCGCACCCGGCGGGACGCTTGCGACGTACGAGATCCTCGCCAACTCCATGATCGAAGCAGGCGGCGAGGCGGACCTGCGGCACCCGAAGGTGTGCTTCGTCCCCTCGGTCAGCGCGGTCGACATCCTGGACTTCGAGCGCCAGGAAGACCTGTACACCAGGGTCGACAGCCTGGACCCCTCCCAGAGCAGCGTGGACGCGTTCCACTGCTCGTCCACGACGACCCCGCACACCCTCCCGACCGAGGAGCTGTGCACCTGGCTGATCGGGGAGTTCGACCGCTGACCCCTGGCCCGCCCCGGAACAATGGACGCCGCCCTTCGCCACATCGACGGGATGAGGCGGCGTCCGCAACACCTACGGCCAGGTCAGCAGATCACAGGGGTGCTCTCACCCTTCCTGGCCGAGGGGCTGCGGGAGTCGACCGAGTCGTGGGCCGACCTGCTGCGCGATTGCCGCAGGGGCGGCACGTGTGATCCGGAGCCGGTCGTTGGTGACGGAGCGATGGGCTTCTGGAAGGCGCTCGCCAAATGATCGCTCGCAGGTCAACCTGTGCTCACCCTGCGGGATTTGAGGAGTCCACTCCGATGCTGTGGCACGGCTGGACGGGGGTTTCGGGCCGGCCCGCCACCCTGGACGTGATGCTGTCCCGCTCGCCTGTGAAGGCGGGCGGGACAGCATCATGGTTGCGTCGTCACTTCAGTGCGCTCGCACTGAGGCTCCGTAACTGTCGGTCTGGCGGAGTACCGCCACATCCTGGGCCGGTGCCGGCCAGGCCTGGATGAGGTACTGCCGGGACCGGTGCACGACAAGTCACTGATGTCGAACTGGTGGTACTGGACGGGGACGTTTCCCTTGCCCCGTTCCATCTCGTCACTCATCTCGCAGTCCTCTGCCAGGCACTGGATGCCTACTTGATCCACATCAGGAACTTGTCCTTCTCAATGATGCGGATATGCAGGTAGAACCGGCCCACGGCCTTGCCGCCTTCCTCATTCTGTTCGCCGTCGATCACGTGTCGGCTGAATTTGCCGCCGCCGGTCTTGGCGCCCTGCCATGTCGACGCGAAGAGGCACTCGTCGCACTGCTTGCCCTTCGGCTGTTCCAGGCTCGACGGACACGCCGTTCTCCAGTTGGTCTTGATCTTGGCCTTGTGGCTTCGTTCACTTTCAGCAGCAGCGTTTGTCCAGCAGTTTGGAGGCGATGGATGTTCTCAGCGCCCTCAGATGCTCACGCGAAATGACAGCGCTTCCGCTGAGTCGGTTCATCCGGAAGGGCCGCCGCCCGGCCGGAGGCCCTTGCGGACCAGTGCCATCAACTTCCGGTCAACGACGGCGGGATGAAGCTGTATCGCGAGTGCCGAGAACCTGTGTGCTATGAACAGGCATGGCATTGAAGATCGAGCGAACTGACACGCGTACGTGGCCGGATGAGCAGCTGAAGGAGCTTTTCAGTGAGGGCTTTCCGGAGTTCATCAGCGCTGACCGCCTAGTGAAGGAGTACATAGGCAGGGTCGGTGCGTGGTTCGCCGGTCTGGACCTCACGCTGGTGGATGAGCACGAGGCGCCGGTCGCATCGGGCTGGGGTGTACCAATCCACTGGGACGGCCTGACCGAGACGCTCCCCACCGGGTATACCCAGGCCCTTGTCCGTGCGGTCGAAGGGCGTGAGCAGGGGACCGAAGCCAACACCCTGGTTATCTGCGGAGCTGTCGTCACCCCGTCGCTCAAGGGGCGCGGACTTGCGGGAGAGACCCTCAAAGCTTTGCGTCAGACCGCCGAAAAAGCTGGCTTCGTCCAGGTCATCGCGCCGGTCCGCCCGACGATGAAGGCGCAGTATCCGTTGACACCCATCGAAACCTTCATGAGGTGGAGCCGTGAGGACGGGATGGCCCTTGACCCGTGGATTCGGACCCATCAGCGCCTCGGTGCCGAGATCCTTTCGGCGGCTCCCGCTTCGCAGACGATGACCGGCTCGGTTGCTGAGTGGGAACAGTGGACGGGAATGGCCTTCCCCGAGTCAGGTGACTACGTGATTCCAGGAGGATTGAGCCTGCTTCGGGTCGACCGGTCCTCCGATCATGGCGTGTATCGCGAGCCCAATATCTGGATGCGGCACAGCTGAACAAGGCAGCACGCGTGCCGACGCAAAGCATTTGGTTGGTGGCCCGGCGCCGCCGGTGAGGCGTCGGGCCATCGGCACGGGACGTCAGGTATCAGCCTGTCTTGGCGGGTTCCTCAGCTCGTGCTCGGGTGCTGGCGAGGCGGTAGGAGTCAGTGCCGGTCACGTTCTTGACCTGCCGGGCCCCGCGCGGACCGATCCGCGCGGACCTGGTGGGCGATGTCGTCGAGCGGGCCTGCCTGCGAGCGGGGCTGCCCCGCGTGGGTCCGCACCGGCTTCGGCATGCCCTGGCCGGCGAGATGCTGCGGCAGGGTACCGGACTGACCGCGATCGGCCAGGTGAACTTTCCCCAAGGCCGGGTAGTTAGCGTTTCTGCAGGTCACGCAAGTCAGTTGAAGGTGTGCCCGACGTAGAGCAACGGAGCTCGTTGGTACAGGCAGTCGACCAAGACAGCTTGTATCCGAGGAGCTCCGTTGCCGTCTCATCATGTCCCGCCAACTCCTGTGATGGCCATCACCCGTACGGTCACTGTGGCCGCCGGGAGGTTCGCTGCCGGACAGCTCGGTGGCCTGACTCCTTTCCTACCCTTCGAGTTGGTGGATGCCGTCCTGGAGGAGACCCGCGCGGTCCAGTAGCGTCTTCGGGACTTGCCCTCACGGGTCGGGTGTACTTCGTGGTGGCGATGTGCCTGTTCCCTGAGGTTGGCTACCGGCTGGTGTGGGACAAGCTGACCTGCGGAATCGGGCGTGTCCGGCCGGCCCCCAGCGCGAAGGGTCTGCGTGATCTGCGCCGCCGGGTGGGCTGCGCCCCGATGAAGGCCCTGTTCGAGGTGGTGGCCGGAGCGCTGTCTGAGCCACGGACGCCCGGCGTGCGCTTCGGCCCGTACCGCACGGTCTCCTTCGACGGCTGCAGCTCGATCAAGACCCCGGACAGTGAGCGCAACCGGGGCTGGCTGGGGCGGTGCCCGCACGGCGGCTATCCGCAGGTCGAGCTCATGACGCTGGCTGGGTCCCGAGATGCTGGTGCTGTGGGACCGGGGCTTCGACAGCAACGACTTCCTCGCCGCCGTGCACGCCACCGGCGCCCACGTGGTGGGCCGCATCCGACAGCGCCGCCGCCCGCCGGTCCTCACAGCCCTCCCGGACTCCTCGTACCTCTCGGTCATCGGCACTGTCGCCGTGCGCATCATCGAGGCTCAGGTAAGCGTGACGTGCGCCGACGGCAGTACCTTCGACGGCTCCTACCGGCTGGTGACCACCCTGCTGGACGCCCGGCGCTACCCCGCCGACCGTCTCGTGCGCCTCTATCACGAGCGTTGGGAGCACGAGAGCGCCTACTACGCCCTGCGCCACACCATTCTGCGCGGGCGCGTCCTGCGCTCATGCGACCCAGGCGGCGTCAAGCAGGAGATGTGGTCCCTGCTGATCTGCTACCAGCTCCTGCGTCGGGCCATCGCCGAGACGGCTCAGTCGCGGCCGGGCACCGACCTCGACCGATGCGGATTCACGATCGCTCTCCACACCGCCCGCGACCTGCTGGTACGCGCGGAAGAAGTCTTCGAGCAGGGCATCGGGGCCATCGGACGGCGGATCCTGACGGAGCTGGCCCCGCCGAGTCGGCCCCGCGTCAGTACCCGCAAGGTGAAATCGCCGACCTCGCGCTACGCGGAAAGGAAGATGGACGGCCGCCCCGACCAGAGCCGGACCGTGACCTCCGTGACGATCGCGCTCCTGCCACCCCCGTCCCCTCGCCCCGCGCTGCCGGACACCACGGTCCCCGACTACGTCGGCCCCGGCCAGATCAGCAACCGCACGACCCGCGTCCTCGCGGTCCTGCAGGCAGAGCCCGAGCGGCAGTGGCGGGCCAGAGAGATCGCCGAACTCCTCGGCGACGTCACCATGGTCGCCACCTATCAACAACTCGCCCGCTGGACCGAAAGAGGGCTGATCAAGAGGGTTCGTACCGGCCGCTACGCGGCAGCCGCACCAACGAGGACCGCCACCTTGCGTGACCTGCAGAAACGCTAACTACCCGGCCTTGGGGAAACTTCAAGGGTTTCAGTAGCGCAAGATCCGGACACTGCGGCACGTGAAATACGCAGGCTAGAGGTCGAGGACGGCGCGCAGCGCCTGGTCGACACGTGCCATCGCCTCGGGGGCGACCTCGCCGAGAAGCTTGGCGCCGTCGAATCGGGTGGCCCGCAGCTGCTGCATGTTGACCGCGACGGCGGTGCACGGGACCGGGTCGCCGATCACGACGGACATAGCCGTGTCGGGGAATCTCCCGGAGGGGTGCAGCACGATCACGACCACCGCGCCGTAAGCCTCTTCCAGGCCGGTCAGGGAAACGATCAGAACGTTGCGCTCGTCGGGGAGGACCCAGACCTCGCCACGCTTCACAGAGTGTCTCCCTCGCCCGCGAGATCGTCTCCGAGGCCGAGGCCGGCGAGCTGGTGCGCGGCATCGAGGGTCGCGGCGCGGCGGGCGGCGCGGACTATCCACGCGTTCACGCTCATGTTGGCGCCCGAAGCCGCCGCCTTGATCGAGGGGGCCAGTTCATCAGGGATGCGCAGCGTCATTGTGGTGACAGACATGAATGCAGAATAGCCACCGTTTCACGGTGGCGTCATCCGGTGGCACGAGGTGAGCCCGCGCGGCGGCCCTACGGCGGGCAGACCGCTTCTCGCCGGGCGTGATGACCGCCGGTGCGCTTCGGTGTCTATGGATGGCTGTGGCACACGGACCAGACCTCTTCGAGGAATGCCGGGTAGTCCTCGCCGTAGGTGACCACGCCCGCGTACACCGCGTCCAGGGCGGCCTGGAGCGGGTCGGCGTGGGCGGCATCGGCCAGTGCGGGCAGGGCCATGTGCGGCTGCGACATCCGCAGGGACGGGTCGGGGGCCCCGATGACGACGGCCATGGTGTACGGGGCCGGGCTGTCGTCGGGCTGCGGTGCGGGCGGGCTCGGCGGTTTCGCCATGGCAGCCGCGGGGCCCACCACTGGCGGTGATTCCTGTGAGGGTTTTAGCAGAGGCTCCTGGCCCCCTGGGGGAACGGGCGGGTGGTAGGGCGGCCGTTCGGGCGGGATGGCCCGGCCGACGGTCCTGTTCGGGACACGCGGGTCCGAATCCAGTACCCGCCACAGGCGGTCCGGGTCGTCGAAGGGCGGCGGCAGCGGACGGCCGGCGGCCAGGGCCGTGAGGGCGTCGGAGATCCAGTCCAGGCCGGTCAGACCGGCCCTCTCGCAGGCCCGGCGGGCCGCGAGCAGGGCCACCGAGCGCTGGGTGGTGGGGCCGGCGGCGTCGATGGCGTGCAGGAGTGCGGGGTCGAAATCACGCAGGC
The DNA here is from genome assembly GCF_001550375.1 of Streptomyces europaeiscabiei. Classification (GTDB taxonomy): domain Bacteria; phylum Actinomycetota; class Actinomycetes; order Streptomycetales; family Streptomycetaceae; genus Streptomyces; species Streptomyces europaeiscabiei. The sequence goes on along the minus strand of NZ_LRTR01000829.1, from coordinate 25,729 downwards.
CTCGGACGTTGCCGCCGACGGCGCGCAGAGCCTGGCTGGGCAGCTGCCCACCCCATTCCCACCGCTCGTGGGCGAGCAGGCGTTCTCGTTCTGCTTGCTGCTGGGTGAGGCGGGCTTGGTGTTCGGCTGCGGCGCGTTCGGCGGGTGTGGGAGGGGGCGGCTGCTGTCGGGCGTAGTCATGCCAGTAGGCGGCGTTCTGCGAGGTCTGCTTGAGTACCTGGTCGGGCCGCGGCGACGCGGGCCAGAACTGCAGCAGGTATCTGTCGAGTTCGGGTTCGTCGTCCGAGCGGGTGTCTTGCTCGCGTGCCGCGTCCATGCCTGTGGCGCAGTAGCGCACCCGGTAGTCGGTTTCTTCCAGGTCCAGCTCCCAGGTGTCCTCGCCTGCCCATTCCATGAGCACGCTGGTGGCGGACAGTGGGCGGAAGGACACCTCCACGACGTCCTCCCATGCCGGGTCCAACGGCGGGGCCTGGTCGTGGACTTCGACGGTGAAGGGGACGCTGCCGGTGTGCAGCCCGGTCGTCAGCCACAGCGCCCCGGGAATCGCCGCCCCGCACAGTCCACTGCTCTGCCCGGCGAACGCCTCCGCGAGACCGGGACCGAAACCGTCCGGGTCACTCTCGACATAGATCTGGCCGTAGTGAACATGTACCTCGCCATCGACGGGCCTGCGCACTTCACACCCTCCCCGATACGAGTGTGCGCCGGATGCGGCAGTCCCTCATAGGTGGCACGGAGATGGCGCCTTGTGACGGGCGGCGTCGGCCGAGGCCGGTGAGCGGCGAGGCTGCCTGGACCATGGTGGGCGGGCCTTCTTCCTGAGATGGGGCAGGGGTGTGCGGCGGCCGACGGCGGGACGGCAGCCACGCTACCGGCTCGGTCCCGGGCCGGCTGGGAGAAGTACAGTTACTTCCCAGGCCACAGGCTGTACGCCGTCACTTTTCGACACGGTTGCGCCCGGGCCCCCTGGATCTGGTCGTGCGTGCGACGGCCGACCGTCGGCCGTCCGGCAGGGGAGGATGCCCGGGAGGCGCTGCGGTCGCTCGTCTTCGGCCGTTGCGGTAAGTGCCGCCGGGCACCGCGATCACCCTCCTTGCCGGGACGGCGACCTTTTCCAGGCCTGGGTGAACAGCTCGTGCAGCGGGAGCGGGGAGAGCAGGCGGCAGAACGGGCCGTATATGTCTTTGCCGTTGGAGTTGGGGGCGGCGTACGGGGTGAGTTTGGCCGTCTCCAGGGGGAGGTGTGGGGTCTTGAGGTCGGTCCAGGGGCCCGGGATGAAGGCGGTACGGCCCGCGCGGGGGCGTTTGCCGGTCTCGGTGAGGCCGCTGGTGGCGAGGGCGGACTGCGCGGCTTTGTGGCGGGCCGGGGACCAGGCGTTCCAGCGGCGGATGTTGCGGTCCGTGGGGTGGGCGAGGGTAAGGAGCTGGAGGTGGAGGGCGGCGGCGTCCTCGTCGAGGGAGAGGGCGGTGGCGACCTCGCCGACCAGGGCCGGGACGCTGAGGAGGGGATTAGCTTCGTAGGAGCCGGGCGGCACCGGGGTGGTGGCGGCGCGCTGGACCATGCGGGCCAGGCCGCCGTCGGGGGTGTAGAGCTGGGTGACGTCGGGGGTGGAGGCTCGGAGGAAGACGTTGCCGTTCGGGACGGTGACGACGAGGCTGCCGTTGTCGTACGCCGACGGGAGCGTGTGACCGTCCGGCTGGTAGGGCCTGCTGCGCAGGTGGAGCCGGCCTTCGTACGGCTTGAAGGACGGGGCCGTCGCCACGGATGCAGCCTGGTCCGGGCGGGGGGCCAGGGGGATCAGGTACGTCGGGGAGTCCAGCAGGGTGCGCAGGTCTTGGTACAGACCGGTGGCCCAGGTGACGGACGGGTCGCCCACGGGGCGTTCGGTGAGCGCCCAGGCCAGGGCCGTCGCCGGGACCACGTGCGGCAGGTCGTCGGGGTGTATCCAGGAGCCGGTCGTGCCGTCGGACTCGTCGCGGTGCAGGGAGAAGTGCCCTGAGACGCTGCCCTCGGCCAGTGTGAACCCCTTGTCCTGGGCGGGGATCGCCTCGCCCCTCGCGAGGCGGTGGGCCCAATCACCGGTGATGCCGAGGTCGGTCTCCAGGCCGTCGGCCAGGTGCTCGTCGACGTACGGGGTCCGCCCGACGCGCCCGGTCCAGGCGTCGGCCATGCGCTCGGCGGCGGCGACCATACCGTCCTCCGTCCAGAGGCCGGGCAGTTCGGCCGGGTCGTCGGGCAGGCCCGCCGCGAGGACGGCCAGTCTGCCGGAGGACCCGAGCCGGTATTCGCCGTATGCCCAGGCCAGGCTCTGGCTCGCGTTGTACGGCGCCGACCGCAGCAGTTTGTCGTACTCCTTCCCGGCGCCGTAGGGCAGGCCACCCAGCGTCAGGGCGGAGATGGCCCGCCGTACGCCTGTGCGGCGGGAGAACGCCTCCAGCGCGGCGGGCGAGAGGGGCAAGGGGCCCCGCGCCGCGAGGAGTTCGAGCAGTCGGGCGAGACGGGTACGGTCGTCACGGGTGAGCGTGACGGTCGTGCACCCGGTGGCCTCCGCGGGTGCCGGGTCCGTGGCCCGCTGGACGAAGCGCTCCCCGGTGTCACCCTTGACACCCGGGTCGTCCGGTGGTCCGGATGCGATCACCCGGCCCTCCGCCCGGTGCGCCGCGAGCGCGGACGCCGGTGCCTGCCCCGTGCGCCAACTGCTGCCGCCCTCTGCGAAGGGCTGTTCGCGCCAGGTCTCCAGCAGGGCCAGCAGACAGGCCCGTTCGGAATCGGCGGTCGTGGACATGAGCGCTCGCCAGGCCACCGCGTCGATCGAGCCGAGCAGCACGGTCCAGTCGACGGGCCGGGCCGCAGGCGCGAGACGGCGGGTCTCGTCGTCGATCTCGCCGCGCAGGTGGCGGCCGTCGGCGGCCAGAGCGGTGAGCATGGCGGGCTGCGGCTGGGGCCTGGGAGCCTTGTAGTGCACGGGTTCGTCCCGCAGGCCGCGCAGTGCGGTGGTCAGCTCCGTGTCCGGTACGGGGTTCTTCAGCGTGACGGCGGGTGCGGACCGCATGACGCCGACCCGCCGGGAGAGCTCCTCGCGGCGGCGCCGCACGTCGGCGGCCAGGCGGACCGCGCGCAGCACGCCGTCACGGAGGTCGGGGTCCGTCAACTCCGGCATTACCTCCAGCAGTACGTCGGTGAGGCTGGCCGGGGAGTCGAGGAGACGGCGTACGGTCTCGTCGTCGACCGCACGCAGCGCGGCCGAGGCCGCCGGGTCCCGGGGGACGAGGAAGTGCCAGTACGCGGGCGGGGGGAACGGCATGGGTCCGGCGGCGGCCGGCGGCTTGTGCCACGGGTGCTTGGGGTCCGGGAAACCGCGGACCTCCCACAGCAGCGAACCGTCTTCGACCGCGGCGCATCGGACGTTGATCTGCTCCGCCAGCACGCCGTCCTCGCCGCCCTCGGGCAGCCGCAGGATGCCCCATGGGTCCTGGCCCTGCCGTGAGACCCGGTAGGTCGCCTCGCGCCCGTCGATTCCCTCCAGGACGAACCGGTCGGGTGCGTTGTTCCGGTACTTCGTACGGAACAGCACCCGGAAACCGACCAGGGAACCGGCCTGTCCCAGCGGGGACTCGGGGGCGCCCGGCGGCATCGGGGCCAGGGAGAGGGTCTCCTTGAAGACCGCAGTGCCCGGGGGCAGGGTGCCCGTGCCGGGGAAGTCCGGCAGGGTGGTGTCCTCGGTACGGGCGCCGGTGGTCGGGTCGACGCGGGCCCATCCGTCCCCGTACACCTGCGCGCTCCACACCCGCTTGCCGTCCGACATCTGTAGTTCGTGGTTGTCGATGCCCTCGCGGCCGCCGGGGCGCAGCACCCGCTCGCCGTCGTGCCGGCCGTCGCCGTCGGCGGTCTCGAACTGGAAGCCGAGGGCACCGTCGATGGAGCCGCCGTACGGCACCATGCCGCTGGCGTTCTCCGGCTCGAAGACCTCGTCGGGGGCGTCCGCCCAGAAGGCGCGGTCACTGCAGTAGGGGTTCGTGTCCGTCGTCCAGGCGACCAGGAACTTCCCGCCCACGTAGTGCACGGTGTGCAGGGTCGCGTCGTCCGGGACGCGGTAGGTGCAGGAGGCGCGGCGGCCTGCGTGGTCGACGGCGATGGCCCGGTCGCGGGAGTACAGCGTCAGCACGGGCCAGGTGCAGGTCACGGCCGTGATCTCGGCGAGGGGCAGTTCGGTGAGGGCGTCCTCCAGCGCGGGCCAGCCCAGTTCCTCCGGCAGCCCGGCCCGCAGGGCGCGGGTCAGCGGGCCGGTCAGGTCGAGGGAGGCGAGGGCCTCCTCGATGCCGTCCAGCGCGGTGGCGGTGGGGCGGTCCAGGAGGGTGGTCAGTTCGTCGATCGCCTCGTGGGCCGCACCGAGCCCGCCGCCGCGCAGGGCGTCGAGCAGGCTGTTGATCCGGGTCAGGACCTCGGCGGCGATGCCCTCGTTGCCCGGCAGCCGGGTGATCGCCGTACCGCCTCCGCCTCCGCCCCGTTCACGGCTGTGCAGGCCTTCATGGACCGTGCCCTCCAAGCGGCGGCCGAAGACCGGATGCGCGGCCACCGCCTTCAGATCGCGGCGCGAGCGGTCGCCCCAGAACTGCAGCAGGACCGTCTCGCCCGGGTCGTGCACCTCGATGCCCTCGGCCAGGCAGGCGTCCAGCAAATCCGCGTCGATATCGGTGAGGTGCCGCCACTTGGTCTCGTGCAGCCGCACTGGCTCGCCCGCCGCGCGCAGGCGCGGGGCGAACAGCGCCAGCAGCTCGAACAGCTCGGGCGGCATGGGCTGACGGGAGACACCGCCGTACGGAACCTGGCGGTACGCGTACTCTCGGGCGAACCGGCTCAGCCAGGCGCTCAGCCCGCCGTCCGGGGTGATGCGCCCCGCCGCCACCGACTCGGCCGCTCCGGAGCGCAGCAGCAGACGCACCCAGGGGGCGGAGTCCGCCCGCGTCGGCGGAAACAGGTCCAGCAGCACCGCCTGCACGGCGTCATCCTGCGGATGCTTGGCCATCACGGCCGCCGCCGCGTCCAGCAGGGCGTTCGGCACTGCCTTGCCGTGTGCCCCGCGCAGCGCCACGCCCAGCAGCCGGGCCTCCTCGTCCGTGCCCAGCCCGGCGGCCCGGGCGGAGGAACGGATCAGCTTGGCCAGGTCGGCGGGGAGGTCACCGGGAGAGGCCGCCCAGGCCTCCAGCAGCCGTATGGTCTCCTGGTGCGCCCGCTCCGGCGGCAACGTTGCCGCCAGTCGGCCCTGATGGGTCGTCAACTCCTTGGCGGGCAGCGCACCGGCCCGCGCGAACATCAGCACGTTCTCCCGGAGCCGGTCCGTGTCCACGGGCAGCGCGTGGTCCCGCTCGGCCTTCCGGGCGAGGGCGTAGGCGCGGCTCGCCTGCTTGGGGAACGAAAGGCTCATGCGGTGGGCGACGGAGTCCCAGAACGGCGGCAGGTGCGCCGGGGGCAACCGCCGTGCCCGCCAGGTCATGTCGTCCAGAAACCGGCCCGGCTTCTCGTGTGTCCGGAACAGGCCCGACTCGGCTGCCTCCATCAACTCGCGCGCGGCCGGCTCGGCGCCCGCGTCGTGGGTGAGGACCCAGTCGACGTACGGCACCAGGGAGTTGGGTTTCGGAGGCAGCGTGACGGTCATGCGGAAGATCGTGACACGCGCCACTGACAGTCAGGCATGATCCGCCCCCAGAGGCCTGGCCGCCCTCGATATCCCGCTGTACAAGAGGATTCCCACACCACTTCGCTCAGCCATAGATCAACATGCAGGTAGCCGGCGGCGCGCTCCACGGCGCGTGAGAGGCAGCGCTGCGCCGAGTTCCGTGCGCGGTTCCGTACAAGGCCCCCCGTCCCGCCCGTTGTGACCGTGGTGCGAGCAAGATGGGCGTCCTCGCCTGTCGGGACGAATCCAAGGAGGCGCCCCCTCGGGCTTTCCGGCGTAGGGGTGCGCCTCTTGCTGTGTGCTGCGGGGCCTCCGCCGGAGCGCGGGCAGAGCAGTGCATCGGTCGATGACCTGCTGTACGTGGGGCCGGGTGTAGGCCCCGGACAATCAGCCGGTGAGGACGGCGTACGGGTCCGGGGCCTGGGGCGGGTGTCCCGTCACCCCATGGGCTAGGCGATGGGGCGAGTGGTCCGCCCTCTATGCGGGTGGCTCGTCCAGGTGAATCCGCACCGCCGCGATGAACGCGTCGAGTGTGGGTTTGATGGCGGCGGAGGCATCTACGATGCGGCGGGCTTGAGGCGGGGGGTCGCATGGGCCGCCACTGCTGCCGCAGCGTGCCGAGCTGGTGTCGGGTGAGCAGGCCCGCGTCTCTTGTTCGCCGTCCGGCTCGTGGAGGCGCAGCTGGAGCGTGAGTCGCAGGGGCAGCTGCGAGTGACACATGTCGAGGAGCACGAACTGGTGTGGGTTGTCGCCTACCAGTCGGCGGAGTACCTGCGGACGGGAGACCCCTCTCGGATGCTGGTGGGTGGTGGCCCGTTTCTCGTCGATCGCGTTGCACGACCCTGCTGCACCTCGCCGCCCTCCTCCCAACGGCACTCAGTGCAGCGCACCCCGGCGTAGTGGTCTCCGCGGTCGTAGTCGGTCGCACCCCACTGTTTCGAACTTGGCTGGCGGGGCGCCGCAGTTGGGGCAGATCACGTAGACGTCGGCTCCGTGAAAGAACACGGCCTCGATGGTCGCCTCGTCCAGGAGCTGTTGGACGCCTTGAAGGAATCCGGTGGTATCGACCCAAGATCTTGTTGACGGCGGTCTGGTCGTCGTCATCGGTCACGGAGACCCAGTACAGGGGGCGGAGGAGCGCCGGGAGTGGCGTGTCGTCCAGGCAGACCGGGATGATCCTGAGTCCGTCTTCCAGTCGCCGGATGATCGCAGTCTCCAACTCGGACTTGACCCACTCCGACGTGCTGGCGCGCTCGGACCAGCAGACGAGCACGGTGTCGACCGTGTCCAAGGCGACCCCGACTTTGCCAGGAATGGAGTCGCCGGGGCTCAGTTCCCACTCATCGAGCCAGATGTCCACGCCGCCCAACCGCAGCTTCGTGGCGAAGGAGCGAACGGCAGGCTTGTCCTTATGGGTGTGGGAAACGAACGCGCGCACTGCTGCGCCTTGTCATCCCAAAGACCTAGGACCAGATTATCGTCAAGATGACATTTTCGCATCTGCATTCAGGCACTCCGACTCCGGCCTCGGGGAACAGCGGAGCAGCCGATATCGGCTGCTCCGCTGTTCCCCGAGGCCGGAGTCGGAGTGCCTGAATGCAGATGCGAAAATGTCATCTTGACGATAATCTGGTCCTAGGTCTTTGGGATGACAAGGCGCAGCAGTGCGCGCGTTCGTTTCCCACACCCATAAGGACAAGCCTGCCGTTCGCTCCTTCGCCACGAAGCTGCGGTTGGGCGGCGTGGACATCTGGCTCGATGAGTGGGAACTGAGCCCCGGCGACTCCATTCCTGGCAAAGTCGGGGTCGCCTTGGACACGGTCGACACCGTGCTCGTCTGCTGGTCCGAGCGCGCCAGCACGTCGGAGTGGGTCAAGTCCGAGTTGGAGACTGCGATCATCCGGCGACTGGAAGACGGACTCAGGATCATCCCGGTCTGCCTGGACGACACGCCACTCCCGGCGCTCCTCCGCCCCCTGTACTGGGTCTCCGTGACCGATGACGACGACCAGACCGCCGTCAACAAGATCTTGGGTCGATACCACCGGATTCCTTCAAGGCGTCCAACAGCTCCTGGACGAGGCGACCATCGAGGCCGTGTTCTTTCACGGAGCCGACGTCTACGTGATCTGCCCCAACTGCGGCGCCCCGCCAGCCAAGTTCGAAACAGTGGGGTGCGACCGACTACGACCGCGGAGACCACTACGCCGGGGTGCGCTGCACTGAGTGCCGTTGGGAGGAGGGCGGCGAGGTGCAGCAGGGTCGTGCAACGCGATCGACGAGAAACGGGCCACCACCCACCAGCATCCGAGAGGGGTCTCCCGTCCGCAGGTACTCCGCCGACTGGTAGGCGACAACCCACACCAGTTCGTGCTCCTCGACATGTGTCACTCGCAGCTGCCCCTGCGACTCACGCTCCAGCTGCGCCTCCACGAGCCGGACGGCGAACAAGAGACGCGGGCCTGCTCACCCGACACCAGCTCGGCACGCTGCGGCAGCAGTGGCGGCCCATGCGACCCCCCGCCTCAAGCCCGCCGCATCGTAGATGCCTCCGCCGCCATCAAACCCACACTCGACGCGTTCATCGCGGCGGTGCGGATTCACCTGGACGAGCCACCCGCATAGAGGGCGGACCACTCGCCCCATCGCCTAGCCCATGGGGTGACGGGACACCCGCCCCAGGCCCCGGACCCGTACGCCGTCCTCACCGGCTGATTGTCCGGGGCCTACACCCGGCCCCACGTACAGCAGGTCATCGACCGATGCACTGCTCTGCCCGCGCTCCGGCGGAGGCCCCGCAGCACACAGCAAGAGGCGCACCCCTACGCCGGAAAGCCCGAGGGGGCGCCTCCTTGGATTCGTCCCGACAGGCGAGGACGCCCATCTTGCTCGCACCACGGTCACAACGGGCGGGACGGGGGGCCTTGTACGGAACCGCGCACGGAACTCGGCGCAGCGCTGCCTCTCACGCGCCGTGGAGCGCGCCGCCGGCTACCTGCATGTTGATCTATGGCTGAGCGAAGTGGTGTGGGAATCCTCTTGTACAGCGGGATATCGAGGGCGGCCAGGCCTCTGGGGGCGGATCATGCCTGACTGTCAGTGGCGCGTGTCACGATCTTCCGCATGACCGTCACGCTGCCTCCGAAACCCAACTCCCTGGTGCCGTACGTCGACTGGGTCCTCACCCACGACGCGGGCGCCGAGCCGGCCGCGCGCGAGTTGATGGAGGCAGCCGAGTCGGGCCTGTTCCGGACACACGAGAAGCCGGGCCGGTTTCTGGACGACATGACCTGGCGGGCACGGCGGTTGCCCCCGGCGCACCTGCCGCCGTTCTGGGACTCCGTCGCCCACCGCATGAGCCTTTCGTTCCCCAAGCAGGCGAGCCGCGCCTACGCCCTCGCCCGGAAGGCCGAGCGGGACCACGCGCTGCCCGTGGACACGGACCGGCTCCGGGAGAACGTGCTGATGTTCGCGCGGGCCGGTGCGCTGCCCGCCAAGGAGTTGACGACCCATCAGGGCCGACTGGCGGCAACGTTGCCGCCGGAGCGGGCGCACCAGGAGACCATACGGCTGCTGGAGGCCTGGGCGGCCTCTCCCGGTGACCTCCCCGCCGACCTGGCCAAGCTGATCCGTTCCTCCGCCCGGGCCGCCGGGCTGGGCACGGACGAGGAGGCCCGGCTGCTGGGCGTGGCGCTGCGCGGGGCACACGGCAAGGCAGTGCCGAACGCCCTGCTGGACGCGGCGGCGGCCGTGATGGCCAAGCATCCGCAGGATGACGCCGTGCAGGCGGTGCTGCTGGACCTGTTTCCGCCGACGCGGGCGGACTCCGCCCCCTGGGTGCGTCTGCTGCTGCGCTCCGGAGCGGCCGAGTCGGTGGCGGCGGGGCGCATCACCCCGGACGGCGGGCTGAGCGCCTGGCTGAGCCGGTTCGCCCGAGAGTACGCGTACCGCCAGGTTCCGTACGGCGGTGTCTCCCGTCAGCCCATGCCGCCCGAGCTGTTCGAGCTGCTGGCGCTGTTCGCCCCGCGCCTGCGCGCGGCGGGCGAGCCAGTGCGGCTGCACGAGACCAAGTGGCGGCACCTCACCGATATCGACGCGGATTTGCTGGACGCCTGCCTGGCCGAGGGCATCGAGGTGCACGACCCGGGCGAGACGGTCCTGCTGCAGTTCTGGGGCGACCGCTCGCGCCGCGATCTGAAGGCGGTGGCCGCGCATCCGGTCTTCGGCCGCCGCTTGGAGGGCACGGTCCATGAAGGCCTGCACAGCCGTGAACGGGGCGGAGGCGGAGGCGGTACGGCGATCACCCGGCTGCCGGGCAACGAGGGCATCGCCGCCGAGGTCCTGACCCGGATCAACAGCCTGCTCGACGCCCTGCGCGGCGGCGGGCTCGGTGCGGCCCACGAGGCGATCGACGAACTGACCACCCTCCTGGACCGCCCCACCGCCACCGCGCTGGACGGCATCGAGGAGGCCCTCGCCTCCCTCGACCTGACCGGCCCGCTGACCCGCGCCCTGCGGGCCGGGCTGCCGGAGGAACTGGGCTGGCCCGCGCTGGAGGACGCCCTCACCGAACTGCCCCTCGCCGAGATCACGGCCGTGACCTGCACCTGGCCCGTGCTGACGCTGTACTCCCGCGACCGGGCCATCGCCGTCGACCACGCAGGCCGCCGCGCCTCCTGCACCTACCGCGTCCCGGACGACGCGACCCTGCACACCGTGCACTACGTGGGCGGGAAGTTCCTGGTCGCCTGGACGACGGACACGAACCCCTACTGCAGTGACCGCGCCTTCTGGGCGGACGCCCCCGACGAGGTCTTCGAGCCGGAGAACGCCAGCGGCATGGTGCCGTACGGCGGCTCCATCGACGGTGCCCTCGGCTTCCAGTTCGAGACCGCCGACGGCGACGGCCGGCACGACGGCGAGCGGGTGCTGCGCCCCGGCGGCCGCGAGGGCATCGACAACCACGAACTACAGATGTCGGACGGCAAGCGGGTGTGGAGCGCGCAGGTGTACGGGGACGGATGGGCCCGCGTCGACCCGACCACCGGCGCCCGTACCGAGGACACCACCCTGCCGGACTTCCCCGGCACGGGCACCCTGCCCCCGGGCACTGCGGTCTTCAAGGAGACCCTCTCCCTGGCCCCGATGCCGCCGGGCGCCCCCGAGTCCCCGCTGGGACAGGCCGGTTCCCTGGTCGGTTTCCGGGTGCTGTTCCGTACGAAGTACCGGAACAACGCACCCGACCGGTTCGTCCTGGAGGGAATCGACGGGCGCGAGGCGACCTACCGGGTCTCACGGCAGGGCCAGGACCCATGGGGCATCCTGCGGCTGCCCGAGGGCGGCGAGGACGGCGTGCTGGCGGAGCAGATCAACGTCCGATGCGCCGCGGTCGAAGACGGTTCGCTGCTGTGGGAGGTCCGCGGTTTCCCGGACCCCAAGCACCCGTGGCACAAGCCGCCGGCCGCCGCCGGACCCATGCCGTTCCCCCCGCCCGCGTACTGGCACTTCCTCGTCCCCCGGGACCCGGCGGCCTCGGCCGCGCTGCGTGCGGTCGACGACGAGACCGTACGCCGTCTCCTCGACTCCCCGGCCAGCCTCACCGACGTACTGCTGGAGGTAATGCCGGAGTTGACGGACCCCGACCTCCGTGACGGCGTGCTGCGCGCGGTCCGCCTGGCCGCCGACGTGCGGCGCCGCCGCGAGGAGCTCTCCCGGCGGGTCGGCGTCATGCGGTCCGCACCCGCCGTCACGCTGAAGAACCCCGTACCGGACACGGAGCTGACCACCGCACTGCGCGGCCTGCGGGACGAACCCGTGCACTACAAGGCTCCCAGGCCCCAGCCGCAGCCCGCCATGCTCACCGCTCTGGCCGCCGACGGCCGCCACCTGCGCGGCGAGATCGACGACGAGACCCGCCGTCTCGCGCCTGCGGCCCGGCCCGTCGACTGGACCGTGCTGCTCGGCTCGATCGACGCGGTGGCCTGGCGAGCGCTCATGTCCACGACCGCCGATTCCGAACGGGCCTGTCTGCTGGCCCTGCTGGAGACCTGGCGCGAACAGCCCTTCGCAGAGGGCGGCAGCAGTTGGCGCACGGGGCAGGCACCGGCGTCCGCGCTCGCGGCGCACCGGGCGGAGGGCCGGGTGATCGCATCCGGACCACCGGACGACCCGGGTGTCAAGGGTGACACCGGGGAGCGCTTCGTCCAGCGGGCCACGGACCCGGCACCCGCGGAGGCCACCGGGTGCACGACCGTCACGCTCACCCGTGACGACCGTACCCGTCTCGCCCGACTGCTCGAACTCCTCGCGGCGCGGGGCCCCTTGCCCCTCTCGCCCGCCGCGCTGGAGGCGTTCTCCCGCCGCACAGGCGTACGGCGGGCCATCTCCGCCCTGACGCTGGGTGGCCTGCCCTACGGCGCCGGGAAGGAGTACGACAAACTGCTGCGGTCGGCGCCGTACAACGCGAGCCAGAGCCTGGCCTGGGCATACGGCGAATACCGGCTCGGGTCCTCCGGCAGACTGGCCGTCCTCGCGGCGGGCCTGCCCGACGACCCGGCCGAACTGCCCGGCCTCTGGACGGAGGACGGTATGGTCGCCGCCGCCGAGCGCATGGCCGACGCCTGGACCGGGCGCGTCGGGCGGACCCCGTACGTCGACGAGCACCTGGCCGACGGCCTGGAGACCGACCTCGGCATCACCGGTGATTGGGCCCACCGCCTCGCGAGGGGCGAGGCGATCCCCGCCCAGGACAAGGGGTTCACACTGGCCGAGGGCAGCGTCTCAGGGCACTTCTCCCTGCACCGCGACGAGTCCGACGGCACGACCGGCTCCTGGATACACCCCGACGACCTGCCGCACGTGGTCCCGGCGACGGCCCTGGCCTGGGCGCTCACCGAACGCCCCGTGGGCGACCCGTCCGTCACCTGGGCCACCGGTCTGTACCAAGACCTGCGCACCCTGCTGGACTCCCCGACGTACCTGATCCCCCTGGCCCCCCGCCCGGACCAGGCTGCATCCGTGGCGACGGCCCCGTCCTTCAAGCCGTACGAAGGCCGGCTCCACCTGCGCAGCAGGCCCTACCAGCCGGACGGTCACACGCTCCCGTCGGCGTACGACAACGGCAGCCTCGTCGTCACCGTCCCGAACGGCAACGTCTTCCTCCGAGCCTCCACCCCCGACGTCACCCAGCTCTACACCCCCGACGGCGGCCTGGCCCGCATGGTCCAGCGCGCCGCCACCACCCCGGTGCCGCCCGGCTCCTACGAAGCTAATCCCCTCCTCAGCGTCCCGGCCCTGGTCGGCGAGGTCGCCACCGCCCTCTCCCTCGACGAGGACGCCGCCGCCCTCCACCTCCAGCTCCTTACCCTCGCCCACCCCACGGACCGCAACATCCGCCGCTGGAACGCCTGGTCCCCGGCCCGCCACAAAGCCGCGCAGTCCGCCCTCGCCACCAGCGGCCTCACCGAGACCGGCAAACGCCCCCGCGCGGGCCGTACCGCCTTCATCCCGGGCCCCTGGACCGACCTCAAGACCCCACACCTCCCCCTGGAGACGGCCAAACTCACCCCGTACGCCGCCCCCAACTCCAACGGCAAAGACATATACGGCCCGTTCTGCCGCCTGCTCTCCCCGCTCCCGCTGCACGAGCTGTTCACCCAGGCCTGGAAAAGGTCGCCGTCCCGGCAAGGAGGGTGATCGCGGTGCCCGGCGGCACTTACCGCAACGGCCGAAGACGAGCGACCGCAGCGCCTCCCGGGCATCCTCCCCTGCCGGACGGCCGACGGTCGGCCGTCGCACGCACGACCAGATCCAGGGGGCCCGGGCGCAACCGTGTCGAAAAGTGACGGCGTACAGCCTGTGGCCTGGGAAGTAACTGTACTTCTCCCAGCCGGCCCGGGACCGAGCCGGTAGCGTGGCTGCCGTCCCGCCGTCGGCCGCCGCACACCCCTGCCCCATCTCAGGAAGAAGGCCCGCCCACCATGGTCCAGGCAGCCTCGCCGCTCACCGGCCTCGGCCGACGCCGCCCGTCACAAGGCGCCATCTCCGTGCCACCTATGAGGGACTGCCGCATCCGGCGCACACTCGTATCGGGGAGGGTGTGAAGTGCGCAGGCCCGTCGATGGCGAGGTACATGTTCACTACGGCCAGATCTATGTCGAGAGTGACCCGGACGGTTTCGGTCCCGGTCTCGCGGAGGCGTTCGCCGGGCAGAGCAGTGGACTGTGCGGGGCGGCGATTCCCGGGGCGCTGTGGCTGACGACCGGGCTGCACACCGGCAGCGTCCCCTTCACCGTCGAAGTCCACGACCAGGCCCCGCCGTTGGACCCGGCATGGGAGGACGTCGTGGAGGTGTCCTTCCGCCCACTGTCCGCCACCAGCGTGCTCATGGAATGGGCAGGCGAGGACACCTGGGAGCTGGACCTGGAAGAAACCGACTACCGGGTGCGCTACTGCGCCACAGGCATGGACGCGGCACGCGAGCAAGACACCCGCTCGGACGACGAACCCGAACTCGACAGATACCTGCTGCAGTTCTGGCCCGCGTCGCCGCGGCCCGACCAGGTACTCAAGCAGACCTCGCAGAACGCCGCCTACTGGCATGACTACGCCCGACAGCAGCCGCCCCCTCCCACACCCGCCGAACGCGCCGCAGCCGAACACCAAGCCCGCCTCACCCAGCAGCAAGCAGAACGAGAACGCCTGCTCGCCCACGAGCGGTGGGAATGGGGTGGGCAGCTGCCCAGCCAGGCTCTGCGCGCCGTCGGCGGCAACGTCCGAGGCCTGCGTGATTTCGACCCCGCACTCCTGCACGCCATCGACGCCGCCGGCCCCACCACCCAGCGCTCGGTGGCCCTGCTCGCGGCCCGCCGGGCCTGCGAGAGGGCCGGTCTGACCGGCCTGGACTGGATCTCCGACGCCCTCACGGCCCTGGCCGCCGGCCGTCCGCTGCCGCCGCCCTTCGACGACCCGGACCGCCTGTGGCGGGTACTGGATTCGGACCCGCGTGTCCCGAACAGGACCGTCGGCCGGGCCATCCCGCCCGAACGGCCGCCCTACCACCCGCCCGTTCCCCCAGGGGGCCAGGAGCCTCTGCTAAAACCCTCACAGGAATCACCGCCAGTGGTGGGCCCCGCGGCTGCCATGGCGAAACCGCCGAGCCCGCCCGCACCGCAGCCCGACGACAGCCCGGCCCCGTACACCATGGCCGTCGTCATCGGGGCCCCCGACCCGTCCCTGCGGATGTCGCAGCCGCACATGGCCCTGCCCGCACTGGCCGATGCCGCCCACGCCGACCCGCTCCAGGCCGCCCTGGACGCGGTGTACGCGGGCGTGGTCACCTACGGCGAGGACTACCCGGCATTCCTCGAAGAGGTCTGGTCCGTGTGCCACAGCCATCCATAGACACCGAAGCGCACCGGCGGTCATCACGCCCGGCGAGAAGCGGTCTGCCCGCCGTAGGGCCGCCGCGCGGGCTCACCTCGTGCCACCGGATGACGCCACCGTGAAACGGTGGCTATTCTGCATTCATGTCTGTCACCACAATGACGCTGCGCATCCCTGATGAACTGGCCCCCTCGATCAAGGCGGCGGCTTCGGGCGCCAACATGAGCGTGAACGCGTGGATAGTCCGCGCCGCCCGCCGCGCCGCGACCCTCGATGCCGCGCACCAGCTCGCCGGCCTCGGCCTCGGAGACGATCTCGCGGGCGAGGGAGACACTCTGTGAAGCGTGGCGAGGTCTGGGTCCTCCCCGACGAGCGCAACGTTCTGATCGTTTCCCTGACCGGCCTGGAAGAGGCTTACGGCGCGGTGGTCGTGATCGTGCTGCACCCCTCCGGGAGATTCCCCGACACGGCTATGTCCGTCGTGATCGGCGACCCGGTCCCGTGCACCGCCGTCGCGGTCAACATGCAGCAGCTGCGGGCCACCCGATTCGACGGCGCCAAGCTTCTCGGCGAGGTCGCCCCCGAGGCGATGGCACGTGTCGACCAGGCGCTGCGCGCCGTCCTCGACCTCTAGCCTGCGTATTTCACGTGCCGCAGTGTCCGGATCTTGCGCTACTGAAACCCTTGAAGTTTCCCCAAGGCCGGGTAGTTAGCGTTTCTGCAGGTCACGCAAGGTGGCGGTCCTCGTTGGTGCGGCTGCCGCGTAGCGGCCGGTACGAACCCTCTTGATCAGCCCTCTTTCGGTCCAGCGGGCGAGTTGTTGATAGGTGGCGACCATGGTGACGTCGCCGAGGAGTTCGGCGATCTCTCTGGCCCGCCACTGCCGCTCGGGCTCTGCCTGCAGGACCGCGAGGACGCGGGTCGTGCGGTTGCTGATCTGGCCGGGGCCGACGTAGTCGGGGACCGTGGTGTCCGGCAGCGCGGGGCGAGGGGACGGGGGTGGCAGGAGCGCGATCGTCACGGAGGTCACGGTCCGGCTCTGGTCGGGGCGGCCGTCCATCTTCCTTTCCGCGTAGCGCGAGGTCGGCGATTTCACCTTGCGGGTACTGACGCGGGGCCGACTCGGCGGGGCCAGCTCCGTCAGGATCCGCCGTCCGATGGCCCCGATGCCCTGCTCGAAGACTTCTTCCGCGCGTACCAGCAGGTCGCGGGCGGTGTGGAGAGCGATCGTGAATCCGCATCGGTCGAGGTCGGTGCCCGGCCGCGACTGAGCCGTCTCGGCGATGGCCCGACGCAGGAGCTGGTAGCAGATCAGCAGGGACCACATCTCCTGCTTGACGCCGCCTGGGTCGCATGAGCGCAGGACGCGCCCGCGCAGAATGGTGTGGCGCAGGGCGTAGTAGGCGCTCTCGTGCTCCCAACGCTCGTGATAGAGGCGCACGAGACGGTCGGCGGGGTAGCGCCGGGCGTCCAGCAGGGTGGTCACCAGCCGGTAGGAGCCGTCGAAGGTACTGCCGTCGGCGCACGTCACGCTTACCTGAGCCTCGATGATGCGCACGGCGACAGTGCCGATGACCGAGAGGTACGAGGAGTCCGGGAGGGCTGTGAGGACCGGCGGGCGGCGGCGCTGTCGGATGCGGCCCACCACGTGGGCGCCGGTGGCGTGCACGGCGGCGAGGAAGTCGTTGCTGTCGAAGCCCCGGTCCCACAGCACCAGCATCTCGGGACCCAGCCAGCGTCATGAGCTCGACCTGCGGATAGCCGCCGTGCGGGCACCGCCCCAGCCAGCCCCGGTTGCGCTCACTGTCCGGGGTCTTGATCGAGCTGCAGCCGTCGAAGGAGACCGTGCGGTACGGGCCGAAGCGCACGCCGGGCGTCCGTGGCTCAGACAGCGCTCCGGCCACCACCTCGAACAGGGCCTTCATCGGGGCGCAGCCCACCCGGCGGCGCAGATCACGCAGACCCTTCGCGCTGGGGGCCGGCCGGACACGCCCGATTCCGCAGGTCAGCTTGTCCCACACCAGCCGGTAGCCAACCTCAGGGAACAGGCACATCGCCACCACGAAGTACACCCGACCCGTGAGGGCAAGTCCCGAAGACGCTACTGGACCGCGCGGGTCTCCTCCAGGACGGCATCCACCAACTCGAAGGGTAGGAAAGGAGTCAGGCCACCGAGCTGTCCGGCAGCGAACCTCCCGGCGGCCACAGTGACCGTACGGGTGATGGCCATCACAGGAGTTGGCGGGACATGATGAGACGGCAACGGAGCTCCTCGGATACAAGCTGTCTTGGTCGACTGCCTGTACCAACGAGCTCCGTTGCTCTACGTCGGGCACACCTTCAACTGACTTGCGTGACCTGCAGAAACGCTAACTACCCGGCCTTGGGGAAAGTTCACCTGGCCGATCGCGGTCAGTCCGGTACCCTGCCGCAGCATCTCGCCGGCCAGGGCATGCCGAAGCCGGTGCGGACCCACGCGGGGCAGCCCCGCTCGCAGGCAGGCCCGCTCGACGACATCGCCCACCAGGTCCGCGCGGATCGGTCCGCGCGGGGCCCGGCAGGTCAAGAACGTGACCGGCACTGACTCCTACCGCCTCGCCAGCACCCGAGCACGAGCTGAGGAACCCGCCAAGACAGGCTGATACCTGACGTCCCGTGCCGATGGCCCGACGCCTCACCGGCGGCGCCGGGCCACCAACCAAATGCTTTGCGTCGGCACGCGTGCTGCCTTGTTCAGCTGTGCCGCATCCAGATATTGGGCTCGCGATACACGCCATGATCGGAGGACCGGTCGACCCGAAGCAGGCTCAATCCTCCTGGAATCACGTAGTCACCTGACTCGGGGAAGGCCATTCCCGTCCACTGTTCCCACTCAGCAACCGAGCCGGTCATCGTCTGCGAAGCGGGAGCCGCCGAAAGGATCTCGGCACCGAGGCGCTGATGGGTCCGAATCCACGGGTCAAGGGCCATCCCGTCCTCACGGCTCCACCTCATGAAGGTTTCGATGGGTGTCAACGGATACTGCGCCTTCATCGTCGGGCGGACCGGCGCGATGACCTGGACGAAGCCAGCTTTTTCGGCGGTCTGACGCAAAGCTTTGAGGGTCTCTCCCGCAAGTCCGCGCCCCTTGAGCGACGGGGTGACGACAGCTCCGCAGATAACCAGGGTGTTGGCTTCGGTCCCCTGCTCACGCCCTTCGACCGCACGGACAAGGGCCTGGGTATACCCGGTGGGGAGCGTCTCGGTCAGGCCGTCCCAGTGGATTGGTACACCCCAGCCCGATGCGACCGGCGCCTCGTGCTCATCCACCAGCGTGAGGTCCAGACCGGCGAACCACGCACCGACCCTGCCTATGTACTCCTTCACTAGGCGGTCAGCGCTGATGAACTCCGGAAAGCCCTCACTGAAAAGCTCCTTCAGCTGCTCATCCGGCCACGTACGCGTGTCAGTTCGCTCGATCTTCAATGCCATGCCTGTTCATAGCACACAGGTTCTCGGCACTCGCGATACAGCTTCATCCCGCCGTCGTTGACCGGAAGTTGATGGCACTGGTCCGCAAGGGCCTCCGGCCGGGCGGCGGCCCTTCCGGATGAACCGACTCAGCGGAAGCGCTGTCATTTCGCGTGAGCATCTGAGGGCGCTGAGAACATCCATCGCCTCCAAACTGCTGGACAAACGCTGCTGCTGAAAGTGAACGAAGCCACAAGGCCAAGATCAAGACCAACTGGAGAACGGCGTGTCCGTCGAGCCTGGAACAGCCGAAGGGCAAGCAGTGCGACGAGTGCCTCTTCGCGTCGACATGGCAGGGCGCCAAGACCGGCGGCGGCAAATTCAGCCGACACGTGATCGACGGCGAACAGAATGAGGAAGGCGGCAAGGCCGTGGGCCGGTTCTACCTGCATATCCGCATCATTGAGAAGGACAAGTTCCTGATGTGGATCAAGTAGGCATCCAGTGCCTGGCAGAGGACTGCGAGATGAGTGACGAGATGGAACGGGGCAAGGGAAACGTCCCCGTCCAGTACCACCAGTTCGACATCAGTGACTTGTCGTGCACCGGTCCCGGCAGTACCTCATCCAGGCCTGGCCGGCACCGGCCCAGGATGTGGCGGTACTCCGCCAGACCGACAGTTACGGAGCCTCAGTGCGAGCGCACTGAAGTGACGACGCAACCATGATGCTGTCCCGCCCGCCTTCACAGGCGAGCGGGACAGCATCACGTCCAGGGTGGCGGGCCGGCCCGAAACCCCCGTCCAGCCGTGCCACAGCATCGGAGTGGACTCCTCAAATCCCGCAGGGTGAGCACAGGTTGACCTGCGAGCGATCATTTGGCGAGCGCCTTCCAGAAGCCCATCGCTCCGTCACCAACGACCGGCTCCGGATCACACGTGCCGCCCCTGCGGCAATCGCGCAGCAGGTCGGCCCACGACTCGGTCGACTCCCGCAGCCCCTCGGCCAGGAAGGGTGAGAGCACCCCTGTGATCTGCTGACCTGGCCGTAGGTGTTGCGGACGCCGCCTCATCCCGTCGATGTGGCGAAGGGCGGCGTCCATTGTTCCGGGGCGGGCCAGGGGTCAGCGGTCGAACTCCCCGATCAGCCAGGTGCACAGCTCCTCGGTCGGGAGGGTGTGCGGGGTCGTCGTGGACGAGCAGTGGAACGCGTCCACGCTGCTCTGGGAGGGGTCCAGGCTGTCGACCCTGGTGTACAGGTCTTCCTGGCGCTCGAAGTCCAGGATGTCGACCGCGCTGACCGAGGGGACGAAGCACACCTTCGGGTGCCGCAGGTCCGCCTCGCCGCCTGCTTCGATCATGGAGTTGGCGAGGATCTCGTACGTCGCAAGCGTCCCGCCGGGTGCGCCGTCCAGGTCCGGGAAGCCGCTGGTCGTGATGGTCTGCTCGGTCTCCGGGAACTTCCGGTACAGGTAGGCGACCGTCACGTCGTCGCCCTGTGCCTGGGCGTAGAAGGTGGTGCCGGGGTAGCGGACGTCGACCCGCAGGGCGACCTCGCCGGGCCCTACGTCGGGCAGCCCGATGGCGTCGCCGCGGCCGTTGGCGACGGCCAGCTTGCGCGGAATCTGCGGCCACTGGCCGACCCGCGCCAGCTCGTTCAGCAGCGCCGTGCGCTCGGGGGCCACCCCGGTCTTCTTGGTCGCCTCGTCGTAGTGCTGCCACAGCATCTGACGGGCCGCTGCGCTGTTCATCTGCTGCCTGAAGGGGTGGGGCCTGAAGTTCACTGGCGGGAGCAGGTACGCGAACGCCTGGACGCCGATGGGGATGGTGGCGCCGCGGTGCGGGGTGTCGAACGAGAAGTACACGCCCGTCTGGTGCTCGTCCTCGGTGAAGTCGGTCTCCATCCGAGCAAGGGTGTATCGGGTGATTAGCCCGCCCATGCTGAAGCCGCCGACGATCAGCCGTTCGGAGCCCTCGCGGAGCTGGATGGTCTTGCGGATGGTGGCCTCGGCCGCCTTCGAGTTCTCCAGGATGGACGCGGTGCGGTTGTCGAAGCCGAGCAGGATCACGTCCCGGCCGCTTCGACGGAGTTCGGTGAGGAAGGGATAGTCCTCACCGTCCAGGAACTGGTAGAGCTTGTCGAGTTCGCTCTTGCCGTGGTTGAAGCCGTCGGCGATGATCACCGGCCGGGTGAGGCGGTGGTCGTCACCGGCGTGGAAGACCCAGGCGAAGCCCTTGTCGATGTCGTCCCACACCTCGTGATCGGGGACGTCGATCGGATGGGTGGGTGCGTCGAGCGGGTCGCCGATCCTGATCGGGCCGATCTCGGGCTCGGTGGTCTCGGACATGGCCGTGTCTCCTCGCAGGAGGGGTGGGGGAACGACCACATCATGAGGGGTGAAATGCCTGCACCACCCGTTTGACCTGCGGAGTTCATTACAAATGATGCAATGCCCTGCAGGAAGTGTTTAGCCCGGGGGACATCGGTGCGACTACTCGGTCGGCGAGGAACCTGGGGGCTGGCCAGGCTTGCGACGGAGAACATCACGATCGGACCAGTGACGGTCTTGCCGTCGCGCACCGGCGCGATGGTGTGGCTGCCTGGCGATCCCGAAGTACTGGCATACACGATCCGGGGAATGGTCAAGATCGAGTGACAAACGGCCAAGATCAAGTGTCAGAGGACAGTTCACACGCCCTGGTCCGGCCCGCCGCCGCGGAGGACGATGGAGTCATGGGCGAGCACGACCAGGACCAGGACGACGTCGCCGAACCGGCGCGGCCGCCGTTGAGCGCGGTGCAGGCCCGGGAGATGACGGCCGGGCTGCGCGAGGCGATGGACGACCTCCGGCGCTCCGCGGCGGTGCTCGCCGCCCGGGTCCGCGACGCGCACGCCGCCCGCGTCTGGGTGCCGCTCGGACACGGCAACTGGGAGGCGTACTGCGACGCGGAGTTCGGCATCAGCCGCGCCCAGGCGTACCGGCTCCTGGACGTCGCCCGCGCCCTGTCCGCGATCCACGGCGCCGTCGCCGCCGGCACCGAGACGTCTCGCACGCGAGACACCGACCCGGCCACTGCGGCCGCGCTCGACTACGGCCTGTCTCAGCGCGCCCTGATCGCCGTCTCCGGCCGCGCGAACGTCGTCGCGGAGTTGATCACCCGGCGCCTCGCCGCGCTCGCCCACAGGGGCCTGACGGCCCTCGATGAGCCGACGGTGCGCGCGGTGGTCCGCCAGGCCGTCGGCGACGTCCGCATCGCCCCGCCTCCGCCCCCCCGTCGATCCGTCGGCGGATCCCGTAGTCGCCGCAGGGCGCCAGCTCACCGACGACCTCTTCACCAGCGCGCACGCGATCGGCGAGCTGATGCTCGAAGTCGCGCCGGCTTACCTATCCGACACCGAGGCGGCGACCGGCGTTCTGGCGCTGCTGTGCGAGCAGAACGGCGAGCCCATCGAGCACGGCCTCGCCGCCCGCCGCTACGCGATGTCCGGGGACCGCCGCGCGCTGCACGGCACCGTCCTGTGACCGTCGCCGTTCACTGAGACCCGACTTTTGCTGTGAGCCACACACCCCGTTTTCCCCGGTGGACGGGGTGCGCTGTGAGGCTGTCAGGTGTGAGGCGACGGCCTGCGGCGGGGACCTGGTGGTGGTCGTCGGATGGCGGCAGGGTGGTGTCGTGGATGCAGCGCAGTATTTGCATGGGCCCGCGTAGCACAAGGGTGCTGCACGGGTCGGAGGCCGGCCCCAGGAGGTGCGACGGGTGACGCTGGTTCTGCTGCTCCAGAATGATCCGGTGTAGCTGGTGCTACCGGCGCGCTGCCCCCTCCCGGCCGGGAACGACGACGGCGCACTCCTGGTCTGGAGAGCGCCGTGGTCGTGCGGGTGGGGCGGCGGTTCAGTCGGCTATCCGGAGGACGGGCTGGGCCTCGAGGGCCGGGGCTTCCTCGACGCAGTCCGGGTCGGTCGAAGCCGGTGCCTGTCCGGGCGTCGCGGGCCCGCGGGGGCCGGATGTGGCCGGTGGGGAAGTTCAGCGGCCAACGCACGTGTCGATGTTCCTTGAGGTGGTTGACGATGTGGGCGAGCGAAGTGGAGCTGGCCAGGAGCGGGTGGATCAGCACCTCGCCCTTGCGTTGCCGCTCTCCGCGCCTACGGGTCGGTACATCCTCGGCCCTTGGGGGCCTCCGATGCACCGACGGGGCCGAGAAGGTGATCGGGCGGCCCGCGGCTCGCTGGGTGTTGTTACTGATCTCGGCTCGTTAGGGTGATGTTTGCTGAACTTGCCGATGCGGGTGTGGTGTTGTCGGTAGTCCGTGGGGTGTGAGATACGCGGATGGGGGCGGGCTGACGCCTGCAGCACGGCGGCGTCGGGAAGCGGTGCGGATACAAGCGGCGGAGCTGTTCGCGCAGCAGGTCAAACCGCC
The DNA here is from genome assembly GCF_001550375.1 of Streptomyces europaeiscabiei. Classification (GTDB taxonomy): domain Bacteria; phylum Actinomycetota; class Actinomycetes; order Streptomycetales; family Streptomycetaceae; genus Streptomyces; species Streptomyces europaeiscabiei. Next base: position 2,800 of record NZ_LRTR01000829.1, on the reverse strand, counting down.
CGAGGTGGCCCGGCAGCTGCGTGTGAGTCTGAAGTCGGCTTACCGGTGGCAGCAGTTGTGGCGGCAAGGCGGTGCCGACGAGCTGCTTTCGCGAGGACCGAGCGGGGGCCGGTGTCGCCTGTCGCCACGCTGTCTGGAAAGGCTCGCCAGGTATCTCGAGCAGGGGCCGGCCGCGCACGGCTGGACGGAGGACCAGGTGTGGACCGCGGCGAGGGTGGCCACGCTGATCGGCAGGAAGTTCCACGTCTCCTACAGCGTCTCCGGGGCGACGAGGCTGATGCACCGGCTCGGCTTCAGCCCGCAGGTCCCCGCACGGCGGGTCGCCGAGCGTGACGAGGAGTCGGTGAAGGTGTGGAAGGAGGCGACCTGGGCGGAGGTAAAAGGGCCCGGGCGGCCTGTGGGGGCTATATCTGCTTCGAGTTGCGCCGTGAGGCGCTGTGTTTCGGGCGAGGGTGAGAGACCCTCGCCTCCAACCCGTCGTAGCGGGGAGGTGGAGCTGAGGGCAGCCTGACTCGGGTGGTGCCGGGAAGGGCGGGAGCGGCCCTGACAAAGCCGGGACGTACCAGCACTGCCAGATGGTGCGGGTCCGGCGAGCGGAACGGAGAGGAGTACGCGAGGAACCGGCGTCTTTACGTCTCTTAATGATGTACCGGCTCGAACCTGGCGGATCTGGGCCGAGAGCGATGCGTACCTGTCATGAGATGGCAGGGAACTCCCAGGGCGGTATTTCGAAGCCAACCGGGAGGCCACGAGGAAGGACTACGGCGTACTCGTGGCGATGTCGCAGGGACACAGTCGGGCTCCTACTTCGACAAACGAGACAGAGTGAGGACCCGCCAGCCTGATTTCTGCTGGTCGGCGGGGCTGGTGTGCCGTCTTGTTGGGGTACTCGTGCTGGGCAGGGTAGAGATCGGTAGCACGTGATCGTCCGTCAGGGGCGTCTTCTGGGCTTCCCGGGTGCGGGCCTCGGCTTGCGTCTGGCAGAGGCCCTTCGCGCGGAGCGCGCCGTCGGCCTTCTCTCCGGTGGCGATGCGTCCCACCCATGCCACACCCCCGCTACGCTCCCCTCCACCAAGCGGTTTGACCAGGAGGAACAGAAGTCCGGCTGGAGTATCAGGCGGCGGACTGCTCGCGCAGGTTGTGGGCGACCGCCAGGAACAAGTGCAGGTTCGTGATGTCCTTGGCCGGGTGGTGGGACCAGCGGACAGGGTCGCTCGAGGAGCCGGTGGTCATGATGCGGACCAGGAAGCCCGAGGCCTGGACCTCCCGGACCTTCGGCCAGGGCAGGCTGCCCTTCCCGGGGGCTGACACGGCCGTGCGGGAGAGCGAGAGCGCTCCGAACCGGACCGTGCCGCCCTCGCGGAGCATCTCCAGCACGGCCGCTTCCTGCGCGCGGACCACCGCGTCCTGCATCCAGGGACCCCAGGCGTCGGGATCCTCATAGAACTCCGTGATCCGCACCGACCCCTGGCCGGGGGCGCTTGCCGAGTAGACGTATCTGGTCGGGTGGGGGCGGCCGTAGACGATCAGCTGGGTGATCTCCTGCTGGAGGCGCAGGGAGTCCCAACGCAGGGCGACCGGCTCGCCGCCGGACGGCGGGTGCACGACCAGCCCCTCCTCGAACAGGTGCAGCCGCTGGGCGGCCCGCTTCCGGCTGAAGTCGGGGAAACGGCGCATCCAGAACCAGTAGTACAACAGCCCGGGGACCAGGAAGAACGGCATGAGCATGAGGCAGTTGAAGACATGGGCGGCGAACACCGCGCGACGGAGGCGCTTCGGCGCGAACACGCCCTGGACCGGCCCTAGCCGATGCCGGGCGGCCAGGTCGGCGACCTCGGGAGACACGGGGGTGACTGGAGTCATGAGGACGAGCCTCCAGTCCGCGTCCACGCGTGACAACCGTGAGTCTACGTAGATCGGTTACGTATCTTCCGACCACGGCCACGCCCCACGCCTGTGGGCCCACTGTCAGTAAGCGCCTCCGGCGCCAACACCCAGAGTCTTCACAGCGACTCGGTGGCACGGGCAGCTGCGTTGCGGGCTGCCGGTCCGGCCCTACCGCCGTCAGCCCAGGTAGCGGGCGGTGATCTCCGACGCGGTGTCTGCGACCATACGTCCCAGCTCGGCCGTGCCGGCGGGATCGAAGCGGGAGTCGGGCATGGAGGCGGCGACGGCGGCCAGGGGTGAGCCGCCGGCGTCCAGGACGGGCGCGGCCACGGCGCACACGTCCGGTCGGTACTGGTTGCGGTTGACGGCGTAACCGCGGTGCCTGACGCGACGCAGTTCCGCACGCAGTTCCGACGGGTCGGTGATGGTCTCCTTGCCGTACCCCTCCAGCGCGCCCGCTGAGAACTGGTCGATCTCGGAATGCGGCAGATGAGCCAGGACGGCGCGTCCGGCCGCGGTGGCGTGCAGGGGTGAGGTGTCGCCGATGGTGTGGAACGTGCGCACGGGGTGATCGCAGTCGACGCGGTCCACCACGACCATGCACTGAAGGGCGTCCGGCACCGCCAGGTGCACCGTCTCGTTCAGAGCGTCGCGCAGGCGGACCATCGGCTCGCGGGCGGCGGCGAACAGGCTGGAGCCCTGAAGTGCGGCGGGCCGCACGGACAGCACGCGGGCGCCGATCTCCCAGCGGGTGGTGTCCCTGCGGTTGGCCCGCAGCCAGCCGGCCTCGGCCAGTGTGACCAGTGTGCGCTGCACCGTCGACTTCGGAAGACCGAAGATCTTCGTCAGTTCCCCGACGGTGACCGGCTGGTGCTGGGCGACCGCCTCCAGGATGCGCAGTGACCTGGTGACG
>NZ_LRTR01000083.1 GCF_001550375.1 Streptomyces europaeiscabiei | reverse complement strand
CCCGCAGGGGCACGCCCTCCCTGCCCTCGCCGATGCCGCCCTCGTCCCCCGGCTCGGCCGCCGAACCGTCCGACGCCCGGCCCCCCACCCATGTCGACCTGCCCACCCTCCAGGCACAGGAGGTCACCCTGGTCACCGGGACTCAGCGGGTGCGGGTCGAGTACGTGGGGTCCGGGCCGCCCACGTACGACGCGGAGCCGACCGCGTTGCCGCCGGCGGATCCGGAGGATCTGGGGGATCTGGTCGCGGACACGGTGCTGGACGGCGCGCGCTACGGGGTGTGCACGCTGCGCGCCGCGTCGGTGCGCGGCGACTCGGCGCGCTACCGGGGTGAGCCCCGCCGGGACGCACTCCTGACCGCCCGTTTCGGCCTGGGGGAGCAGGCGCTCGTACTGGTGGCCATGGCGACCGGTGCCCGTGCCACGCCGGGTGCGCACCGCGCGGCGGCGGAGGCGTGCCGGTGGATCGGGCGGGCCGTCGGGCTCAGTCACGCACGGCTGGTGGAGGACATCCGCGCGGCCCGGCGCGGCGACCTCAAGTCCGGGCTGCACCGGCTCACCGACCGCAGCCTCGGCAGACTGCGCGCCAGCGCGGTCGAGCAGGGGCTCGACCCGGAGGAGTACACGGCGAGCCTGCGCTGTCTGCTGATCCCGGCCGACCCCCGGTGCCGTACACGGGTGTTCTTCGGGGTCGGCGCCGGCGGGCTGTTCCGACTGCGGGACGGGGACTGGCAGGACATAGAGCCCCGGGTCGCGGACACGGCGGGCGCGCCGGTGCTCGGCTTCGGCTCGCTGCCGCACGAGAGCCCCGACGGCGACCGCCTCACCATGGACCTCGGCATCACGACACCCCCGAGCCCGTACGAACCTGCCTCCGCACCACCCCGGGAACCCTTCCGCTTCCGCGCCTCCGTGGCCCGGGAGGAGGACGTTCTGCTCCTGTGCACCGGCGGGTTGGCCGAACCGCTGCGCGGGGAGGCACCGCTCGCCGATCATCTGGCGGCGCGCTGGGGAGCCGCCGAGCCGCCCGGCCTCGCCGCGTTCCTCGCCGACGCCCAGGTCAGGGTCAAGGGATACACGGACGACCGTACGGCCGCCGCCGTGTGGGAGGCCTGACGGCGGCCCCGCGGAGGACGGGGACGGCGTCAATCAGCCGCGCCCGGCCGCACGTTGGCCTGTACCAGCGCAGGATTCCGGCCAATCAACATCATCGGGACGGGCGACCCGTCCCGGGCACGGAACGCGGCGCGCGTACGGAAGTCGTGCCCCGGTGGCATACGGCCGGATCGGTAGCCCCGCCTGGGCAGTTGGGTCCGGCCGCCGAGGTCGGGGAGAGGGTGCCCGGAGTGGGACGGGGTGCCGGATCGGTCGGGTCGTGCGGCGGATTCATGGGGCGGGAAGCGCTGTCACAAGGTACCGACAGCTGGCTTGACTCTGTGCGTTTGAAAGCGTACGGAGGGTCGTTGACGATTCGACATGAGTGCCGCGATCCGGACGGGGCATGGATCCCCGTGTACGTGTTCGGGCAGGAGGGGAATCGTCATCGGCACGTGGGCGGGGGTCATGAAGAGGCAGGTGCGAGGAGGCGGTCCCGTGGTGACAGGGGCCTCCTCGGCAGAGGTGGTGGAGGAAGCAGCAGACGACTCGACGGACAGGGCCGGTGCCGGACAGCTGAAACGCAGACTTGGACGGGCGGACCTGAAGGCGGTGCCCGAGGCACGCAGGGCCCTGCGGGAACTGTTGCGGCAATGGGGGCGGCCGGAAAGATCGGAGATAGCGGAACTGCTGACGAGCGAGCTGGTCACCAACGCGCTCGTCCACACCGACCACGACGCGGTGCTGACCGCCACCGTCTCACCCCGTGGACTCCACGTGGAGGTCCGGGACTTCGTGGGGCGCAGGCCCAGACCGAGGGTGCCGAACGCCGACGACAGCACCCATGGACGCGGCCTCTTCCTCGTCCAGGCTCTCGCCGACACCTGGGGCGTACGGGCGCACGGGGTGGGCAAGGCGGTGTGGTTCGACCTCGACGGCGGGCTGACGCAGTGACATCCGGCGTCCGTCGAAGAGGGCCTCGGTCATGAAGCCGGTCATGAAGCCGGCCGTGAGGGCGGACGCAAAGCCGGACGCAAAGCCGGACGCGACACGAACCGCGCAGCGGACGTGAACGGACGGCCGTCGGACCGCGAAACGGACAGGGGCGCGGCTTGTGCCGCGCCCCTGTCCGATGTGTGGCTCTTGATCAGCCGAACTGCTGCTCCAGGTCCTTGAGCTTGCGCTCCAGGGAGTCGAGTCGCGGCAGGGCCATCGTGTCGTCCTCCGCGGTGAGGTCGACGGTCAGTGACTTGTCAGCACCGTTGCGCACGGGCTGGAGGGAGGGCCGCGAACGCACGGGCAGCTGTTCCGGCGTCGATATGGCAGGCTCCGAGGCGACCTGGGCCGCCGGCACGCGCTCCACGGTGGTGTCCACCTGGCGCCCGCCGCCACCGCCGCCGCCCCGACCGGGCAGACCCCGGTGGCCCCGGCTGATCGCCTTGAGGTGGGCGCGCTCCAGGCGCTCCTGCTCCCGCTTGCGCGTCCGGGTCTCTTCCTTGATCCGCTTGTCCTCGCGCACCTCGTCCACGGCCTCGTCCAGGCTGCGCACGCCCTCCAGGAGCATCAGCGACCAGGCCTTGTACGTCTCGCGCGGGGCCCGCAGCCAGCGGACGATACGGATCTGCGGCAGCGGACGCGGCACCAGGCCCTGCTCGCGCAGTGCGGCCCGGCGGGTCTGCTTGAGCGCGCGGTCGAAGAGCACCGCGGCGGACATGGACATGCCTGCGAAGAACTGCGGGGCGCCGTCGTGGCCGAGGCCCCTGGGGGCGTGCACCCAGTTGAACCAGGCCGCCGCACCGGCGAACGTCCAGACGAGTATCCGGGAGCCGAGGGCCGCGTCACCGTGGCTGGCCTCGCGCACGGCGAGTACCGAGCAGAACATGGCGGCGCCGTCCAGGCCGAACGGAACCAGGTACTGCCACCCGTTGGAGAGGCCCAGGTTCTGCTCGCCGAAGCCGACCAGGCCTCGGAAAGAGAGCGCGGCGGCAACCGCGGCACAGCAGAAGAGGAGGATGTAGGAGGCCGTGGCGTAGAGGGCCTCCTTGCGCCTGCGGCGCTCCTCACTGCGTTCCCACGAATCCTCGGTCTTCGCGTGCTCCCCGGAGCGCTTGCCGCGCGCGAGCACCGCAACCGCCGCCAGCATGCCCAGGAGCAGTACGGCGCCCGGAAGCAGCCAGTTCAGCGATATGTCGGTCAATCTCATCAGGGGTCCCTTGCATTGGGATAGGGCGTAACGCCCGCCATAGTGGCCCAATCCTCGCGGCCCTCAGGGGGTTTCGGGGCAAGAGACCGCCAAAGAAGTGCAATGAGTGACGCCAGGCGGCATTCTGCTCGAACTACCGCGCGAGGGACGGGAGTTGAGTGCGAGTGAGGTTACCCGTTCGAGTGGTTCCACGGAAAGTTCCTGCGGCAAGTGAGGAATTTGTGAACTGCCTGTAACCAAACGAGGGTCCCACCCGGAGTTGATCTTACGGCACATGCCGCGGGGCGATCGCCGGGGGGCGCCCGGCGAGAAGCATCCCCGTCCGGCGAGGGTCCGTCAACTGGTCGAGGTGGCCGTCAGTTTGGTGATCCGGTCCGCATCGCAGGTGCGCGGACAGGTGGCGCAGGTGTCGTCCGGGGCCAGCGTGTAGAACATGCAGCAGCTCGCCCTGTCCCGGGTGGGCAGCGACTCGCCGCCGGGGCCGATCAGTTCGCGGAAGCCGGCGGCACCCACGTACGGCCGGGTCGCGCCCGGCAGCAGCAGCTCCAGCTCGCGCCGACAGCGCTCCTGTTCGTCGGCGCCCAGGAGTTCGGCGATGTACCAGATCCCCTCGACTATCTCGTCGGTCGCCATGCCCCACAGTGCGCGCCCGCGCCGTCGCATCCGTGGCCCGAAGCCGCCGAGGACCGGTTCTATGTGCTCGGCGAACGCCGCCCGCACCTCGGCCCGCAGCGCCTCCTCGTCCGGAACCACCCGGGCACCGGGCTCGCCGGCCGCCGGATCGCCCGGCAGGCAGCTGAACGTTTCGCCACGCACCACCAGCCGGCTCTGCTCGCGCTGGAACGCCACATGCCCGGCGGGGAACCGCGGCACCCGGCGCTGCAGGAACCAGGGGACCGTGAAGAGCAGGCAGGCGTACCAGGAGTACCGGTGCAGCCCGAAGGCCGCCACCACGTCCGGGCGGCCCTCGCGGCCGTGGTCCCGCAGTATCTGGGTCTCGTCCCACGCGAGGAACGCGTCCAGCTCGGCTCCGGCCGCCGCGAGCCCGGCGGCACAGACCCACCCCTCACCCTCGGGCAACGGGTCCATGGGAGAGAGTTCTGTCACGCTCACCATCGGCAGGACCTCGGTCAGGCGGGTGTACGCGGCCGTCACGGGCGACGTGTGTGACGTGGGGACCGGTGCCTGAGTCGAGTGGGGCATACGGGGACCGCCGTTTCACCGTCGCTACCAAGTAAGGCTTACCTTACCCGAGGTGGTCGAGGTTTGAACTGAGGGCATGTGCGCCTATGGTGCTTTACGACCGGTAACAACCCCAGTAATGACCTAAGCGCCCCCATGTACCCAGTCGGCCGCACCACCGGGCCCACTCGACACACGACTCGGCTCGGAGGAGGACCCGTGGAACAGGCCGGACCGCGCTCGCGCCAGGCCGCCGCGAGTGCGCCGGACGCCACCGCCGCCCGTCCGGCATCGGCCTACCGCGTGCCCATGCAGCCCGGAGTCGCGGACGTCGACCGGGAGCGGGGTATCTCGGCGGACGGCACCGCGGTCCGCGGTGAGCACACGCACAGCGAGACGCCCATTCCGCTGCCGCGCACACCGGAGCGCCCCGTCGTTCAGCGGGCCTCCGTGCGGGGGCAGATCCTCGACGCGCTGCGGGCCGCGCTCGCGGGTGGGGAGCTGACGCCGGGGGAGGTGTACTCGGCGCCCGCGCTCGGTGACCAGTTCGGGGTCTCCGCGACTCCCGTGCGCGAGGCGATGCAGCAACTGGCCATCGAGGGCGCGGTCGAGGTCGTCCCCAACCGGGGGTTCCGTGTCGTACGGCGGGGCGCCCGGGAGCTGGCCGAGCTCGCGGAGGTGCGCGCGCTGCTCCAGGTGCCGGTGATCATGCGGCTCGCGCGCACGTTGCCGGCGGACGGCTGGGGTGAGCTGCGTCCGCTCGCCGACGAGACGGCTCGGGCGGCGTCCTCCGGGTGCCGGGCGACGTACGGGGAGGCGGACCGGGCCTTCCACCGCGGGGTGCTGGGGCTGGCGGGGAACGAGCAGCTGCTGCAGATCGCGGACGACCTCCACCGGCGTACCCAACTGCCGTTGGGGGCCGGTCGCCTGGGTGATGTGGGAAGTGGCGGCCGGGTCGAACTCATGGCCGATGCGGCGGAGCACATCGCGTTGTTGGACGCGCTGATGGCGGACGACCTGGAAGCGGCCTGCTGTCTGGTGGAGAAGCATTTCGGCGTGGTGGGGTAAGGGCGACCGACGCCGTTGGGGCCGTGGAGCGTTGCCGACTGCCGGTCGACCGTGACTGGTCGCGCAGTTCCCCGCGCCCCGGTGTCCCGCGCCGGAGGTTTCCGGACACTTCCGGCTGAGCCGTGGAGGGTCGACGCGCCTGGTCGGCGGTGGGGATTCGACCGGCGATGACGAGCCAGGTCTCCCGACGGATTCAGGCGCAGGACAACTGGAGGACTCCGGGCGCGGCCCATGCCGTCGAGGGGCGCGGGGAACCGTGCGACCAGTCCCCACGCACCCGCGGACCAACAGCCTCCTGACCGGTCAGGCCGTCGCAGCCGGCGGTGGCGCCAACTGCCTTGCCAGCCAGGTCGGTACACCTCCCAGAAGACGGAACAGCCGCCCGGCCTCCTCGCGGAGCCGAGACGCCTCCGGTTCGGATTCGGTGTCGGCCAGGGAGACGAGGGCCGGGGCGGTACCGACGAGGTAGCCCAACTCCTCGCGCAGGCGCAGGGATTCGGCGAAGCCGTGGCGGGCCTCGGCCAACTCGCCGTCGCGGAGAGCGAGTCCGGCGAGGTGCCGCCAGGTGAAGGACTGCAGCAGCAGGTCGCCATGAGCGGTCGCGCCCGCGTGGGCCCGGCGGTACGCGGCACGGGCGGCCTGCGGCGAGCGGGTGAGGTTCTCGGCGAGAACACCCCGGCGGAAGTCCAGCAGGGCCCGGCCCGGCGCGCCGGGAGCGATCAGGGCCGCCGCCCGGCCGAGCGCGGCCCGCGCCTCGTCGGCGCGGTCACGGACATGGAACAGTGTGGCCGCGTACGCCAGTTGACCGCGCTCGCAGGCCGCCGCACCCCGCTCGTCGTCGGTCCGGGCCTGTGCCTCGGCCGTGCGCAGCGCGTCCTCGGCCTCCTCCCAACCCTGCTCGGTGTAGAGGCAGCGCTCGACGAGCAGCGTGGTCCGCTGCAGAGAGGCCTGTGGGGTGTCGGGCTCGATCAGGGCTGCCGCGTCGACCCAGCAGGCGCGCGAGCGCAGCCGCCATACCGCGGTCTGGAGTGGATCGTCGCCGGCGGTCGTTCCGTTACCAGACATGGCGGTATGCGCCACGTTGCCCTCCCCGAGCACGCCCTTGAGCTTTGAGTGGTGGCCGCATCTCAGCACGGATTCCGGGGCCCGGCCAAGAGGGTGGGTGAAGGAATTCACAAAGTCATGGGGTGCGGACGGCGCACTTCGACCTTCGCCCACCACTCCATGACCTCAGCTCATGCGCAGGGCCAGGAAGAAGTCCAGCTTGTCCTCCAGCCGGGAGAGGTCCCGGCTCGTCAACTGCTCGATGCGGCCCACCCGGTACCGCAGCGTGTTGACGTGCAGGTGGAGCCGCGCGGCGCAGCGCGTCCAGGAGCCGTCGCACTCCAGGAACGCCTCCAGGGTGGGGATCAGCTCGGCGCGGTGCCGACGGTCGTAGTCGCGCAGGGGGTCGAGGAGACGGGCCGTGAAGGCTCGGCGCACGTCGTCGGGGACGAAGGGGAGGAGCAGCACGTGCGAGGCCAGTTCCTGGTGGCCGGCCGCGCACACCCGGCCGGAGCGGGCCGCCGCGACCCGGCGGGCGTGCCGGGCCTCCTC
>NZ_LRTR01000828.1 GCF_001550375.1 Streptomyces europaeiscabiei | reverse complement strand
TGGTCGCCGCCGCCGGTGAGGCGCTGCGCGCCGCCAAGGCCCTGCTGCGCGGCCGGGACGAGGACTCGCTGACCTCCCATCTCGCCGAGGAGGCACGGCAGATCGCGGACCTGGCGGGCCGGCCGGAGGCACAGGAGCGCATGGCGTCGTTCCTCGCCGCCCGGGACCGCGCACGGACGGGCGACAGCCGGGCCCGGCCCCGGGACGCAGAAAGTGTTTCTTGATTCCCTCTTCACTAACAGGCCCGTCGGAGCGTAACCTCCGGGCAACACAGAACCGAGGAACCGGTCACCACAGAACCGGGGAAAAGGTATGGCGATGCAATCTGCTCCCGTGGACCTTCCGGACGCTTCCGACGAGACGCTCACCGAAGCCGTCGTCGACCTCGTTCTGCGGGGCATGTGGCGTGGCAGGCCCGAGTCGGAGCACCGCCCCCTGGTCGACGCCGGGCTGGCGATGGTGAAGGGTCCGCTCGTGCTGCCGACCGAGCGGGCCAAGGCCACCGCCGCACGGATCCTGCGCATCCCGCCGGGATCGGCCGAGGAGCAGCGGATCACCGCGGCCTACGAGGCGTTCCTGCCGGTCAACCGCAGGATCCGCGAGGTGTGCACGGCCTGGCAGTGCCGCCCCGACGGCAGCGTCAACGACCACTCCGACAGCGTCTACGACGCCGGGGTGCGCGAGTCGCTGGAGGACGTGCACGAGGCCATCCAGCCCGTGCTGCGCAGGCTGGAGCCGGTGCTCGAAGGCAGCGGACGTTATCTCACCGACCTGGAGGAGGCCCTCGACCGCTTCGACGACGGCGCGGTCAAGTGGCTGGCCTCGCCGCTGTGCGAGTCGTACCACACCGTGTGGATGCGGCTGCACCAGGAGCTGCTGCTGGTGCTGGGGATCAGCCGGGCCGAGGACGAGGCCCGGGAAGAGGAACTGGTCACGAGGAGCCGGGGTTGAGCGTCACCGACCGCGGGCCGGAGCCCTTCGCCCGGCCCGAGACCCCGCCCGCCTCGCCCGAGGCCCCCGGCCGGGCCCTGGTGCCCTACGGGCAGGGCCGTATCCGCGGGCTCGACGCCGGAGAGCTGGGCGCCCACGGCGCCGCGATGGACCGTCTGGTGGCCCTCGGGCTGCCGGTCGTCCCCGGGCTCACCGTGCCGGCCGGCGCCTCCGCCTCCCTGTGCGAACCCGGCACCGCCGAAGCCGCCGTCGGCCTGGTCGAACAGCTCTCGGGACGGCGGATCGGCGACACGGCCCGCCCCCTGCTGCTGCGCCTGTCGGCGAGCGCCCCGACCGAGATCGCCGGACTGCCGCCCGACCTCGCCTGTATCGGCGTCACCTCCACGGGCGCCGACGCCCTGTGCGCCGTCATCGGACGGGCGGACGCCCTGTACGAGGTGTGGGGGGCCACCGTGCGGATGATCGCCGAGCACGCCCTCGGCGTCCCCGGCGCGGTGCTCGACGACGCCCTCCTCGACACATCCGGGCCGCGGGCCCGGGTCGACGTGCTGCTGTCCCTGGTCGCCCGGCACGGAACACAGCCCTTCCCCGACGACCCGGCCCGGCAGCTCGCCCTGGCCGCCCGTGCCGTTCTCGCCCGGTGGGACTCGCCCCGGGCGAGGAGATCCCGCAAGGCACAGCGGCTTCCCGCGGACCTGGGGATCGCCCTGCACGTGCAGGCGCTGCGCATCGGCCCGGCCGACCGCTCGGGCCACGGCACGGCCGTCAGCCGCCACCCCGAGACCGGCCGCCTCTCTCCCCATGGCTCGTTCTTCCGGGGGGTGCGGCGCAGCGCCCCGCCGCCGCACACCGGTGAACCGCTGGACCGCCTCGCGGGCGGCAGGGCTCTGCTGGAGCACTCCCTGCTCACCCTCGAACGTCATCTGCACGCGCCCGTCTCCGTCGACTTCGAGGTGCGGGACGACGAGATCTCCCTGCTCGCCGCCTCCGCGCAGCAGCGGCCGCCGCTGCGGGCCTCGGTATGCCTGGCGGCCGACCTGGCCCGCGACGGCGCGCTCGGTCCCGAGGAGGCCGTCCTGCGGATCGGCCCCGCGCAGGTCCAGGAGCTGCTGCACCCCCAACTCCGGCTGACCGGCGACGAGGACCTGCTGGTGACGGGGCTGCCCGCCTCGCCCGGCGCGGCGACCGGCGTGGTCGTGCTGTCCAGTGAACGTGCCCTCGAACTGGGCGCGGACGGCACCCCCGTCGTGCTCGTGGCCCATGAGACGAGCCCGGCGGACGTCCCCGGCATGCTGGCCTCCGCCGCCGTACTGACCGGCACCGGCGGTATCGCCTCGCACGCCGCCGTGGTGGCACGGGGCGCCGGCAAGCCCGCGGTGTGCGGCGCCGAGGGGCTGCGCGTGGACCGGGCCGCCGGGACGGTGGGCATCGGGGACCGGGTGCTGCGCGAGGGCGACCCCGTGTCGCTGGACGGCCGTACCGGCGCCGTCTACGCGGGGACGCTGAGCGTCAGTGTCGCCGGACCACCGCCCGAACTGTCCACCCTGCTCACCTGGGCGGACGGCATGCGCCGACTGGGCGTGCGGGCCAACGCCGACACCTCCGCCGAGGTCGGCACCGCCATCGCCCTGGGCGCGGAGGGGGTCGGACTGTGCCGTACGGAGCACCAGTTCCTCGGCGACCGGCTGCCGCTGATCCGCCGGGTGATCCTGGCCGCCGATCCGGCCGCCCGCGACGCGGCACTGGTGGCGCTGGAACAGGCACAGCACGAGGACTTCCGAGCGCTGCTGGCCGCCGTGGGCGACCGCCCGGTGACCGTGCGCCTGCTGGACGCCCCGCTGCACGAGTTCCTGCCCGGTCCCGGCCATGCCTCTGACGCGGCCGAGGAGCAGCGGGCGGCCGCGCTGCGCGAGGCGAACCCGATGCTCGGGCTGCGCGGGGTGCGGCTGGCGCTGCTGCACGAGAGGCTCTACCCCGCCCAGGCCGAGGCGCTCTTCGCCGCCTGGGCGGACGTCGCCGCCACCGGGATCCGGCCCGAGCTGGAGGTGATGATCCCGCTCGTCAGCCTGCCGGAGGAACTGGCCGCCGCGGCCGCGTACGTACACGGGGCCGCCGAGGCGGTCGCCGCGCGCACCGGAGTGGAGGTGCCGTACCGGCTCGGCACGATGATCGAGACTCCGCGCGCCGCGCTGCTGGCCGGCGAACTCGCCGAACACGCCGAGTTCTTCTCCTTCGGCACCAACGATCTCACCCAGCTGACCTACGGGTTCTCCCGCGACGACGTCGAGCGCCAGGTACTCGCCACCTATCAGGAGCGGGGCCTTCTGACGGCCAGTCCGTTCGCACGGCTCGACCCGCACGGGGTGGGCGCCCTGATCGCCCTGGCCGTCGAGCGGGCCCGGAGCGTACGACCCGACATCAAGCTGGGCGTGTGCGGGGAGCACGGCGGGGACCCGGAGTCGATCGCGTTCTGCGACGGCCTCGGCCTCGACTACGTCTCCTGTTCCGCGCACCGCGTGCCGGTGGCCCGGATGGCGGCCGCGCACAGTGCCCGGCATGAGCGGCACGACGAGAGCGACAGCGGGAGCGGGAGCGCACGATGACGAGCACCATGACGGGCGGCCCGGCCCTGTCGGACGCCGAACTGGACGACCTGCGCGAGACCGTACGGTCGGTGTGCGCGGACGCCGGAGGCACCGCGGCGGTGCGGCGGCTGTCCGAGCACTCCCCCGGCATCGACGCCGCGTTGTGGGACACCCTCGGCCGGCAGGTCGGCCTCGCCGCCCTCGGGCTGCCCGAGTGGGCCGGCGGCATCGGCGGTCTCGCCGAGATCGCCGTGGTCTGCGAGGAGCTGGGCAGAACACTGGCACCGGTGCCCCTGCTGTCCTCCACCGTGCTGGCCGGGCAGGTGCTCGCCGGCTGCGGTACGGCCGACAGGGCGCTCGCCGAGCTGGCCGAGGGCACGGTGTACTCCCTGGCGGTGGCGGCACCCGACGGGACGTGGCGGCCGGGGGCCGTTCCGGTCGCCGTCTCCTGGCAGGGCGGGGTCCCGGTCCTCGAAGGCACCGCGCCGTTCGTGCTCGACGGCGCCGATGCCCGGGGGCTGGTGGTGGCCGCCGCCGGGGCCGAGGGCGTGGACCTCTTCCTCGTCGACCCGGGCGAGCCGGGGGTCACGGTCCGCCGGGTGCCCACCCTGGACCTCAGCCGGGGCCAGGCGGTGGTCACGCTGTCCGGCGCCCGGGTGCGGGCGCTGACCGCCGGCGGCGAGGGGGCAGAGGTCGTCTCCCGTGCCCTGGACGTGGCCCTGATCGCCCTGGCGGCCGAGCAACTCGGCGGTGCGCAGGCCGCGTTGGACATGACGGTCGCCCATGTGCGGGACCGTACCCAGTTCGGCAGGGCGATCGGCGGGTTCCAGGCGGTCAAGCACACCTGCGCCGACATGCTGCTCCAGGTCGAGGGCGCCCGTTCGGCGGTGACGCGTGCCGTGCGGGTGGCCGCCTCGCCCGGGGCGCTGGCCGAGGCGGCGGCGGTGGCCCAGGCGTGGGCGTGCGAGGCCTTCGTGTCCGTCGCCGCCGAGTGCGTGCACCTGCACGGCGGGATGGGCTTCACCTGGGAGCACGACGCCCATCTGTACTTCCGGCGGGCCCAGTCCGACGCCGTCCTGCTGGGCGGCGCCGCGCATCACCGGGAACGGCTGGCCGGACTGCTGAGCTGGTGACGTGAAAGGCGGAACCGGTATGACCACCCGACTCATCGACGACTTGCTGTTCGACGGCGGGGCCGACGGAGCTCCACCGCGGCTCGTGGGCGCCCGCTGCTCCGGGTGCGGCACCGTCGTCTTCCCGCGACAGGACTCGTGCCCCAGGTGTTCGCAGGGGCCCATGTCCCCTCACCTACTGCCGGTGAACGGGCGGGTGTGGTCGTGGACGCTCCAGGCGTTCCCGCCCAAGCCGCCCTACCGGCCGCCGACGGGCGGCCACCGGCCGTACCACGTCGGCTATGTCGACCTCGGAGAGGTGCTGGTCGAGGCACGGCTGGCGGTTGCCCGCGCGGAGATCCGGATCGGGCTGCCGGTACGGCTGACCACGGTGCCCGCCTACCACGACGACGACGGAACCGAGGTCCTGACCTTCGCGTTCCGGCCGGACACGGAAGGGGAGCGATGAGCCGGACCGACGACGTCTACGTGGTCGGATGCGGGATGCGTCCCTTCGGCCGCGACGAGAGCGTCACCGGGATGGACATGGCCGAACGGGCGGTCCGGGAGGCGCTGGCCGATGCCGGGGTCGCCTGGAAGGACATCGGTTACGCGGCCGGCGGCTCCGACGTCTCCGGCAAACCCGACACACTGGTGGGCCGCCTGGGCCTGACCGGAGTGCCCTTCGTCAACGTCCAGAACGGCTGCGCCACCGGTGCCTCCACCGTGCTCGCGGTGGCCAACGCGCTGCGCGCGGGCGAGGCCTCCCTCGGGCTGGCGGTGGGGTTCGACAAGCACGAACGGGGCGCCTTCCACGTCTCCGCGGCCCGCTACGGCCTGGGCGAGTGGTACGCCGAGACCGGCATGATGCTGACCACCCAGTTCTTCGCCCTGAAGACACAGCGGTACCTGCACGAACACGGCATCCCGGAGCGGGCGCTCGCGACGATCGCCGCGCGGGCCTTCCGCAACGGCTCGCACCATCCCCTGGCCTGGCGGCGCAAGCCGCTCACGGAACGGGAGATCCTCGACTCCGCCGAGGTCAGCCCCCCGCTCACCCAGTACATGTTCTGCTCCCCGGGACAGGGCGCGGCGGCCCTCGTGCTGGCACTCGGCGACCGCGCGTTCGACCTGTGCGAACGCCCCGTCAAACTGGCGGCGCTGGCGTTTCGCACCCGGCGGTTCGGTTCGTTCGAGGTGTTCTCGCCCTGGCTGCCGCCGGGACCGCACCGCAGCCCCAGCGTCGATGCCGCCGAGGCGGCCTTCCGCACCGCCGGAGTGCGGCCCGCGGACGTGCGGGTCGCCCAGTTGCAGGACACCGACAGCGGCTCGGAGCTGATCCACCTGGCGGAGACCGGGCTGTGCGGGCACGGCGAACAGGAGGAACTGCTGGCCCGCGGGGACACCGACCCCACCGGCCGGATACCGGTCAACACCGACGGCGGCTGTCTGGCCGGCGGGGAGCCCGTCGGCGCCTCCGGGCTGCGCCAGTTCCACGAGGTCGTACGGCAGTTGCAGGGACGTGCGCCCGGCCTACAGGTACCGAACGCTCCCCGGGTGGGCTTCACACATGTGTACGGGGCGCCCGGCATCAGCGCCTGCTCGGTCCTCACGGTGTGAGGGGCGGCCGGGCCGTGCGCCGTGGTCCTGGTGGGGCGCCTCAGGAGCGCGCCGGGGCCGGCTTCTCCTCGGCGACGATACGCAGCGCCAGCGCCCTGACGGCCTCCAGTACGGCCCGGGAGGGCATCCGCGACAACGGGCCTCCCTCCGCCCGCAGCGCCGTGACGAGCATGGTCGTGCTGATCAGCGTGCGGACCGCGAGCGCCTGCGTCGCGTGCCGTGCCTTGGCCGCCCGGGGGCTGCGGGTGGTGCCCTCGGGCAGGTAGTCGTATCCCCGCTGGACGTGGCGCTGCTCGAACTCGTCCCGGAGCACCTTGACACTGCCGTTGGCGGAGGCGAACTGGACCTGGTAGAGGCGGGCCTCGTCCGGGTTGCGCTCCACCCACTCCCATACGGCGTCGATGACGCGCAGCAGACCCTCCGCGTCGCCCGGCTCTGACTCCGGCCGGGCGGCCTCCACGACGGCGTTCAGCTGGTCGAAGACGCGGCGCATGGCGAGTTCGAGCAGTTCCTCCTTGCCGTCGAAGTGGTAGTAGACGGCCGTGGGCACCACCTGGGCCTCGGCCGCGATGTCCTGGATGCTGGTCTCCGCGAATCCGTTGCGGCCGAACACCCGCACGGCGGCGGTGATGATGTGCTGCCGTCGCGAGGGGCGGTGGGCGGGCTGCTTGCCGTTCTTCGTGGTGGCCATCGTGCTCCCCTGGCGACTGCCGTGGACCCACGCTTACGTGGATCCCCTTGTACTGACCATGCTATCCAGTAACTCCGACCGGCAGGCGGCCGAATTCCTCCTGCACATGGGCCTCCGGAGCATCCAGGCCCCGGCATACTTGACATCATGACGACATCCGGGACCCGCGCCGCTCACCGTCCGTCGCGCAAGCAGTGGGTGATCGAGGCAGCCACGGAGCTGTTCGCGACCCAGTCGCCGGACGAGGTGACGGTGGCCGACATCGCCGCCCGTGCGGAGATGACCTCGGCGGCGGTGTACTACCACTTCTCCTCCAAGGACCAGGTCCTGGCGGAAGGGATGCGGGTGTTCGCCGCCGCGCTGCGCGAGCAGCTGCGGGCACTCACCGACGCCCACGAGCCCGGTACGGACATCGGGCCGACGGTCACCACGCTGCTGGCCTGGCTCGGCGAGCAGCGGTCCGCCGCCACCGTCTTCTTCGTGTCGTCGGCCGGCATGAGTCAGGAGGCCGAGGCGCTGCGCCAGCAGAGCCGCGCGGACCTGCTGGCCGAACTGGTACGGCTGATCCACAAGGCCCGCACCTCGGCCTCGGAGCCGGAGGCGGCGGTGATCGGCCTGGGCCTGCTGGCGCTGCTGGAGACCGCGGCGATCTCGCAGGTCCGGGGCGACGACGTGTACCGGTCGCTCGGGCACCGCTCGTTCGTCCGCGAGGTCGGCGACCTCGCGAGGCGGATCGCGGACCCGGCGGCGGCCGAATAGCCCGGCGGCGGCCGGGCTGTTCGGCGGCGGCCGGGCTGTTCGGCCGCCGGTCACACCAGCAGACGCAGGGGCCTGCGCAGCAGCTCCCCGACCGTGCGCAGATACTCGGCCGCGGGCGCTCCGTCGACGGCGCGGTGGTCGAACGTGAGGCTCAGCGTGAGCACCCGTGTCCGCAGCGGCCGGTCGTCCCGCCACTCCACGCCGTCCCTGAGCGCGCCCACCCCGAGGATGGCGACCTGGCCGGGATTGATCACCGGGGTGAAGAAGTCCACGCCGTAGCCGCCCAGTGAGGTGACGGTGAAGGTGCCGCCCTCCAGCTGGGCCGGGGAGACCCGCCCGTCGCGGGCGGCCCGCGCCAGCTCCTTCGACCGGCGGGCGATCTCCGGCAGGGGCAGCGCCGCCGCGTCCTCGAGCACCGGGACCAGCAGGCCGCCCGGTACGGCGACGGCGAAGCCGAGGTGGATGCCGTCGAGCAGGTGGACGCCGTCCTCGCGCACCGTCGCGTTGAGGAGCGGGTGCTCTTCCAGGGCCAGCGCGGCGGCCTTCAGCAGGAAGTCGTTGAGGCTGGGCACGGGCAGTTCGCTGTCGGCCCATTCCTCCTTGAGCCGGTCCCGCAGGGACACCACGGCGTCCATCCGGACCTCGTACCCGTGCGTCAGCTGCGCCATCTCCTGGAGGCTGGCGTGCATCCGGCGGGCGATGGTGCCGCGCATCCCGGTGAGGGGGAGGACGTCACCCGGCCGGGGCGTCGCGGTCTTCCCGCGGACGGGCGCCGAGTCGGGGGCCGGGATGACGGGGTCGAGGTCCGACCTGCGGATCCGGCCACCGGGCCCGGTGCCGTTCACCTCCGCGAGGTCGATGCCCCGCTCCCTCGCCAGTCGGCGGACCAGCGGCGAGACGGGGAGGACGGAGGCGGAGGCCGGAACCGCCGGGGTGACGCCGGTGGCGGCTTCCAGGAGGAACTCCTCCACGTCCTCGGAGACGATCCGGCCGCCGGGCCCGGTGCCGCGTACGTCGGTGAGGTCGACGCCGGCCCCGGACGCCACCCGTCGGGCGTTCGGTGAGGCCAGGAGCCGGCCCCCCGGGGCGAGGGAGGCGGTACCGCCGGGCGAGGGTGCGGAAGACGC
>NZ_LRTR01000827.1 GCF_001550375.1 Streptomyces europaeiscabiei | reverse complement strand
GGCGAGTTCGGCGTCGCCGAGGTGGGCGGTCATGCCGATGCCGGCCTGCTGCCACAGGCCCCAGGAGAGGCTGGTGGCGACCTGGCCCTGAGCCCGGCGGTGTTCGGCGAGTGCGTCGAGGAAGGTGTTGGCGGCCGCGTAGGTGCTTTGTCCGGCGCCGCCGAGGATGCCGGCTGCGGAGGAGAAGAGGACGAAGGCGGCGAGGTTGTGGTCGGTGGTGAGGGTGTGGAGGTGGAGGGCGCCGTCGATCTTGGGGGCGAGGACTTCTGTCAGGCGTTGGGGGGTCTGGGTGGTGATGAGGCCGTCGTCGAGGGTGCCGGCGAGGTGGAAGACGCCGGTGAGGGGGCGTTGCAGTGAGTTGATGAGGGTGGCGGTCTGGTGGTGGTCGGTGATGTCGCAGGCGTGGATGTCGATGGTGTCGGCGCCGGCCTGGGTGAGGGTGGTGATGAGGTCGTCGGTGCCGGGGGCGTGGGTGCCGCGGCGTGAGGTGAGGACGAGGTGGCGGATGCCGTGTTCGTGGACGAGGTGGGTGGCGAGCTGCCGGCCGAGTTCGCCGGTGCCGCCGGTGATCAGGACCGTGCCGTCGGGGTCGAAGCGCGG
>NZ_LRTR01000826.1 GCF_001550375.1 Streptomyces europaeiscabiei | reverse complement strand
GGGTTCACTGCGGCGTGGTGAGGGCGGCCTGGAGCGCTTCCACCTCTCGCTGGCCGAGGCGTGGGCGCATGGTGTGTCCGTCGACTGGACGCCGGTCTTCGATGGCCTGTCCCCGCACCGCGTGGATCTGCCGACCTACGCGTTCCAGCGCAGCCGCTACTGGCTGGACGTACCGAAGGCCAAGGCCAGTACGGATCCCGCCGAGGAGCAGTTCTGGCGGACCGTCGAGGAAGGCGATGCCGACGGACTCGCCCAGGCTCTCGGCCTGAACACCACCGACGGCCTCGGCGACATCATTCCCGCGCTCTCCGCATGGCACCAGGGGCGGCGGGGCCGCGCCCGGCTCGACAGCTGGCGCTATCGGGTCGTGTGGCGGCCGTACGAACTGCCTGGGACAGCAACGCTCGACGGCACCTGGCTGCTCGCCGTACCCGAAGAACACCTGACGTCTGCGCTGGTCAAGGATGTCACCCATGCCCTGGACCGCGCGGGCGCGACCACCGTCACCCTCGGCATGGCCGCGGACGACCTGGACCGCGGGCGGATCGCCGCACGGCTGGCCGACACCGAGACCGCCTCCGTGCGGGGCGTCGTCTCCCTGCTGGCCCTCGACGAGCGCCCGGCCCCGGCCCACTCCGGCGCGACCGTGGGCATGGTCTCCTCACTGCTCCTGATCCAGGGCCTGCTGGACGCCGGTATCGAGGCCAGGACGTGGTTCCTGACCAGCGGCGCCGCCACCACCGGCAGCGGCGGTGACACCGTCGTCCACCCCTTGCAGGGGGCTCTCTGGGGACTCGGCCGGGTGATGGCACTGGAACAGCCCCGTTACTGGGGCGGACTCGTCGACCTCCCCGGCGAACTGGACGACGACAGCGCACGCGGGCTCATCGCCGTCCTCGCCGCCCGGGGCGACGAGGACCAGATCGCCCTGCGCGGCCGGAGCGCCCACATCCGCAGGCTCGTCCGCGCGCCCCTCGCCGGCCGTGCCGCGCCGCGCACCTGGCGTACCAGTGGTGCCGCGCTCGTCACCGGCGGCACCGGCGAACTC
>NZ_LRTR01000825.1 GCF_001550375.1 Streptomyces europaeiscabiei | reverse complement strand
CCGCCGCGTCGAGGCCGGCCTGCTGGCCGGCGGCGTGGCGCACGACTCCGGCGATGCCGGCGACCAGCGCGTCGTGCGTGACCGGCAGGAGCGTGCGGATCGCGTCGGGCAGCGCCCCCTTGTCGTCCAGGGCGGCCGCGGTCAGCAGGGCCGTCGACGTCTTTCCGTCGATGCGCCGCAGCGCGGCGGAGCCCTCCGGGTCGCGGGCGGTCATGCACTCCCAGAACTGCACCGGCGGCAGCAGCAGCGTGCCCTCGCCGAAGACACCCGGGGTGCGGTCCGACTTCGCGACGGAGGTGACGACGCCGTCCGTGTCGACGATTTCGAGCTGCCAGCCGTGGCGGACGACGGCACGGGCCCGGTCGTCACCCGGGAACACGACGAGCGCGGACGGCCTGCCCCTGTCGGTGGGCAGGGTGACGGTGTGCCCCGCGAGGTCCTGACTGCGCCAGGAGCCGTCGGGCAGCTCGACCGTGCGGATGCCGACCACGCCGTCCACGGGTGCGGAGGCAGGCGCGCGGCCGACGGTCGGCGAGGGGCCGAGCCAGCCGCTGTCGAAGGCGCTGCCCTCGGGGGCGTCGCGCAGCGCGTCGGCGAGGAAGGCGGGCATGCTCATACGTCCGCGCTTGTTGGTGGCCGGGTCGTACTCGTACCAGCCGTGCGTGTCCCGCTCGCCCTCCGCGTGCCACACCCAGTACGAGGCGCCGTCGAAGACCAGCCACCGCTCTTCGGGGATCGTGGTGTCCCCGACGTGCAGCACGCCCGCGCCGGTGGTGCGGCCGCCGCCCGGCAGGGGCAGGGTGAGCCTCAGGTCGGCCTTGTACCAGTCCATCTCCGTGCCACGGGTGCCGCCGGGGCCCTCCATGGTCCGGGGGCTGTCGGCGCGGGTGTGCCAGTACCCGCGCAGGCCGTCGTTGCGGGACCGCCAGTAGACGAGCAGCTCGCCGTCCACGTGGTGGAAGCCCGGGTCGCCCCACTTGTCGTTCGCCGGGATGCGCAGGTCGTGGGTGAGGAGTGTGCCCTCCGGGCCGATCACGCGGGCCTGGGCGGCGCCCGCCACGACGAGATGCGGCCAGGCGTCGGCGACGATGATGTCCTCGACGTCGTCCTTCGGGACGAGGGTGGCGGTCGCGTCCTCCCAGGCGGGCCAGCCCAGTTCGTCGAAGAGCCCGGCGCGCAGGGTCCGCGACAGCACCGGCGCCAGGTCGGTGGCGACGGCCGCCCGTACCTCGTCCTCGGCGAGCGCCAGCGCCTCCGCGGGCAGCCACTTCAGCCGGGTGAGGGCGTCGGGCAGCTGGGGCAGCCCCACGGCGGTGAACCGCCGGACCACTGCGCTCACCCACCGCGCGAGCAGCGGGCGCCCGCCCGGCGACGCGGCCAGTACCCGGATCGCGCGCCGCCCGGAGTCGTCGTCACTGAACCGGTCCGCGCCGCGCCGGAAGGCGTCGTGGAAACGGGAGTCGGCGGTCAGCGACAGCAGCTCACGGTGTCCCTCACCCGAGGCCCACTGCTCCAGCGGCAGCGATCCGTCCTTCTGCGGGGCGGCCACGGGAACGTCGAGGGACAGCAGAAGATCCATCAGATCGATGTCGTGCGTGACCTGCAACTCGCGCCCGGCAGTGCCGAGTTCGGCCCGCAACCGGTCCGCCGACCGCTCCACCAGCGGGTACAGCTCAGGCATCCGGGTGGAGCCGCGCCAGGACCGCGCCCGCTCCCGGAACGTCAGGAACCGCTCCAGCCAGCCCGCCGTGCCGTCGTGCGGCCGCTGCTCAGCGGGCAGGGAGCCGTCCCACAGCCCGGCCGTGGCGCCGGAGACCGTCAGCATGTCCAGCCACAGCGCGGGCATCTCGTCGTCGTGGGACGAAGGGAGCGTGTCCAGCAGGGTGCCCCGCACCTTCGGCTCGCGCGCCGCCAGCGCCACCAGCGCCGTACGGTGGCCCTTCCACCAGCCGGCCGCGGCGCGCAGCGTGGACGGCAGGACCAGCAGCTCGGCCAGATAGTCCTGTTCGGACAGGTCCGCGTCCCGGCCGGCGGCCCGTGCCAGCCTGCGCAGGTCGCCCGCCATCTGCGCCGACGGCGGCAGACCGCCCGCCGTACGACGCAGGCACAGTTTGGTGAAGCGCCGCAGCGCCTCCTCGGCCGGGACCCGCGCGGCCAGCTCCTTCGCGTACGCCGACAGCACCTTCACCGGGAGCGCCCCGGCCAGCGCGAACTCCAGGAACACGGCGTCGAGCCGCTCCTCCTCGACCGTCAGCCCGTGCTCCGCCTCGGCCTTACGGGCGCGGGTGAACAACTGGGCCGCGTACGTGGCGTTCTCCTCCGCGAGGAACACCCGCCCGGCCTGTTCGTAGAAGGTCGGCAGGAAGTGCGGCACCGACGCCGCCAGCCGCTCGCCGAGCTCCTGGTAGGCGTCCATCGCCATCTTCGGCTTGGACTTCGCCTGCCGGGCCGCCCGCTCCAGGTCCGGCACGATGCCCAGCGCGTGGTGCCCGTCCGCCGGGTGGTGCACCAGCACCCACTCGGGGAAGCCCAGTGACTGCCGCAGCCCCAGCCCCACGACCTCCGGCTCCGCGTCCTGCTCCAGCCCCAGGAAACCGGCGGCCAGGTCCTCCGCCGCGCCCAGCTCCCCGGCGACCAGCCGCACCACCACCCGATCGTCCAGGCCCGGATGACGGTACGTCCGCGCCGTCAGCGGCACCGCCCGCTCCCCGGCCCCCTCGGTGTCCGGCGGCAGCACCCCGCCCGCCGTCAGCAGTTCCTCGTACGACACCCGCGTCCCCCCGCTCATGCGTCCTTGCCCTCCTCGATCACGCGCCCGGCGTACAGCGCCGCGGCCATCCGCATCCCCTCCGACCAGGCCACCGGGCCCACATCGCTCAGCGGCAGGGCACGGCCGTCCTGGTCCTGCCAGGTGAGGCTGCCGGTCTCCACCTCGTCGTCCCAGTACGGCTCCCCGATCCACACGGAGGCCTCGACGGTGCGCTCGCCGTCCCGCACCCGGGCGGTGCAGTAACCGCCGGAGACGCGATAGCCCAGCGAGGTGGCGCGCGCCGCGAGGGCGAAACGGGAGCGGAACTTGCCCCCGGTGAAGTCCCGCACCTGGGTGGCCTTGGCGGCGAGGCCGTCCGGCCGCCGCCACGTCGCCCGGTGTATCTGCTCCACCCGCTGGACGATGCCCAGCTCCGCCGCGAACTCCCGGATGTCGTCGAGGTCCGGCAGCAGCACCGGGTGCGGCAGGGTCACCGTGCGCGGGGAGAGGCGGACCGTCTCCCCGTCCAGGTTCACGATCCGCAGCTCGCCGGAGTCGGTGGCGCCCCGCAGGAAGCCGACCTCGTCCGGGTCGTCGCCGACGACGGCGAGGTCGCGCAGCGCGGCCTGCCAGGCCTCGTCCGGCCACACCCGGGCCAGCAGACCGGTGGGTACGGGCAGTGACGACACCATCCAGGCGTCCACCTGTGTGACGCACGCCGCGGCGTGCCGATCCAGCCACTCGGCGAACCGCCGGAGCCGGTCCACCTCCGGGTGGTCCTTCAGAGCCTTCGGAAGCGACTTCAACTGCCGCCCCGCCGCCCGGCCCGAGGTGGCTCGCGCCGCCACCCGCCCCTCCACAAGGGCGACTTCATACCCGTCACCCGCCGACAGCCAACCCACGAAACACAGCCCTCCGCGTCAGTTCCACATGAAGAAAGCACAGTTCAGCCGGGGGATCCCGGCCCACGTGCGACCATGTGCGGAACGCTAGCGGCAGCCACTGACAATCGGTCGGGGCGCCCCCCGACAAGTCCCCTTCGACGTGCCGGGAACCCCGACGGCGAACAGGCAGCACGAGACGATCCCTCCGGCGTCCGGCAAGCCAATCGAAGCGAGAACGCCACCGCATCCGTAGACCTACGTAACCGGAGTACGTATTACCGGCCAGTCACCGATCCCGGATGTCGTACGGCCGGCGCGCTCACCCTCCGCATCGGCGCGCGTGGTGCAGAACGGGCAGCGCTCGTCCTTCGGCTGTGCGGTCACCCACTGAGTCGACGACCTCCGAGGCGGCGAACTCACCGAGCATCACGTCCCCGGCCATGCCCCGAAGACCGACGCCACCCCGTATTCCGGTTGAGGGCCGGGGAAGTGATGCGTACGGTTCCTGGGGTGATGAGCCCCGAGTCGGACAGAACGGAGCCGCCGGTCGGCGGCGGATCGTCCCTTCACAGGTGACCCCGCTCGACGGCCGGTGCGCGGATGTTCCTGCCCGCCCTCGTCATCACCGGAGTCGACTTCGTGCCGCTGTTCGTCCACGTCCTGGGCCTTGCCGTCTTTGCGCAAGGCACCTCCGAGTTCATGCTGTCCGGTCTCGTGCCGGGTATCGCCCGTGATCTGTCCGTGTCGGTGGGCGCCGCCGCGAGCCTGACGTCCGCCTATGCCGTCGGGATGATCGTCGGTGCGCCGGTGATGGCCGCGCTGAGCGCACGGTGGCCACGCCGTCGTGCACTGGCCGGCTTTCTCACCGCGTTCGTCGTCGTGCACGTCGCCGGTGCGGTGACGACCGACTTCGCCGTGCTGTTCGGCACCCGGATCGTCGCCGCGATCGTCAACGCCGGTTTCCTGGCGGTCGCGATGAGCGCGGCGACCACCCTCGTGGCACCGGCCCGTCGGAGCCGGGCCACCGCCGTCCTGCTGTCCGGGGTCACGCTGTCGTGTGTCGTCGGAGTACCCGCCGGCGCGCTGCTCGGTGAGTGGGCCGGCTGGCGTTCGGCCTTCTGGGCGGTCGCCGTCCTGTGCCTGCCCGCGCTGGCACTCGTCTTCCGGTCGGCGCCCGCCGACGCGGCCCACGGCCACGACATCGCGGTCCGCCGGGAACTGCGTACGCTCAACTCCCCTCCGGTGCGCACGGCGTCGGTCCTCGCGGCGGTGGTCAACGGGGCGACCTTCGCGACCTTCGCCTACCTGGCCGTGATCGCCACGGATGTCACCCGACTCCCCGCGGCCGCCGTCACCGGGCTGCTCGCCGCCTTCGGCGCGGGCGCCTTCATCGGCGTGAACATCGCCGGACGTACCGCCGCGGTGCACCTCCGGCGAGGCATGCTTCTCGCGCTGTGGCTGTTGCCGGCCGGGTGGGCGGTCATGGCGGCGACCAGTGGTCGGACAGTGCCGATGTTCATCGTGGCGGTCGTTCAGGGCGGACTGTCGTTCGGGATCGGATCGGCGCTGGTCAGCCGTGTCATGCACGCAGCGTCCGACGCGCCCACCATGAGCGGGTCGTTCGCCACGGTCGCGCTCAACGCCGGTGCGTTCTGCGGCCCGTTGCTCGCCGGGGCCGTGACGGAGACGACCGGCGACTACCGGGACGCCGTATGGGTCAGTGCGGCCCTCGCCGCCACAGCGGTCGCGGTCATGATCGGGTCGGTGACCGTCAGCGGTCTGTCCGGCGTCCGCCCGACGGACCGCTGACCCCGGCCGGGCCCGGTCAGTCGCACGTGTGGCGCGGCCGGGCCCGGGTCACCACCTGGCTGATGCCGATGGTCGAGTCGAGCCGGACCACGCGAGTGCCGGAGAGCGCCGCCGGAGAGCCGCCCGCCGCGGTCGCGGCGGCCGCGGCTCCAGGAGACGCGGCTGCGGAGTCCCGTGTCGCCGGAGAACTGCCGGAGCCTTGTGCGAACGTGCGGCAGGCGGGCGTCGACATAGGCCCCCACCTGCGCGAAGTGGCGGAGCCCCCGCCGAGGAAACAAGTACGGCAAGGGTTCCACGCCGGACATCCTGTGCAGCGCAGCGCAGCGCGGTGACGGGCCCGTGACGCTGCGCCCTTTATCGCACAACCGTGAGTGACCTGCTCGTTTTCCTGGAACAGGACCGCGCTCCGGCGGCCGTCGGCTCCTATGGTGGGGATCACAGGAAGGCGACGGACGCTGAGGCGGCGACCATGGCGGACACGGAGATCGACTACGCGGCGGTGTTCCAGGCGCTGCCGGGCATGGTGGCGCTGCTGACACCCGGGCTGGTGTACGCGGACGCGAACGAGGAGTTTCTGCGACTGTCGGGCCGCACCCGCGAGCAGGTGGTCGGTCGATACCTCTTCGACGTGTTCCCCGACAACCCCACCGACCCGTCCGCGAACGGCATGCGGAACCTGGCGGCCTCCCTCACCCGGGTGGTGGAGACCGGCGAGCGGGACGCGATGGCGCTGCAGCGCTACGACGTGGAGTCGGTGCAGCGGCCGGGGGAGTGGGAGGAGCGGTACTGGAGCCCGGTGAACGCGCCCATCCTCGGCCCCGACGGGAAGGTGGTGCTGGTGATCCACAAGGTGGAGGAGGTCACCGAGCTGATCCGGGCCCGCGAGCGCTCCCCCAGCGCCCGGGCCGGCGTGCTGGAGGCCGAGCTGTACACCCGCGCCCGTGAGCTGCAGGAGGTGAACGAGCGACTGCGCGAGGCACACGCCCACGAACGGGAGGTCGCGCTCGCCCTGCAGACGGCGATGCTTCCCGCGCCCAACCCGCTCGGCCACCACCGTGCGGCGGTGCGCTACCAGCCGGCGACCGACGCGCTGAACGTGTGCGGCGACTGGTACGACCTCGTCGACCTGTCCGGCGGCGACCGTATCGGCATCGCCGTCGGTGACGTGGTCGGGCACGGGCTGGCCGCCGCCTGTGTCATGGGCAAGCTGCGCAGTGCGCTGAGCGCCGCGTCCCTGGTGGCGGACGGTCCCGCCCAGGCGCTGGACGCGCTCGGTCTGTACGCCCGCTCCGTCGACGGCGCCGAGAACACCACCGTGGTGCAGACCCGCGTCGACTGGGACACCCACACCATCACCTATAGCAGCGCCGGCCATCTGCCACCCGCGCTGCTGTGTCGTGACGGCAAGGTCGTCTTCCTCGACCAGGCCACCGATCCGCCCCTCGGCGCCCGCCCCGAACACACTCCCCGCCCCGAGGCCACCCTCGGCTTCACCGAGGGCGACATGCTCGTCCTCTACACGGACGGCCTCATCGAACGCCGTGACGAGGACATCGACCACAGCCTCGCCCGCCTCGCCGACGCGCTGACCCGGCACCGCCGGTCCACCGCCGAGCCCCTCGCCGACGCCCTCCTCCTCGACCTCCTCCCTGACGGGCGTGCCACCGACGACGCGGCCCTCGTCATCATCCGGCTGTGATCCGGGCGGCGCTCAGTCGAGGAAGTCGGCGACGAGGGCGGCGAACTCGTCCGGGTCGGCCAGCCGGATACCGAGGCTCTCGGCCTTGGCGCGCTTGGAGCCGGCGTTCTCGCCCGCGACGACCAGGGAGGTCTTCTTGGAGACGCTGGAGGAGGCGCGTCCGCCGGCGCGTTCGACGAGTTCGTTCATCTGGTTGCGGCTGAGCTTCTCCAGTACGCCGGTCATCGCGCCCGTCACCACCACGGCCATCCCGGCGAGCGGCCCGCCCGCGGACTCGGCGCCCTCCTCCGCGTCGGCGGACTCGTCGTCGGCCGGGGCGGGCGGTGTGGCGCCCGGCTCCGTCATGTTCACCCCGGCCGCCGCGAGCTTGTCGATGAGCGGGGCGAGTTCGGCGAGTTCGGCGACGATGGACGGGGCCTTCTCGGTGCCGATGCCCTCGACCCGCTGGATCGCCTCGGCGTCCGCGGCGCGGATGTTGTCCATGGTGGCGAAGTAGCGGGCGATACGGCGGGACATGGAGCGTCCGGTGCCCCGCACACCCAGCGCGCACAGCACCCGCGACAGCGGCCGCCCCCGGGCCGTGTCGAGCGCGGCGAGGAGATTGTCGGTGCTGGTCTCGCCCATGCGCTCCAGGCCGAGGAACTGCTCCCGGGTGAGGGCGAACAGATCGGCGAGATCGGCCACCAGGCCCGCCTCGACGAGCTGGACCACCCGGGTGTGGCCGAGCCCTTCGACGTCGAGCTGATCGCGGCCCACGGCATACGACAGGGACGCCACCAGATGGCAGTTGCGGCCGTTCTCGCAGCGCCAGCGCTGCTCCCCGGTGTCGATGCCGGAGCCGCATCTGGGGCACACCTCGGGGAAGACGATGGGCTGTTCGTCGCCCGTGCGCAGATGGGCGACGGGCGCCTCCACACGGGGGATGACGTCACCGGCGCGGTGCACCATGACGTGGTCGCCCAGCCGCAGGTCGCGGCGGGTGATGTCGGCCGGGTTGTGGAGGGTGGCGTACGTGATCGTGGAGCCGTCGATCTCGACGGGCTCCAGCACACCGCGCGGGGCGATGATCCCGGTGCGGCCGACGTTCCACTGCACCTCCAGCAGCCGCGTGATCTTCTCGACGGCGGGCAGCTTGTAGGCGATCGCCCAGCGCGGGGCGCGCGAACCGGACCCGGCGGCCCGCTGGTCGGCGGCCAGGTCGGCCTTGACGACGATCCCGTCGATCCCGAACGGCAGCTCCGGCCGCAGCGCGGCGATCTCCTTCACACGGTCCAGGACCTCCTCGACCGTGCCGGCGGTGACACCGGGCACGGCCGTACCCGCGGTGGTGTTCACCCCCAGTTCGGCGGCTCGCGCCATCAGCTCGCTGTGGGCCAGCTCGCCCAGCCGCGCGGTGGAGTCGGCGTCCGTACCGGGCAGGGGCAGCAGCCCGTATCCGAAGAACGTCATCGGCACGGTGTAGGCCCGCTCCTTGGCGCGCAGGGTGCCCGCCGCCGCGTTGCGCGGGTTCGCGAACGGCTGCCCGCCGTGCCCGGTGCGCACCTCGTTGGCGTGCTCGAACTGGGCGTTCGTCATGAGGACTTCGCCCCGCACCTCCACCGTCACCGGCTCGGCCAGCTCTCGCGGCAGCCCTTCGACGGTGCCGATGGCGTGAGAGACGTCCTCCCCGGCCGTCCCGTCGCCCCGCGTGATCAGCTGGGTGAGCCGCCCCCGCGTGTACCGGGCGGCGACCGCCAGCCCGTCGAGCTTCGGCTCCACACCGAACCGCTCCACCTCGTGCCCGATCCGCCGGGCCAGCGACGCCGTCCACGCCGTGAACTCCTCGGCGGAGAACACGTTGTCCAGGCTCAGCATCGCCACCGTGTGCGGCACGTCCCCCTCGACCGCCCCGCCGGCCACCTTGCCGGTCGGCGAGTCCGGCAGCACCTGCTCGGGATGAGCGGCCTCCCACTCCGCGATCCCCCGCACGAGCCGGTCGTACGCGTCATCGTCCAACACCGAGGTTCCGCCCGTGTAGTAGGCGGCCGAAGCCCGCACCGCGTCCTCGACGGCCTGAGCGTAGGCGGCGGCATCCACGATCACTGCAACTGATGTCGTCATACGGACCATCCTGCCTCCCACCACTGACAATGCCCTCGGGACGACGCCTCGGAGGCTAGTCCCACCAGAAGGACCAGTGGTCCCGTCCCACGAGGTCGGCCGCGTACGCGGGAAACGGGGTCGGCGGGTCGTCGACGATGTTGTCCGCCGTGGAGAGCACATGCTCCAGGGCGAGCAGGTTCGCGTGCTCCGCCGTACGCGGTGGCCGGGCGACGGAGACGTTCAGCGTGCCGCCGTGCACCGCCACCACATGGGCACCGAACCGTTCCTCCCAACTGCGCAGCAGGGCACAGAGCAGAGGCAGGGGCGCCCCGGAGTTCCAGCCGAGCAATGCCAGAGCGTCGCTGCCGTGACGGGCCGGAACGAGCACGAGCCTGCAGTCGAGCACCCCGTAGTCCGTGCGGGCGAGCCGGGCCGGCGCCCCGGAGGCCACTTCCATCGGCGTCGGGTCGGCGGGCGCGACCGGCATCGCGGCCGCCGGGCCGGGCCACCGGTCGAAGGGCGGGCCGGGATCGTGCGGCCACGGCTCGACGTCCTCGGGCACCGGCTCCGGCGTCGGGTCCGTCCAGAGCGGGAGCCGCCGGCGCCGGTACTCGGCGAAGTCCGCCGCGAGCACGTCCTCCAGCCGGATGTCATCGACCAGCCCCGGCTCCAGTGGCTCGCCGATGCCGTCGTCCCGGACCAGCACCGGCAGCAGCCCCGTCGCCTCGTGCTCGCTCAGCAGCCGGGGCCACAACTCCGCAAGGGCGCGGGGGAATTCGTCCGAGATCCAGATGTGCGACGGTCCGCGCGCGGTGAACCGGCCGCCGGGCAGGCCGTCAGGCAGGGGAAAGGGCATGGCCGAACCGTAGATCCGGCCACCGACATCGCGATCCACGCCGTCCGGGCCCGCCCCATGCGGTGGTCGGACTCCTCCGCGACCCGGCTCCCGGCGCCGACCCACCGCGGGCCGGAACGGAACGCCGCAGGCAGGACGGAACACCGCGGGCCGGACGAGCGATCCGCTCCTCCGGCCCATGGTGGGGAGGGTGTAGGGCCCGGTGGATCAGACAGCCGGTACCCGGCCCGGTGGATCAGACAGCCGGAGACGGGTACGTCGGGTACTCCACCCCGGAGACGTGCTGGACGACGCGGATGACCTGGCAGGAGTAGCCGAACTCGTTGTCGTACCAGAGGTAGAGGATCGCGTTGTCGCCGTCGACCTTGGTTGCGCCGGCGTCGACGATCGAGGCGTGGCGGGAGCCGATGAAGTCGCTGGAGACCGAGTCGGGGGCGTTGGTGAAGTCGATCTGGCGCTTGAGCGGTGAGGTCAGCGAGACGTTGCGGAGGTAGTCGAGGACCTCCTCGCGGTCGGTCTCGCGGCCCAGGCGCAGGCTGAGGATCGCGATCGAGACGTCCGGGACGGGGACGCGGATCGAGCTGCCGGTGATCGGCGCCTTCAGGTCGGGCAGCGCCTTGGCGACGGCCGAGGCGGCACCCGTCTCGGTGATGACCATGTTGAGCGGCGCGGAGCGGCCCCGGCGGTCCGACTTGTGGTAGTTGTCCAGCAGGTTCTGGTCGTTGGTGAACGAGTGGACGGTCTCCACGTGACCGCGCAGCACACCGAACTCGTCGTCCATCGCCTTCAGCGGGGGGACTATCGCGTTGGTGGTGCAGGACGCGCAGGACAGGATCTGCTCGTCCGGCTTGATCGTGTCGTGGTTGACGCCGTGCACGATGTTCGGGACGTCGCCCTTGCCCGGCGCGGTCAGGACGACCTTGTCGATGCCGGGACGCAGGTGCGTCGACAGGCCCTCGCGGTCGCGCCACTTGCCCGTGTTGTCGATGAGGATGGCGTTCTTGATGCCGTACTCGGTGTAGTCGACCTCGGACGGGTCGTTCGCGTAGATCACCTTGATGGTGTTGCCGTTGGCGACGATCGTGCTGTCCGCCTCGTCGACCGTGATCGTGCCCTGGAACTGGCCGTGGATGGAGTCCCGGCGCAGCAGCGAGGCGCGCTTGACGATGTCCTGTTCGCCGCCCCCGCGCACGACGATCGCGCGCAGCCGCAGACCGTTGCCCGAGCCGGCCTTCTCGATCAGCAGGCGGGCCACGAGACGGCCGATGCGGCCGAAGCCGTAGAGGACGACGTCACGTCCCTCGGCGCCCTCGATCTTGTTGGCACCCGTGGCGCCGGCGACGGCCTCGGCGGTGAACTCCGCGATCGACAGACCCCGGTCGTCGGCCCGGTGGGCTTCGGCGAGCAGGCCGATGTCGATCTGGGAGGGGCCGAGGTCGAGTGTGGTGAGGGTCTGCAGGAACGGCAGGGTGTCGGTGACCGAGAGCTCCACACCGGCGATCTGGCGGGCGAACCGGTGGGTCTTCAGGATGCTGACCACCGACTTGTTCACCAAGGAGCGGCTGTGCAGCAGGACCGTCACGTCCCGCTCGCGGTGCAGCTTCCCGATGATCGGGATCATCGACTCCGCGATCTCCTCGCGGTTCTTCCAGTTGGTGAACGAGTCCTCGTTGACAGTCACAGATTTATCTTTCGAGCTAGGCGGCGCTCATATGCTAACCACCCCGCTCGGAGGAGATGCACCGAGGGGGTGCACATCGCCCCGTCCCGGGCGTCACAGCCGGACCGGACGAGTGCGGGAAACGGCCGCACGGCCTGGCACCGCCGGTTCGTCAGCCGATGCTGAGGCTGGGCACCGGCAGATCCTCCAGGTCCTCCAGGTCCTCGGTGGGCAGGGCGGAGGGGGCGTAGGGGTCGGGCTCGGCCGAGCGGGAGGGGGAGGGAACGTCGTCGGGGTCGGCCGTCGGGGTGCCGTCCGGGCCGCAGACATGTGCTGCCCTCGGGCGTGACACATGCATGGTCCCCACGCGCTCGGTCCGGAAATCCACGAGGTCGTTCGCGCCGAGGCTGCCGTCACGCAACCGGATCGTCTCCGGCAGCTCCTTGTCGGCGAGCGGCCTGCCGGCCGTCACGGTCACCAGCGCGTCGACACAGGGGCTGCGGTCGTCGTCGTACAGCTTCGCGGGTGCCCTGACGTCCTGGATCTCGCGTCCGTCGTGGCGGAGCCGGGTCCGCCCGGCTCGTTCCATCGAGAAGTAGCAGTCCGGGTCCTTCGAGGAGTCCCCACCACCCGTCGGAGAGCCGTACGTGAGCTTCCGGTACGGCGGCGGCCTTCGACGCGGCCGAAGTGCTCTCGGCCTCGGTGTGGGCGTCACCGCCGAAGCGTCCGGTGGCGAGGAGGACACCGCCGACCACGAGAGCGGTGAACGGCACCCCCTTCCGCGTGGCGCGGCGGCCCGGTGCCCGGCTCTCCGGTACAGCCTGCTCGGTCCGCGTACTCGTCCCCCGCCTCGTGGTCCCAGAACCGATCGTTCCGGACAGCGGTCGGGGGCGGTGCCGGGGAGATTACGCAACCACGCTCCGTACGAAGCTCATCTGTCCCCGTCACGCAGTTCGTCCCGCACCTGGAGAGCCGCCAGCGCGGCTCGCGAAGTCACGCCCGTCTTGCGGTAGATGCGGGAGAGGTGTGTCTCGACCGTGCGGGGGCTGAGGAAGAGCCGTTCGGCGATGGCGGGGCTCGTCAGGCCCTCCGCGACGAGTGCGGCGATCTCGCGCTCACGCGGGGACAGCGCGGTCAGTTCCACCGGCGTAGGTTCCTGCGCGGGTGTTCCCGAGAGAGCCTGCCCGCTCGCGTCCGCGGCCGATGCCGGGTCCGTCTCCGGTTCGAGGAAGACGGACGGACGTATCGCCTCCGCGAGCCCCGTCAGCAGATGGGCCTCACCCTCGGTGCTCAGCCGCAGGGCGCGCTCCCACATGGCGCGGGCACGGGCCGTACGCCCCGCGGACGCGGTCAGGGGTGCTCCCAGCAGCAGGGTCTGTGCCTCCCACAGCCGGCCCCCGCTCCGGGCCGACTCCTCGGCGGCCTGCTCGAACAGGTCGGCCGCGGCCACCACATCGCCGTCGGCCAGCGGCGCATACGCCGAACTGCGCAGAGCGGACGCCCGCTGCACCAAGAGATCGAGCCGCTCCGCCTCCTTGCGGGCGCGGTCCGCCCACTGCCGGGCCTCGTCGTGGTCCCCGGTGGCGACGGCGGCGGTGACGAGGATCTCCATGAACAGGGGGCGCATGCTCGGCTGCAGGCCGTCGAGGTCCTCCCCGCCCGCCCGCAGCATGGCGGCGCGGGCACGCGCCGGATCACCGGTGTGGAGCGCGGCGTACCCGAGCACGCACCAGGCGATGGACGCCCACCAGCGAGTGCCGGCACCGGCCCGCGCGACGGCTTCCTCGGCGACGGCCAGCGCACCGCCGTCACCGGGCGGGAGCGCGGGGATCAGCGCCTGGGCCTTGGACGCCAGCACGAAGGCGAGCAACTCGTCGCTGCCGATGCCCCGGGCGATCGTCTCCGCCTCCTCGGCGAGTTCGAGGGCCGGCCCGAGCCGCAACGTCATGACCTGGATGTGGGACATGCACAGCAGCAGATGCGGCACCACGTAGAGGAGGCCGCCCCGGCGGGCTATGGCGAGGCCGCGCTCGGCATGCCGTTCGGCGTCGGCGTAGCGTTCGAGGAACGCCTCCGCCCAGCTCAGCCGGGCCAGCGGTTCGCACAGGCCCGCGAGGTCCTGGTCGGTGAGGGAGTCGATGAGCGCGGTGGCCCGGTCGGCGGCCTCGGCGGCGGCCACCGTGTTGCCCTCGTACGCCTCCCCGAGCGCGGTGACGGCCAGCGCCCCCGCCTGCGCGATCTCGTCACCCAGCGACCGGGCCAGCTCCAGGGTGCGGGCCAAGTCGTCGCGTACGTCCGGGTAGGCGCTGGCGTGCGGCGCGGACGAGCCCAGTTCGAGGCCGAGTTCGATGGTCTCGGCGGGGGAGAGGTCGGCGCCCCGGGCCAGTTCGCGGCGCAGGAGGGCCACGGCCTCCGCGTACCGGCCGAGGTGACGCTCCATGACCGCGCACAGGGTGACGGCCGAGGCCCGTACGCCGTCGTCGGTGCCCGGCGGCGACAGGCTGATCACCTCGTGCAGCAGGTCCCTGCTCTCCCACAGCCCGCCGCAGGCGCCGAGGGCCTCGGCC
>NZ_LRTR01000824.1 GCF_001550375.1 Streptomyces europaeiscabiei | reverse complement strand
CGAGCCGGGCCGGCCGGCCGCAGTCGGGCAGCGCACCGCGGCCGCCACCTTTGACGAGCCCATCGCGCTCGTCGGTCTGGGCTGCCGTCTGCCGGGCGGCATCGAGACCCCGCACGCCCTGTGGGAGGCCCTGCTCGCGGGCCGCGACGCCGTCGGTGAGGTGCCCCGGGACCGCTGGGACGCCGACGAATGGTTCGACGACGACCCGCAGACGCCCGGCACGATGTCCACGCGCCGGGGCGGCTTCCTCGACGACGTGGCAGGCTTCGACGCCGCCTTCTTCGGCATCTCGCCCGCCGAGGCGGCCCGTATGGACCCGCAGCAGCGCATCGCCCTGGAAGTGGCGTGGGCGGCGCTGGAGGACGCCCGCATCGTCCCCGGCACGCTGGCCGGCAGCCGCACCGGGGTGTTCTTCGGCACGATGTGGCAGGAGTACCACCTGGCGACCGGCGCGGGGCCCGAGACGATCGGCTCGCACTCGGCGGTCGGCTGGGACACCTCGATCGTGCCGGCCCGCATCGCGTACGCGCTCGGCCTGGAGGGGCCGGCGCTCTCGGTGGGCTCGGCGTGCAGTTCCTCGCTCGCGGCGGTGCACATGGCCGCGCACAGCCTGCGCCGCGGCGAGTGCGACATCGCCCTGGCAGGCGGGGTCAGCCTGATGCTGCACCCGCGCACCACGGTCGCGATGACGAAGTTCGGCGGCATGAACCCGGCGGGGCAGTGCCGCGCCTTCGACGCGGACGCCGCCGGATACGTACGCGGCGAGGGCTGCGGCGTGGTCGTGCTGCGCTGCCTGTCGGACGCGCTGCGCGACGGCGACCGCATCTACGCGGTGCTGCGCGGCAGCGCCGTCAACAACGACGGCGCCTCCAACGGGCTGACCGCGCCCAATCCGCGCGCCCAGGTCGACGTGGTCCGGGCGGCCTGGCGGGCGGCGGGCGTCGCACCGCACCAGGTGGGTTACGTGGAGGCGCACGGCACGGGCACCCCGCTGGGCGACCCGATCGAGGCCGCGGCGCTCGGTGAGGTGTTCGCGCCGGGCCGGACGACGCCGCTGCTGCTCGGCTCCGCGAAGACCAACTTCGGCCATCTGGAACCGGCCGCCGGTGTCCTCGGGGTCCTCAAGACGGCCCTCGCCCTGCACCACGGCCGGCTCCCGGCCGGCCTGCACTTCGAACGGCCCAACCCGCTCATCGACTTCACCGGCCTGCGCCTTGAGGTGGTCACGGCCGCCCGCGACTGGCCCGAGGGCCCCCGCCACGCGGGCGTGAGCGGTTTCGGCTTCGGCGGCACGAACGTGCACCTGGCCCTGACGGAGGCCCCGCACCGGCGGGCCCTGACCGCGCCCGCGGAGGCGGGGGAACGGCCCGGGCAGGCGCCGGCCGTCGCGTTCTGCTTCTCCGGGCACGGCTCCCAGTGGACCGGCATGGGACGCGATCTGCTGGCCGAACCGGCCTTCCGCGCGGAACTCGCCGAGGCCGACCGGGCCGTGGCCGCCGTGACGGGCTGGTCCGTTCTGGACGAACTGGTCGCCGCGGACAGCCGGCTGGGGCGCACCGAGGTGCTGCAGCCCGTGCTGTTCGCCCTGCAGGTGTCACTGGCCCGCACCCTGCGCCGGTGGGGCGTCGTCCCGGACGTGGTGTTCGGGCAGAGCGTCGGCGAGGTCGCCGCCGCAGTCGTCGCCGGCGCGCTCACCCTCGAACAGGGCGCCCATGTGATCGGCGTGTGGTCGCGGCTCGTGGCCGAACGCGCCGCCGGCACCGGTTCGATGCTGGTGTGCGAACTGACCGCGCAGCGGGCCACTGCCCTCGCGCAGGGCCGCGTCACCCTCGCCGGACACCTCGCACCCGGCCAGGTCTGCCTGTCGGGAACGACGGCCGCGCTCGCCGAGGTGGAGCGGGAACTGGGCGACGCCGGAGTGCGGACGTTCCGGGTGCACATCGACTACCCCTCGCACAGTACGGAGCTGGCTCCGCTAGCCGACGAACTCGTGGCACGTCTGGGCGCGTTGCGTCCGGCGGCGGCCTCGGTCCCCTTCCTGTCGACGGTGACCGGCGACCACATGGACGGGACGCTGCTCGACGCGCGGTACTGGGCCCGCAACATGTGCCGGCCGATGCTGCTCGACGAGGCCGTGCGCCGGCTGCCCCGGACACCCGGCCGGGGGCTGCGGGTCGTGGAGATCGCCCCGCACCCGGTGGTGTCCAGGCCTGTGCGGAGCACGCTGGCCGACCGCGCGGACGGTCCGGCCGACGAGGCGAGGGTGCTCGCCACGTGCCGCCGGGACCGGCCCGCCACCGAGACGCTGGAAGAGCTGCTGCACGCCCTGTGGCGCGATGGCGTCGACGTGGACTGGGCCGCGGCCACCGAGGCCACCGG
>NZ_LRTR01000823.1 GCF_001550375.1 Streptomyces europaeiscabiei | reverse complement strand
CTGAGGGGTGGTCGCGGCGGGGGGCCGGGGCGCCGGGCTCGGGTGCGTGGGTGTGGGGGCGACCGCCGGGACAGGCCCGGAGACGGGTGTGCCGAGGCCCATGCGCCTTGCTCCGCCGGAGGTGCTCCGCTGTACGGGGTGGGTGCCTGGGGCGGTGGTGGGGGTGCCGCCGGGGCCGGGCGTTGCGGGCCCGGGGCTGGAGGGGTCGGTGGTGCCGACTGCCGCCCGCTGGATGTGGGCCTGTGGGGCGGTCGGGGTGCCGGCCGATGTACCGGCGGGGGTCGTGCTGCCGGCGCCGCTGCCACGGGCGGTGCCGGGGCTTGTCGAGGTGTGGGTGGAACGAGGTGACCCTTCAACCGGGCTGGCCGTGGTCCCACTGGGGCGTGCCGCAGAAGCCCCGGTGCCCGTCGCCGAGGGGCGGACGGGCGCGGTGGTGTGGCTGTCGGTGCTGTCCACCGTTCCGGGGGAGTGCGCCCTGAGTGGGGCAGGTGTGGCGCCCGTCCCGCTGGGGTGGGCCTTCGCCCGTTGGACGTTGACGGCTGCGGAGCCGGTGGAGCCGGTCGCCGTACCGCCGAGGCTGGAGACCGCGTCGGGGGAGGCGGCTGAGGTGTCGCCGCGGCCGGTGATCGCTCTCTGGACGCCGGTCAGGGCATCGCCCGTGCTGGAGGGTGCGCCGCCGATCGAGCCGACTGCCGCTCTGGCGAAGCCGGTTGCCGTTACGCCGGGACCGTGTGGTGTGGTGTCGCGACCGTGAACTGCCGGGCTGGTGCCGGGCGGCGTCGCGGACGGGATGGTCGGGGTGGTCGGGGCTCCGGCAGGCTCGGCTGCCGTACGGCTGGGACCGGTCGCCGCCCGCTGGACGTTCACGGCGTCGCCGGAAGGGCTGGTCGAGGCCCGGCCGGAGCTGCCCACCGTCCTGCCGGAGCCGGAGCCGGAGCCGGAGCCGGAGCCGGAGCCGGAGCCGGAGCCGGAGCCGGAGCCGGAGGTGCTCGTCGTGCCGGGCGGGGTGCTGGTGGGTCTGGCCGGCGCGGCGGCGGGGTTCATCGCCATGCGTTGGACGGCGGCCGCCGGATTGCCTGGGGCGGTTCCCCGGGGGGCGAGG
>NZ_LRTR01000822.1 GCF_001550375.1 Streptomyces europaeiscabiei | reverse complement strand
CGGGTCGGCGCGCTGGTCCGGCCGTCCCGCCGTCGCGGGTCGGTGCGGAGGGCCGGCGGTCCGGCCGTCGCGGTCGGATTCCGGGACTGACCATCACCGTCCACTGGGGGCCCGCCGGTCCACGCCAGGTCGTGGTTCACCGGTGGTCGGGCCCGAGGATCTCCGCCAGGTCGTAGGTCACCGGCTCCTCCAACTGCGCGTAGGTGCAGCTCTCCGCCGTGCGGTCCGGGCGCCAGCGGCGGAAGCGGGCCGTGTGGCGGAAGCGGACACCGTTCTCCATGTGGTCGTACGCGACCTCGGCGACCTGCTCGGGCCGCAGCGGCACCCAGGAGAAGTCCTTCTTCGCCGACCACCGGCTCGGCGCGCCCGGCAGCCGTGCCGTCTCGTGCGCCGCCTCGTCGGACCAGGCCGCCCAGGGGTGCTCCCCGACGTCCTCCAACCGCAGCGGCTCCAGCTCCTCCACCAGTTCCGCGCGCCGCTTCATGGGGAAGGCCGCGCACACGCCGATGTGCTGGAGCGTGCCGCCGCCGTCGTACAGCCCCAGCAGCAGGGAGCCGACCACCGGCCCGCTCTTGTGGAAGCGGTAGCCGGCGACCACCACATCCGCCG
Organism: Streptomyces europaeiscabiei; assembly: GCF_001550375.1. Taxonomy (GTDB): domain Bacteria; phylum Actinomycetota; class Actinomycetes; order Streptomycetales; family Streptomycetaceae; genus Streptomyces; species Streptomyces europaeiscabiei. The sequence continues at coordinate 21,573 of NZ_LRTR01000822.1, read as the reverse complement.
TCCGCTCGTGCTTGATCTTGAACATGGCCCGCTCGTCCTGCCGGTAGAGCAGATGGCGCGGCTTGGCGATCACCCCGTCCAGACCCGCCCCCTCGTACTGCTCGAACCACTGCTCGGCCAGCTCGCGATCCGTGGTCGCCGGGGCGACATGGACCGGAGCCGTCACCCCGGACAGGGCCAGCTCCAGGAGCGCGCGCCGGTCGGTGAGCGGGACGTCGAGCAGCGACTCGTCGTTCAGGGCGAGCAGGTCGAAGGCGACGAAGGAGGCAGGGGTCGTCTCCGCCAGCATCCGGACGCGGGAGTCGGCGGGGTGGATGCGCTCGGTCAGGGCGTCGAAGTCCAGCCGCCCGTCCCGGACGATCACGACCTCGCCGTCCATCACACAGCGCTCCGGCAGCCGCTCCCGAAGGGCCTCCGCCAGCTCGGGAAAATACCTGGTCAGTGTTTTCCCCGTCCGGCTGCCGATCTCCACGTCGGGCCCGTCGCGGAACACGATCGCCCGGAAACCGTCCCACTTCGCCTCGTAGTGCATGTCCGGCGGGATCTTCGCCACGGACTTGGCGAGCATCGGTTTCACGGGCGGCATCACCGGAAGATCCATGCCTCAGATTCTCCGACCGTACGGTGAAATTCGCCCGGTATGCGGCATCTGGTCGTTCCACCTACGGTGGCCGCATGGGTGAAGCGGTGGAGCTGGAGGCGGCGGGGCGGACGGTACGGCTGTCCAGCCCGGGAAAGATCTTCTTCCCGGAGCGCGGCTTCACCAAGCTGGACCTCGCCCGGTACTACATCGCCGTGGGCCCCGGCATCCTGAGGGCCCTGCGCGACCGGCCCACCACCCTGGAGCGCTACCCCGAGGGGGTGACGGGCGAGAACTTCTTCCAGAAGCGGGCCCCCAAGAACATGCCCGACTGGATCCCCACCGCCCACATCACCTTCCCCAGCGGCCGCAGCGCCGACGAGATGTGCCCCACCGAGGTCGCCGCCGTCGTGTGGGCCGCCCAGTTCGGCACGCTCACCTTCCACCCGTGGCCGGTCCGCCGCGACGACGTCGACCGTCCCGACGAACTCCGCATCGACCTCGACCCCCAGCCCGGCACGGACTACGCCGACGCGGTGCGCGCCGCGCACGAGCTGCGCGAGGTCCTGCACGAGTACGGGGGGCTGCGCGGCTGGCCGAAGACCTCCGGCGGCCGTGGCCTGCACATTTTCGCGCCGATCCGGCCCGACTGGACCTTCACCCAGGTGCGCCGGGCCGCCATCGCCGTCGCCCGCGAACTGGAGCGCCGGATGCCGGAACAGGTGACCACGGCCTGGTGGAAGGAGGAACGCGGGGAGAAGATCTTCGTCGACTACAACCAGACCGCCCGCGACCGCACCATCGCCTCCGCCTACTCCGTACGGCCCCGCCCGCACGCACCCGTCTCCGCGCCCCTCACCTGGGACGAGGTGGGTGTCGCCGTCCCGCGCGACTTCGATCTGGCGAGCATGCCGCGGCGCTTCGCCGAGGTCGGTGACGTGCACGCCGACATGGACGACCACGCGTTCTCCCTGGAGGCGCTGCTGGAGCTGGCCTCGCGGGACGAACACGACCACGGGCTCGGGGACCTGCCGTATCCGCCGGAGTATCCGAAGATGCCGGGGGAGCCGAAGAGGGTGCAGCCGAGCCGGGCGAAGAAGACGTGACGGTGACCCGCGTCCCACGCGGGGCGCGGGTCACCGCGGTTCCCTACAGTTCCTTGATCCGGATGTCCCGGTAGGAGATGACATCCGTCGTGCCGTGCACCTGGAGGCCGAGGTGGCCGGAGGCGAACCGGCGCCCGTCGGTGCCCGGGTCGTCCGAGCGGGGCGGGGCGAAGTCCTGCCCGCCGGTGTTGTCGAACTCGTTGATCAGGACGCCGTTGCGGTAGACCGAATAGTGCTGGTCGACCACGCGGATCTCGTAGTCGTTCCAGGTGCCCTTCTGGGTGACGCCCGCACCGGCGAGCCCCACCCGGTCGAAGCCGTAGACCGACCCCGTCTTGTACATGTCGCCGTCGGGCCGGTCGAGGACCTGGACCTCATGGCCGTACTTGATGGCCACCCACTCCGGCCGCGACTCCTCCGGGTGGTCGTGGACCCCGGGGAAGCGCACGAACACGCCGGAGTTGGCGTTCGACGTGCCGGGTGCGTCGTCACGCCACTGCAGGCGCAGCGAGAAGTCGCCGTACTTCCGCTCGGGGAACCACAGCATGCCGAGCCCGGCCCTCGTCGTACCGGAGGTGATCGAGCCGTCGGGGTTCAGCGCGAACGAACCGCCGCCCACCTGCTGCCACTTGGCGAACGATTCCTGCGTGCCGTCGAGGATCGTGCGGTACCCCTCCGTCTGGCCGGGCCTGCCGATGCCCGACTCCGCCGCCGCCTCCTTGACGGCGTCGTACTCGCGCCGGTCGACGACTCCTTGCCTGAACAGCCTGTCGAGGACGGTGTCCACGTGCTTCAGGAACAGCGCGTGGGACGTCCACTCCTTCTCGTCCTCGATCAGCTCGTTGATGCGACAACGGTTGTTGGTGACCCGGTTCGGCACGCCCGAGTCGACCGTGCCGACGAAGACCGTCAACCGCTCGTCGTACTCGGCGCAGTTGGGCGCGGGGACGCCGCCGCCCGACACGACCGTGAAGCTGACGGAACGGGCCGTGGCCGTGTTCCCCGCCCTGTCGCTCGCCCGGTACGCCACCGTGTGCGTGCCCGCGCGGTCGACCAGCACCGGTGCGCTGTAGGCGAGATAGGGGCCGCCGTCCAGCGAGTACTCGATCGCGGCGACACCCGAGCCGCCGTGGTCGGTGGCGCTGACGGTGACCTCGGCGCTCCTGAGATAGGCGCCGGCGGAGTTCCGGTCGCCCTCGACGGTCACGCCCGTCACCGGTGGCGTGGTGTCGGCGGCGGGCGGGGCGACGACGGTGAACCCGACGTTCTTCTCGGCCGCGACGTTCCCCGCCCTGTCCGTGGCCCGGTACCGCACCTTGTGCGTGCCGACCTCGTGCACCATCACGGGCGCCGTGTAGGGCTGCCAGGCCCCCGAGTCGCCGAGCGCGTACTCGATGGTGTTGACCCCCGACCCGGTGTCCGAGGCGGAGACGGTGACCGTCGCCATGGACACGTACTGACCCTGTGGGTTCCGCTCACCGGTCACCGTCGCCGAGGTCTCCGGCGCGGTCGTGTCGTCCGTCGGCGGCGCGACGACGGTGAACGTGACGCTCTTCTCGGCCGCCGTGTTGCCCGCCTTGTCGACCGCCCGGTAGCGGATCCTGTGCGCGCCGACCTGGTCGACCACCACGGGTGTGGTGTACGGCAGCCAGGCGCCGGTGTCACCGATCGCGTACTCGACCCGCTCGACCCCCGAGCCGCCCGGGTCGGTCGCGCTCACCGCCACCGACGCCGAACCGACGTACGCGCCCTGGGAGTTCTGTGTGCCACTGACCTGGGCCGCCGTCTGAGGAGCGGTGGTGTCCTCACCGGTGCCCTCGGTCACCACGAGGATGCCCTGCATCTGTCCGTGCCCGGGGATGGTGCAGTAGTAGCGGTAGCGGCCCGGGGCGAGCGTGACCTCCGCGCTGTGGCGGCCGCCCTGGTCGTCGCCGGGGTTGGCCAGGATGTTGAGCGGGACGTCGTTGTTGTACTCCGGGTCGGAGACGTCGAACGTCAACGTGTGCGGCATCCCCATGGTGTTGCCGGTCGCCCTGCTGTTCTCGAAGACGATGGTGGTCGGGCCCGCCACGGCGGTCCGCGGGGCGGTCAGGTACGTGGTGATGTCGTCTCCGGCGGTCCAGGTGAGCGTCTGGGCCGCCGCGGCCCGGTCCGCCTCCTCGGTACGGCCGGACGCGGGCGTCGACGTGAGCCCGAGCACCAACAGCAGGGCCGCCAACAAAGTCGCCCACAAGCGTCTTTCCTGCATCACTCCGCCTTCCCGGCCAGCTCGTCGGCCGCCGGCGTCGGACCGCCGCCCGTGTAGGTGACGTGCCACAACGCCGACTTGGCGTCCGAGGTGAAGAAGCCGCGCCCGTAGTCCAGGACGTACAGCGCGCCGTCCGGCCCGAACTTCCAGTCCATGAGGTTCCTGATGCCGTCGGTCCCGACGGGCACGATCTTCTTCAGCGACTCCGCGTGGATCGGGAGTCCGCCGCTGCCCTGGTTCTTCGGGTCGGTGAGCACGGCGTGGCGCGGCTGGTCGGCGTCGTAGAAGTCGCCGACGAACCACTTTCCGTCCCAATAGGCGGGCCAGCGACCGGAGCCGGCATCCGAAGCGGAGTATCGGTAGACCGGTCCGTTCATGGTGGCCTGGCCGCCGCCCTTCAACCACGGCAGCAGGTACTTGGCCTCCTCGTTCTTGTACGAGGGGATGCCGTCGGCGTCGCGCGGGAAGTCGGGGGCGCCTCCTTGCGGTGAGTACCAGATGTTGTTGCCGGTCACCGGGGGCAGGTCGACGAGCCCGTCGTTGTTCGGGGACTCGTTCTTCGGGTGGTCGCAGTCGTACCAGCCGAGCGGCTTCGACGGGTCCGGCAGATTGCGGTCCCGGTAGGGCTGCCTGTTGCCCATGCAGTACGGCCAGCCCCGGTTGCCCGCCTCGGTGATGGCGGCGAACGTGTCGTACTTCGCCGGGCCCCATGTCGTCGACGGCGCGCTCGCGTCCGGGCCGACCCAGCCGGCGTAGAGGACGTCCGTCTGCCTGTCGACGAAGATGCGGGCGGGGTTCCTGACGCCCATCACATAGATCTCGCCACGGGTCTTGCCGCCGCCCTCGGCGGTCTCCTTGCCGGTGAAGAGGTTGCCCGCGGGCAGTGTGTAGGTGCCGTCGGGCTCCGGGTGGATGCGGAGGATCTTGCCGTTGAGGTTGTTGGTGTTGCCGGCGGTGCGGCGCGCGTCGGCGAACGAGACACCTTTGTAGTTGGGTTCGGGGTTGTTGCCCGAGTAACCACCGCTGAAGCCGCTCGAGTTGTTGTCGCCGGTCGCGATGTACAGGTTGCCCTTGGAGTCCCAGGTCATCCCGCCTCCCGCGTGGCAGCAACTGTGGATCTGCACCGGCCACTTGAGCAGCACCTTCTCGCTGCCCAGGTCCAGCTTGTTCGTCGCGGGATCGAGAGTGAAGCGGGAGACCCGGCGCTCGGCCATCCGGGTGTCACGGTTGATCCGCGAGTGCGGTGTGTAGTGCAGGTACACCCAGCCGTTCTGCTGGAAACCCGGATCCAGCTCGATCCCCAGCAGGCCCTCCTCGACCTTGATCAGCTCGTCGCCGCCCCCCTTGTTGCCGAAGACCGTGAGCGCGCCCGCGAGGGTGACCTTCCTCGTCCTCGGGTCGTAGACGTGGACCTCGCCCTTGCCCTTGCCGATGTCCGGGTTGTTCCAGTCGGTGACCACGGGCCGGGACGAGTCCGCGCCGCCCCGGCCGATGTAGAGAACCCGCCCGTCGGGCGCGGTGACCAGGCCGTGCGGCTCGCCGATCTGGTCGTTCTGCCCCGGCTGGTTGGGCTGGGTCAGCCGCTCCGCCTTGTAGTTGGCGTCGATCGTCGCCTTGCAGTCGGCCCGCGCCAGACGGGACGTCCACAGCAGGGCGCCGCGCAGATGCGTACGGAAGTCGCTCTCGTCGTACGCCGAGACGGTCCCGCCCATGCCCGTGTAGAAGGAGCGGCCGCCGTCGTAGTCACGGCACCAACTCACCGGGTGGTCCCAGCCGTTGGCGCTCGCACCCGGCTGGTACGTCGACTCGCGCACCCGGGCCACGGTGTGCACCGTGCCGGACGGGTTCTTCGTCCAGTTGAACCACTTGTCGGGCCGCTTCCACTGCACGGGCAGGCTCTTGGTGGCCGGATTCTGCCGGTCACCGACCTCGACGGTCGCCCGCTGCACGGTCGTCGGGCTGGACGCGGCCGGGCGGGCACCGATCAGGCCCGTGAACCAGTCCGAGTACGGCTCGGCGCGGGCCGCGTCGTGGACACCGACGAAACCTCCGCCCGCCTCCATGTAGGTCTCCAGTCCCGCTTCCTGCTCGGGATCCAGGACGTCACCACCACCGGTGAGGAAGACGACGGCGTTGAAGCCGCTCAGCCGGGTCGCGTCGGTGAAGACGGAGGCGTCGCCGGTGGCGACGACCCCGAACCGTTCGGACGCCGGCCCGGACAGCCCGATCCTCTCGATCGCCTCGATCCCGGCGTTCACGACGGGCGACTCGTCCCCGGCCGCCGCGGAGCCGTGGAAGATCAGTACCCGGGGGCCGGAACCGCCGGGCGGCGACTTGATCGACATCGTTGTCAGCGGCGGCTCCGGCGCCGGGCCCGCATGGGCCGCGGGGCCCGACAGAAGCCCCGCGGTGACGACCGAGGCGGTCAGCGTGGCCGCCCAGGCCCGTCTCCTCGTGTCGCTCAACCCTCGTAAGTACATGGGCACCTCCTCGGTCACAGCAACAGCGCCAAGGAAGCTAGCCCCCATTTGCGCGGCTCGCCAAGACCTATGACCGGAATGGTGCGAACTTTGTCCTGGGTGTGGAGAAACAGCCGTGCTGTCGCTACCGTCTCACCGGCTGATCACAGATGCGTCTCCGCATGGTCCGTTTGAGGGTAGGGAGTTCCGCGTGGACGGGATGGGCAGACGAGGGTTCAACCGGCGGGTGCTGCTGGGCGGCGCGGTCGCCGCGACATCGTTGTCCGTGGCCATCGAGACCGTCAGTGCTCCTGAGGCCGTGAGTGCCGCCACGCGGGCGAGGACGGCCCCGGCCGGCGGCGAGGTCAAGCACATCAAGATGTACGCCGAGAAGCTGCCCGACGGGCAGATGGGCTACGGCTTCGAGAAGGGCAAGGCCTCGATACCGGGCCCGCTGATCGAGCTCCACGAGGGCGACACGCTGCACATCGAGTTCGAGAACACGATGGACGTGGCGGCGAGCCTGCACGTCCACGGCCTGGACTACGAGACCTCCAGCGACGGCACCAAGCTGAACAAGAGCGACGTCGAGCCCGGCGGCACCCGCACCTACACCTGGCGCACACACGCCCCCGGCGCCCGCGAGGACGGCACCTGGCGTGCGGGCAGCGCCGGTTACTGGCACTACCACGACCATGCCGTCGGCACCGAACACGGCACGGGCGGCCTGCGCAAGGGTCTCTACGGCCCGGTCGTCGTCCGCCGCAAGGGCGACGTCCTCCCCGACAAGACCGTCACCGTCGTCTTCAACGACCTGCGCATCAACAACAGGCCCGCCCACTCCGGCCCCAACTTCGACGCCACCGTCGGTGACCGCGTCGAGTTCGTCGTCATCACGCACGGCGAGTACTACCACACCTTCCACATGCACGGTCACCGCTGGGCCGACAACCGCACCGGCATGCTCACCGGCCCCGACGACCCCAGCCAGGTCATCGACAACAAGATCGTCGGCCCGGCCGACTCCTTCGGCTTCCAGGTCATCGCGGGCGAAGGTGTCGGGGCGGGCGCCTGGATGTACCACTGCCATGTCCAGAGTCACTCCGACATGGGCATGGCGGGCCTGTTCCTGGTGCGCAAGACGGACGGGACGATCCCGGGGTACGAGCCGCATGAGCCGCATGAGCCGCACGGGTCGAAAGCGTCCGCAGCGCCCCATGAGCACTGAGGGGTTCAGCGACGGGCACTCTGATCGGGCTGTGTCCGCTCGGCCGTGTCCCGTCGGCCGATGGCCTCGGCCACCTGCTCGATGGCCACACGGAGAAGGTCGCCGTAGGCGCCCCGGGGGAGGTTAGGGGCGTGCTCCGCAGCCGCTTCGATGTGTCGGTCGGCGGCTTCGAACGACGCGAGCCTGCGGTAGTCGTCCGCGAGGTTGAGGTGCAGGGACGGGTAGAAGCCGGCGATGTGCAGACGGGCGTCGTGCTCCTGGACGCGCTGCTGGGTCACCGCGTCGGCGGCGTCCAGCGCCCGCACGTCCCAGACCAGGGCCTGGGCGGGATCGGTGTGGAGGTCCGCCAGGTAGTGCGCGAGGGTGCACCGGTGCAGCGGGTCACCGGTGACACCGATCGTGGACCAGAGACCCAGGAGCCGCCGACACGCGGAGACGACGTCCCCGGCGCGGCCTTCGGTGACGGCCTGTCCGATGGCTTCCATGGTGGGGTCGGTGCTGGTGCTGGTGCTGGTGCTGGTGCTGGTGGGGGTGGGGGTGGGGGTCGGGGTGGAGGTGGAGGTGGCGGTCATGGGGGTGGTCCTTGTCGTCATCGCTGAGGCGGGAGATGTGAACTGACGGGCATGGCCAGGGTGGTGAGGTCGCCGCGGTCGGCCGAGCGGATCGTGACGGGCTGGTCGGGGCCGCGCAGGTCGAGCATCACGTCGGGCCCGATGGCGGTGCTCACGGCTGGATAGAGCGTCGTCAGCTCGAACCGGATGTCCAGGCCCCGTCCCGTCACGGTGGCCGGAAGCCGCGACTCGGGCTGCTCGTCACCGCCCACCAGGACGTCCGTCCCGTGCTCGGCCACGCGCAGGGCGACCCGCTCGGCGCACCGCTCCTCCAGGGCTCGCAGGAGCAACTGCTTCGAGAGCGTCACGCGGGTGCTGACCTCGGGCAACCCGGCGAGCATCAGCCGGAGGTCGGGGAACTCCTCCGGAAGCAACCGGCAGTACTGGTCCTCCCGGTGGGGCATACGCAGTCGGATCCCGTGCGCCGTCGCCTCGACGCGCACCAGCGCGCTACGACGCACCTCGGCGACCGCCCCCCCGCAGTTCGTCGCCGCTGACCGTGCCCGCCCACGTCGTCGCCGGCGGCTCGGACGGCACCAGCGTCCGGGTCGAGAGCCGGTAGCGGTCGGTCGCGGTCAGGGTGACCGCCTCCTGGTCCGCCTCTATGCGCAGACCGCCGAGGACCGGCAGGTCGGGCTCCCGCGCGGTCGCGGTCAGGATCTGCTCGACCGCGTCGGCGAGCATGGGCCCCTTCAGCGTGACGACCGGCAGACTCGGCACGTCACCGAGGGCCGACTTGAGGAGAACGGCCGTCCGCTGCGCCGCCACCGCGTCCCCGAGAACCCGTGCGACGTGTTCGTCGATGAGCCCGGCCGCCTCCTCGGGCCCGGCGTCGAGGACTTTCTCGACAGCGGTGAGCGGCATGGCGATCTCGCGCAGCCGGCGCAGCGCGGTGGCCCGGCCCATCTGGTCGGCGGTGTAGTAGCGGTAGCCCGAGGCCGGGTCGACCTCGGCCGGACGCAGCAGCCCGGAGTCGGCATAGAACCGCAGCGCGCTGGAGGTCAGACCACTGCGGCGGGCGAAGACACCGATCGGCATCGGCCCGGGATTCGGAATCGGTTCAGAATGCGGCACCCGGCCATCGTGGGGCTTCAACCAACTCGAAGGTCAACACCGACAGGCTGGGCCGGTCGCCGGTCGCCGGTCGCCGGTCGCCGGTCGCCGGTCATGGGGCGTGAGTCGCGGGTCGGTGGTCGCCGGTCGGTGATTCGGGAGCGCTCTCAAACGCATGTTCCGCGGGGCTATCCTGATCGCAACCGCCCGGAGGAGAGTCCCCAAGTGACCGAGACAGCGTCGCGTCCCACGTTGGAGGCCGTGGCCGCGCGGGCCGGGGTGTCCAGGGCGACGGTGTCGCGGGTCGTCAACGGGGGCGAGGGCGTTCGGGAGCCGCTGGTCGAGCGGGTGCGCAGGGCGGTCGAGGAACTCGGGTACGTGCCGAACCAGGCGGCCCGCAGTCTCGTCACCCGGCGGCACGACGCCGTTGCCGTGGTGATCGCCGAGCCGGAGACCAGGGTCTTCGCCGACCCCTTCTTCGCCCTTCAACTCCGCGGCATCAGTAAAGAGTTGACGGCACACGACTCGCAGCTCGTCCTGCTGCTCACCGAAAGCCCGGAGGACTACGTGCGTGTCGGGCGCTATCTCGCCGGCGGGCACGTCGACGGGGCGCTCGTCTTCTCGCTGCACCTGGACGACCCCCTGCCGGGGCTGATCCGAGGTGCCGACGTCCCGACCGTGTTCGGCGGCCGGCCCGGCTGGGCGGACGGCACGCGCGGCGACACGCCCACCGTGTACGTCGACAGCGACAACCGGGGCGGCGCGCGGGACGCCGTACGCCATCTCGTCGGCCTCGGCCGCACCCGGATCGCCCACATCACCGGGCCCCTCGACCAGACCTCGGCCGTGGACCGGCTCGACGGGTTCCGGGACGTCATGGTGGACGCCGACCCCCGGCTGATCGTGGAAGGCGACTTCACCCCGGCGGGCGGGGAGCGCGCGATGCGGGAACTCCTCGACCGCTGCCCGGAAGTGGACGGGGTGTTCGCCGCCAACGACGTGTCCGCGTCCGGCGCGCTGCGCGTGCTCCGGGAGCGTGGACGGAGGGTTCCCGAGGACGTCGCCGTGGTGGGCTTCGACGACATGCTGCCGGTGGCCGAACAGTCCGATCCGCCTTTGACGACGGTCCGTCAGGACATAGAGGAGATGGGGCGGTTGATGGCCCGTCTGCTGCTCCGAGGCCTCGAACGACGCGTGCCCGACGAGCGGGAGCGCGACCACGGTCAGGGCGTGACCGGCGCGCCGTCCAGTGTCGTCCTGCCGACGACACTGGTACGACGCGCCTCCGCGTGACCGCTCCGGCCGTCCGACCGCTCTGGCCGTCCGACCACTCCGGTCGCCTGATCAGGGCCTACGCGCCCACCGTCACCGTGAACCGGCGCGGGTTGCCGTCGTGGGCGGCGCCCGACACGTCCGGCCGGCCGTCGGGGCGTACGTCGTCGTACGGAAAGGCGTACCCGATGGGCGAGTTGGCGTGCACCACGCGTGACCAGTGGTTCGTCACCGTCCCCCGGTAGTAGTCGGCCGCAGTCGTCCCGTTGGGCTGTGCGGGGTGGGTGAGCATGATCGAGCGGTTGAAGCCGGCGGCGAGACGGGCGAGGAGGGCCTTCTTGTCGTCGGGGTCGCCGGGGTTGTTGGCGAACGGGCCGTGGTTGCAGGTGAAGATGTCCTTCGAGGTCGGCCTGGCGAAGGAATGGCCGCCCGCGAAGGTGAGCGTGTCGCCGGAGACGCGGCCGGTGAGGGCGCCCCGCCCGCCCTGGAGGTCGATCCGCAGATCCGTCCCCCGGTACTTCTCCCACACCTGGTCGACGTAGGAGTTCCAGTAGGCGCGGAACGGCATCCGGTCGGGCTGCCCGAAGTACGGTGCCATCAGGTTCTGCGGTGAGATGACCCGCAGCACCCTGCCGTCGCCGCCCCGGATGACGAGCTGGTCCCACGGCTGGCCGTCCCGTGCCGACTGCGCCACCAGATCCGCGGCGATCCGGCCCACCGCCCCTTCGGGCAGCGGGGCGACCGTGTGCGTGGCGTCGCCCTCCAGCGTCAGTCCGATCGGCAGGGCCGTCACCAGATCGACGTAACTGATGTTGGCGAACAGCTGGGTGGGATTGAACGTGAACTCGCAGAACGACCACGTCTTGCCGTAGTTGGGATCGGCTGGCGTCGCGAAGGCGGGTTCGACCAGCGCCGGGCCCGGGTTGAGGAAGAACTCAAGGGTGGAGTCCCGTACGAAGTAGACGCGGGCGCCGAACATCTGAGGAAGTGTCAGAACGACGGGTGCCGAGCCCGCGGCGCCCAGCGGGATCGCGCAGTCGACAGGCAGCGGTGTCTGCGGCGCCGAGGGCGAGGCCGGCCGGTAGACGCCTCCGTCGGCCCGCAGCAGCAGCCAGGCGCCCGTCGACTGCTCGTGCCCGGTGACGTACGCCCGGACCGTGCCCGGCAACGAGGCGTTCCGCAGAGCGAGTTGGCACGTCGCGGGCGCGGCCTGGGCGGGCGCGCCGAGGGCGCTCCCGAGGACGGGGGCGCCGGCGAAGGCGGCGGTTCCGGACAGGAACATACGGCGGGAAATCACGGTGGCCTCCTGGGACGTGGGGGAGTGGAGGCACAGCGGACGGGGCCCCTGCTGTGGTGCATCCACTGTTCCCAGGGGAAGTTGCGCCGTCAAGACTTATGACTGAGAGCGCTCTCAAGAAGGGTGTGGGTTCATGAGGTGACGACAGGCCGAACGGTGTCCGGACGTCATGGAACACACCGCGCGACGCTGATCGGCACCGCCGCCGGCCGGCGTGGTCCCTCAGCCCTCCGGCTGCTCGCTCCTGATCACCGCGAACCGTGCCCCGTACGGGTCGGCGAGCTTGGCGAAACGCCCCGCGCCCGCGAGGTCCGTGGCGGGCGTACGGACGCTGCCGCCCAGCTCCTGCGCCCTGCTCACCGCGGCGTCCGGGTCGGAGACCTCGAAGTACGGCAGCCAGTACGGCCCGGACCCCGTCTCGCTCGGGTCCTCGTCGAGCGGGACGATGCCGCCGAACATGGACCCCGGGTCGGTCCCCGCCGGGTTCACACAGGTGTAGCTGCCGCCGGCGATGTCGATCGCGGAGGTCTCCCAGCCGAACACGGAGTTGAAGAACCCGGCGGCCGCGGGCAGATCCGGTGTGTACAGCTCCAGCCAGCACAGCGCACCGGGGTCCGTGACGACGTCGAGGCCCGTGATCCGGCGGGGCTCCCAGATGCCGAAGGGCACGGACGCCCGGTCGGCGAGGATCGCCATGCGGCCCTCGTCCGCCACGTCCATGGGCCGCATCAGCACCGAGCCGTGCGCCTGCTCGACCGCCTTGGCCGTGGCGTCGGCGTCCGGTGTCCGGAAGTAGATGTTCCAGGACGGTGGGCCCTGCTCCGGTGGGTTCTGCATACCGGCCGCGGCGGTGCGGCCGTCGAGCTGGAAGAAGCCGTAGCCGCCCATGTCGGGGCCGGCCGACCGGAACTGCCAGCCGAAGAGGTGGTGGTAGAAGGTGGCGGCGCCTTCGATGTCCGGGGTGCCGAGGTCGATCCAGTTCGGGGCGCCGGTGACATAACGGGTGGTGAGCATGGTCGTGCTCCTCTGCGGGGGTCCGAGGGCCCGTTGCCTGTACCGCCGAGTCTGGCACCGGTGCGCTGCCGCTGGGGCCGAGCCGCGGCGGTGACGGGATGCGTGTCGCCGGCTACGGGTGCGTCGTGGCTGGTAGGGGCTCCGCCCCTCACGGGTGTGGCTCGGCGCGCCGTCGTGCGCTGCTCCATCGGCCCGGGGAGCATGGAGGGCCCTGAGCGTCGTGTTGATGTCACGTTGATCGAACGTTTTTCGGTGCGCGCCACGATGCTGTGCATGCACAACGACACGATCACCCCACTCGACAGCGTCTGGCAGCAGCGAGCGCTGTGTGCGCAGACGGGGGCCGACTTCTTCTTTCCCGAGCCCGGCAGCTCGGTACGTGAGGCGAAGCGCATCTGCGGCATGTGCGAGATGCGCACCGCATGTCTGCAGTACGCCCTGTCCAACGACGAGCGGTTCGGCGTCTGGGGCGGACTGTCCGAGAAGGAGAGGCTGCGACTCCGGCGCGCCGAGAACGGCTGAGGCGGTCGGTACCGAGATCGGCTGAGCCAAGGTCGGTACCGAGATCGGCTGAGCCAAGGTCGGTACCGAGACCGGCTGAGCCAAGGTCGGTACCGATACCGGCCGATCCGACGGCAGCGAACACGGCTGACCGTTCGCGAACCGCTCGGCCCCACAAGCCGGTTCGGTCATAAATCGGTGGGCTGCGTCCCGGGCGGTCGCATAGGATCCGGGGGCGCGGTCCGGACGTAGCGCAGAGGTCGGCGCACCGCTACGGCATGGCGGAAACACCGGTTCGAATCCGGTCGGACCGGACCGCGTGCGGCGGATTCCGCAGCGCTCGGCGTTCCACGGATCCGAAGGCCGCGTGATCGGGGCCGGGACAGGGGAACACGGCACGGGACACGCGGGGCGGGGCACGCATGGGCGACGGCGGCGGGATCACCGAGGAAGAGCTGGCGGCCTTCCACCGTACGGTCGGCAGGCTGCGGGCGCTGCCCGTCGATGACCCCGTGCGGCTACGGGCCGAGCGGGTCGCCGCGTCCTTCGCACGCGACGGCTGGCAGCGCCGCCGTAAGGCGCTCAGCGCTGAGAAGTCCGCCGCGGACGCCGCCGTGATGGCCGCGACCGCCACCGGAGCCCTGGACCGGCGCGAGGACGCCCCGCTGTCGGAACCAGCGGCGGGCGGCGGGGGAGTCCTCCTGAAGCCACGTCACTGCTATGTCTGCAAGACGTCCTATCGACAGGTCGACTCCTTCTATCACCGACTGTGTCCGCGCTGCGCCGCCGACAACACCGCGCGGCGCGGCCTCAGCACCGACCTGAGCGGCCGCCGCGCGCTGCTCACCGGCGGCCGGGTGAAGATCGGCTTCCAGCTGGCCCTGATGATGCTGCGCGACGGCGCGGACCTGCTCGTCACCAGCCGCTTCCCGCACGACACCGTACGCCGCTTCCGAGCCGAGCCCGGCAGCGAGAAGTGGCTCGACCGGCTGACCGTCGTCGCCGTCGACCTGCGGGACCCGCGCCAAGTGCTGGGCCTGTGCGAGCAGTTGCGGCAGGAGGGCGAGCCGCTCGACATCCTGGTGAACAACGCGGCCCAGACGGTACGGCGGCCACCGGAGTCGTACGCGCTGCTGGCCGGCGGGGAGTACGACGCGCTGCCCGAAGGGGCGCGGCAGGCACCCGGGTTCACGCCGATGCGGATGCTGGAGGACGGGGCCGCCGCCCTGCCCGTCGCGCTGCGCGAGGCGGACGAGGCCGGGCTGCTGCCCGACCCCTCCCCGGAGAACTCCTGGTCGGCGCGGCTCGGCGAACTCGACCCGGCAGAGGTCCTGGAGACCCAGCTGGTCAACTCCCTCGCCCCGGCGCTCCTCTGCGACCGGTTGCTGCCGCTGCTGCTCGCCGCGCCGCGCGCCCGCCGCTATGTGGTCAACGTGACCGCCGTCGAGGGCCGTTTCGCCGTGCGCAACAAGACGGCCGGGCATCCGCACACCAACATGGCCAAGGCCGCGCTCAACATGCTCACCCGCACCAGCGCCGCCGAACTCGCGGGCCAGGGTGTCCACATGTGCGCCGTCGACACCGGCTGGATCACCGACGAGAACCCCGCGCCGAAGAAACACCGTATGGCCGGCGCCGGCTTCCGCACCCCGCTCGACATCGTCGACGGCGCCGCCCGCGTCTACGACCCGATCGTGCGCGGCGAGGCGGGCGACCCGGTGTCCGGGGTGTTCCTGAAGGACTACCGGGAGGCGGAGTGGTGAGCCGAGGGCCGGACGCGCTGTGGGCACAGCCCCCGCTGTTCAGGGGCCCGGGGGAACCGCGCGAGCAACCACAACGCACTCGCACCCGCACTCGCGCCTGCCCGACGACACCATCCCGAGCTGTCCGGCGAAAGGGGGCGACGGAGCACAGCCCCCGGGGACGGGAACGGGAGGGGGCGCGGGGCGAAGAACCCGCAATGTCGTACCAGGAGAAGTCCTGACCACGATCGACGGGGACCTCACCAGTGGCAGGTGCGGGTTCTCGCCGCTTGTTCCCCGCGCCGACCTCTGACCTGCGGCCGTGATCGGAGTCTCGCGCCGTGGCCTGGGCGGTCGGTCCCACTCCCCTACGAGAACCCGCAGCATGGCCGTGCGAGACGGGTGGCGGACCTGCGACAGGGGAGGTCTGCGCAGCTGGCACGGTGCCGGATACCGGCGGTGGCCGGGGATTCAGTCCGCGAGCCGACCGGGGCTGACCATGCGGTACTCGTAGGCCATGACCACGACTTGGGACCTGTAGCGGGCGCCGAGTCTGGCCATGACGCGGCTGACGTGGGTCTTCGCGGTCAGCGGGGAGACCACCCGTTGCTTGGCGATTTCGTTGTTGGTGCATCCGGCGGCGATCAGCCGCATGACTTCACCTTCGCGGCCGGTCAGAGCGTCGAGACGGTGGTCGGGCTCCCGGGTGTTGTGCGGGCGGTTGGCGAATTCGGCGATGAGCCGGCGAGTGAGGGAGGGGCTGATGAGTGCGTCGCCTCGCGCGGATGAGATCTGGCCGGGGCCTTGAGATCCCACCGCAGGACGAGGCGCTATCCTCCCCCTCAAGGACGGGGCCGTAGCGCAGAGGCAGTCGCACCGGTCTCCAGAACCGGAACACGCTGGTTCGAATCCAGCCGCCCCGTCCCCCTGCCCGAGCGAGCGGGCCGGTTACGCGCCGGCCGCCCGCGCCGCCATCCGCGCCTTGCGCGCCGCGAGCTTCTCGTCGAACTTGCGGGCCTCGGCGTCGAGGCCGCCCATGTAGAGGCCGAGCTCCTCCTGGGCCTTCATGCCCTCGGGGCCGAGACCGTCGATCTCCATGATCTTCAGGAAGCGGATGACGGGCGCGAGGACGTCGTCGTGGTGGATCCGCATGTTGTAGACCTCGCCGATGGCCATCTGCGCGGCGGCGCGCTCGAAGCCGGGCATGCCGTGGCCGGGCATACGGAAGTTGACGACGACGTCGCGGACCGCCTGCATGGTGAGGTCGGGGGCGAACTCGAACGCGGCCTTCAGCAGGTTCCGGTAGAAGATCATGTGGAGGTTCTCGTCGGCCGCGATGCGCGCCAGCATGCGGTCGCACACGGGGTCACCGGAGTGGTGGCCGGTGTTGCGGTGCGAGACGCGGGTGGCGAGCTCCTGGAAGGAGACGTACGCGACCGTGTGGAGCATCGAGTGCCGGTTGTCCGACTCGAAGCCCTCACCCATGTGGGACATGCGGAACTCTTCGAGCTTGTCCGGGTCCACCGCGCGCGAGGCGAGCAGGTAGTCGCGCATCACGATGCCGTGCCGACCCTCCTCCGCGGTCCAGCGGTGCACCCAGGTGCCCCAGGCGCCGTCACGGCCGAAGAGGGTGGCGATCTCGTGGTGGTAGCTGGGCAGGTTGTCCTCGGTCAGCAGGTTCACCACGAGGGCGATACGGCCGACCTCGGTGACCTTCGACTGCCCCTTCTCCCAGGCCTCGCCGTCCTCGAAGAAGCCGGGGAAGTTGCGGCCGTCGCTCCACGGCACGTACTCGTGCGGCATCCAGTCCTTGGTGACCTGCAGATGCCGGTTGAGTTCCTTCTCGACGACTTCCTCCAGCGCGTACAGCAGCCGCGCGTCGGTCCACTCGGTGGACGGGCTGCCGAGGTGAGGAGAAGTGATCGACACAGATGCTCCAGGGGGACGAACAGGGGACGTGTAATCCGGTGGGCGGTCACGGGCGGGTGACCTGAACCTACGGCATCGTAGGCTACGTATCCGTAGGTTACGATGCCGTAGGTTAAGCGCGCTGTAAAGACCGCTGATCAGCCGGGCCTGCGGAGCCGTCCGTGGGCCTGCCGGAGGCCCCGCGGACGCGCAGGTCCTAGGGCTGAAAGGGTGAGGGGATCACCTCTCAGGCGTACAGCCCCCGCAGTCGCACCGAGAGGCATGTCACACAGCCCTCCAGCTTCTCGAACTCGCTGATGTCGACCACGACGGGCTGGTACCCGAGGTCGGAGTACAGCTCCGCCGTCTTCGGCGCGCTCGCCGCCATCAGCAGCTTGTCGCCGCCGAGGAGCACCACGTGCGCCCCGGCCTCCTCGGGGACCGGCAGGAAGCGACCGAACAGCGACGGCGTGTCCATCTTCGGGATGTGCCCGACGACCGTGCCGTCGGGCAGCGCGGTGACCGCCGACTTCAGATGCAGCACCTTGCTCACGGGCGCGGAGACGACCCGCGCCCCCAGCGGCTCGAACGTGGCCCGCAGCTGCTGCACCCCGGCCGCGTTGGTACGCCCGCCCCGGCCCACGAACACGGTGTCGCCGACCTTGAGGACGTCGCCGCCCTCCAGGGTGCCGGGTGCCCAGACCCAGTTCACCGAGCAGCCGAGCGCGGCCACGGCCTCCTCGATCCCCTCGGTCTCGGCCCGCCGGGACTCGGCGCCGGGGCGCGCGATCAGGGCCACGTTCTTGTACATGACCACGGTGTCCTCGACGAACACCGAGTCCGGGCAGTCGTCGGCCGGGTCCACCTCGATCGTCTCCCAGCCGTGGTCGCGCAGGGCCTCCCCGTACGCCTCCCACTGCTCGACCGCGAGGTCGACGTCCACCTCCGTGCGTTCGACGTGCGTGACGAGGCCCTCGGCCAGGCGGGGGCCGGGGCGGCGGACGAGGGCTTTCCTGCTGGGCACGTGGGTGGCTCCGAATCGAACGACGGTTTTCCGGCGCGCGTGAAGCGACGCCGGTCCGCCATCATGCAGCCCCGGTCCACCTGGACAAAACCCCCGGAGGCAGGCTGTGGCCCTCCTGAGATGCTCGGCGGTGGCCGAGCCCCGCCCGGACGCCCCCGCCGCCGGGCCGGGTCAGCCGGCCGCTTCGATCTCCTCCGGCGTGGTCGCCCGCAGCTCTCCCTCCTCCAGCAGCAGCCACCGGGTGATCCCGAGCGACTCCAGGAACGGCAGGTCGTGGCTGGCCACGATCAGCGCGCCCTCGTACGACTCCAGTGCGGTCGTCAGCTGCCGCACGCTCGCCATGTCGAGGTTGTTCGTCGGCTCGTCCAGCATCAGCAGCTGCGGGGCGGGCTCGGCGAGCATCAGGGCGGCGAGGGCGGCCCGGAAGCGTTCCCCGCCGGACAGCGTCGCCGCCGGCTGGTCGGCACGGGCGCCCCGGAACAGGAAGCGGGCGAGACGGGCCCGGACCCGGTTGTTGGTGGCGTCCGGCGCGAACCGGGCCACGTTCTCGGCGACCGACAGCTCGTCGTCGAGAACGTCGAGCCGCTGCGGCAGGAACCGCAGCGGAACATGTGCCTTCGTCTCTCCGCCCACCGGCTCCAGCTCGCCCGCGATCGTCCGCAGCAGCGTGGTCTTGCCCGAGCCGTTGCGGCCGATCAGCGCGATCCGCTCCGGGCCGCGCAGGTCGAACCCGCCCCTCACCCGGGCGCCGTACCTCAGCTCCAGATCCAGCAGGGTCAGGACGGTACGGCCCGGCGGCACGGCCGTGTACGGCAACTCGACGCGGATCTCGTCCTCGTCCCGTACGGCCTCCACCGCCTCGTCGAGCCGCTCCTTGGCCCCGGCGAGCCGCTCCTCGTGCAGGATGCGGTGCTTGCCCGCGGACTCCTGGGCCGCGCGCTTGCGCAGGCCCGCGACGACCTTCGGTACCCGCTTCTGATCCTGCATCTTCTGTCCGAACCGCTTACGCCGGGCCAACTTGACCTGGGCGTCCACCAGTTCACGCTTCTGCTTCTTCAGATCGGACTCGGCGACCCGCACCATCCGCTCGGCGGCCTCCTGTTCACCGGCGAGCGCCTCCTCGTACGCGGAGAAGTTGCCTCCGTACCAGGTGACCTCACCGGCGTGCAGATCCGCGATCTGGTCGACCAGGTCCAGGAGTTCACGGTCGTGGCTGACCACGATCATGACCCCGGACCACGACTCGACGGCTTCGTACAGCCGACGCCGCGCGTACAGGTCGAGGTTGTTGGTCGGCTCGTCCAGGAGGAGGACGTCGGGCCGGCGCAGCAGCAGCGCGGCCAGGCGCAGCAGCACCGACTCACCGCCCGAGACCTCGCCGATCGTGCGGTCCAGATCGACGTGACCCAGGCCGAGTTGGCCGAGCGTCGCCAGGGCGCGCTCCTCCACGTCCCAGTCGTCGCCGACCGCCGCGAAGTGCTCCTCGGCCACGTCGCCCGCCTCGATGGCGTGCAGCGCGGCACGGACGGCGGCGATACCGAGCGCCTCGTCGACCTTCAGGCCGGTGTCGAGCGTGACGTTCTGCGGGAGATATCCGACCTCGCCGGCCACCCGGACCGTGCCGTCGGACGGGGTGAGATCACCGGCGATCAGCTTCAACAGGGTTGATTTCCCTGACCCGTTGACGCCGACGAGTCCGGTCCGGCCGGGCCCGAACGCGATCTGCAGCTCGTCGAAGACGGGGGTGCCGTCGGGCCAGACGAAGGACAGGGACGTGCAGGTGAGAGAGAGGGGAGTAGACATGAGGGACCTCGCGAGTGAGGGAAGCGGCCAGGGGGACGCGTTCTGAAACACCGCGAGGGGCGACACGACGAGGGCAGGAGAAAAGCCCGCTGCCTACTGGACGGCTCGTACGCCGAGGTCGCACGCAACGCACACAGGGATGCCGGGAAACGGCAGGGTGTGTGACGCGGTGTCTCAGGACCTCAGACGAGCAACGTCCTTCTCCAATCGACGGCAACAGGACCGTGGAACAACGTACGGAGGGGGTCGGAGGAGTGTCAACGCATTAACGCGCCGCGCACGTCAGCGCGCCGCGCACGTCGGCGACGTGTCCGGACCGGTCGGACCGGCGCCCGGGGCGACCGCCCCCGGGTGGAACGGGGCGGCGTCCACGGGCGACCTCAGCAGGCGTCGCGCATCAGCTGCGCCAGGTCGTGGTCCAGGTCGACCTGGTGGTGCTCCAGGCCGAGCGGCACCAGGTCGATCGTGCTGTCCAGGAAGTGCCGTACCTCACCGGCGTGGACGTGCACCACGGCGGTGCCCTCGGGGGCGTGGAACTCCAGGACCAGTCGCTCGTAGCCGTACGGGCGGACGCGTACGTCCCCGTAGCCGACCGGCTCCTCCATCCCGGTCACGAGGAGTTCGCGGGCGAAGGTCCAGCAGACCTCGACGCCCTCCAGCGTGGCCGGGGCGGGAAAGGTCATACGGACGGCGAAGGGGTCGCTGCGGTCGTAGTGGAGCGTTGCGGGAATGCTCGGCATCCGCGGCGCGGCGGCGACGAGACGGGCCTCTACGGGCTGCTCGATGACGGTGGACAACGCCTTGCTCCCTTGTGACGGGTGGACGGACTCCGGACGGCTGGGGTCGGGCATTTCAGAAGACGCCGGATCGGGCCGATCCGTGCACATGAGGGTCGAGTGACCTCTGTCACCGAGCCCAATCACTGTGGTGATCGATTTCTCATCCCGTATTCCGGGATATGGGAGAGGACACCGGACGCCGCCCGGCGGTTCCCGGCCGAGGCCATCTGGACGGCACCGGATCGGTGCACTAGCTTCGCCCGCCATGAGGGGCTTGGGGCAGTCGAGACGGATGAGTCGGACGAGTCGGACGATGACGACGGGCCTGGCCGCGGCGGCACTCGCCGCCGCCCTGGCGGTGCCCGCGCAGGCACAGGGGGAAGGCCGGCCACCACACTGGGAACTGAAGGAGACCGGCACTGACGTGCGCTTTCGCGGTCTCGCCGCCGTCAGCCGGAACAGTGCGTGGCTGGCGGGCTCCGCGGGGACGGTGCTGCGCACCGGCGACGGGGGCAGGACCTGGCGCAACGTCTCACCGCCCGGCGCACAGGATCTGCAGTTCCGGGACATCGAGGCATTCGACGCACGCAGGGCGGTCGTCCTGGCCATCGGGGAGGGAGAGGCCTCCCGCGTGTACCGCACGGACGACGGCGGTGCGACGTGGACCGAATCCTTCCGGAACACCGATCCGCGCGCCTTCTACGACTGCCTCACCTTCTTCGACCCCCGCCACGGACTCGCCATGAGCGATCCGGTGGACGGGAAGTTCCGCATCCTCTCCACCAAGGACGGCGGCCGTTCCTGGGCGGTCCTGCCGAACGAGGGCATGCCGCCGGCGCTGGAGGGAGAGGCGGGCTTCGCGGCGAGCGGGCAGTGCCTGGTCCATTCCGGTCCGCGCGATGTGTGGCTGGCGACCGGAGGGGCCGCACGCGCGCGTGTGCTGCACTC